>CAVEOF010000027.1:13854-23845 GCA_963617165.1 Coriobacteriaceae bacterium | reverse complement strand
ACATTTATCCCAACAACTATAAGGAGTCTACGATTCGCGCATATTTGAACGGCGCGTTTCTGAATACCGTCTTCACTGAGACGCAGAGAAACGCGATCCTCATCACTACGGTAGATAACGATGCGGATACTACTTATTGTTCGCCCAATCCTTATGCTTGTGAAAACACCGAGGATAAGCTCTATCTTTTGGGTTATAACGAAGCGTTCCGCGGTAATTATTTTTCCGATGATGCGTCAAGAATAGCGACAGCGACCGATTATGCTATGGCAAGAGGAACGGACACGAGTGATTTTACAGGCTATGCCGGCGCTTGGTGGCTACGCTCACCGTCTTTCTACGATTATAACAGCGTGGAATTCGTTGGCACGGGCGGTTTTGAGGGCGATGGTTGCTCTTCCACCTCCTACGACGCTGGATATGTATTTGGCATTCGCCCCGCTTTGTGGCTTAGTTTGGGTGAGTGATTCCTTCTGTATAAAATCTTCGGACAACTTAAAGAATCTCCCGAAGCCGTCAGCATGACCGACGGCTTCGGGAGATTTTTATCTGAATGTAATCTTTTGTTTATAAAACAGACGCTATCGTGTGAAAATCAGCCGAAGGTCAGCACGGGCACGTATCCTGCGGTGAAGCGTCCTTCTGCCGTGATCTCGAGCACGGCACGGTTGACGGGGAGCACATGCTCACCAGCGTGAAGGGTGAATTCCACCTCCGCCATGGCAGGGTCATGCGCATTGAAGTGCGGCAGACGGATGGCGCTCGCGCCGCCCGATACGGTGAAGCCGTCGGGGAGGAACCAACGCAGATTGAGGTCGTAGGGTCTGCTGCCGTACACCTTATGATTGTTGCGGATCACGAGTTTGACCTTGACCTCGCCGTTTGGCGCGATGTCGGGCGTCGTCTCGTAGATCAGGGTCGCGGACGCATAGGTGAAGTCGACGGTGAAGGAGAAGGGAATGAGTGCGCGGAGCTTTTCCTTCGTCTCCTCCCCCTTCGAGAGAGTTGCGAGAATGTCGGCGGGAATCTCATCCTTCCCTTCGGTAAGGGCGACGTCCGCACGGTTTGCCGCGAGAAGGAGGGGCGCCTGCTTTGCCACGCGGTCGGTCAGCTCGGCACAGGTCGCGGGCACGCCGTAGAGCAGACCGCGGTTGATGGAGATCGTGACGATGGCTTCGCCGATGTGTCCGCGCCAGTCCTCGGGAATTCCCGAGACGCCTCCGAGAATGCCGAGCGTCGCACCCACCGTCGCGCCTGTGCAGTCGGTATCGTCGCCGCAGTTGATGGCGGTGATCATGGACTTTTTGAAATCCCCTTCGCCGAACAGCAGACCGAGCACGGTATACGCCACGTTGGAGGGCGCCTCAAACCAGTCGTCGCCGATGTCCGCGTTGAGCTTCTGCACGAGGTCGCGCGTCTCGCGCGGGGTCTTGCCTCCCTCGTAGCACTCGATGACGAAGCGCACGCTCTTCGCCACGCGGCTCTCCTCGGGGATCTTCGTCAGCGCGACGTCGATCGCCTCGCGCACCGTCTTCGCCACATAGGCGGTCGATTGCATCGCCGCGACGAACGCCGCCGCGATCGTTCCTTCTCCCGCGCCGTGGTCGACCGACGCGTCCTCGATCGCGTACTTCGCCGTAATGTCGGGCGCCCCGGGGGCGAGGGACGCCCGGATCTCGGTGCGGATCCACGCACCGTTCGAGTGCCGCCACGTGTTCCGATAATCTCCCGAGAGGGGAGGGAACATGCCGCGCGACATGTTGGTCTTGCCGATGCCGTATTCGTTCCAATAGGGCACGATAAAGCTTAGCCAGAATTCGCCGAGCTCGGCGGCGTTCAGACGGTGGGGACCCCGCGCCTCCAAGGCGGCGAGCCAGACGAGCTGGAGGTCGAGGTCGTCGTTCGGGAGCACGACGCTCGCGTCGGTCACAAAGCCCTTAATATCGAGATATTCCCGCCCGCCCTCGTAGGGCGTGCCCATCGTTCCGCCGATATTTTTTCCGATCCACGCGGCATGGAGCTTGTCGCGGTAGGTAGCAAGATTCAGTTTCATCGGTATCATCCTTTCGTTCCGCTTAAAAGAAGCGTTTCTGCATTTATTATATAGGAAGACCTCACCGCCCGCAAGTACATTCCTTCACGTCTTCCTGTCAGATTTTTACCTTTTTTTGCGAAATGAGAAAAAACGTCTTGACAGAGAAACCCCGCTGTGCTATCATCGACTTGCCGAATCTTTTTATTAAGGAATACACCATGGATTACGTCCTTCTTTTGTGTGCGACGCTGTCGTTCACCCTGCAATTCATCTTTTTGAATCTCTATCAGAGCCGCGTGAGGCAGACCCTCTTTTCGGGGCTTTTCTTCCTCATGCTTGCCCACCTTGTCGGCGCGGTGCTGCTCTTTCTTCTGAACGGTTGCAGACTCACACTCACCCCCTTTTCCGTGATCGTCGCGGTCTGCTATACCGCGATCGTCGTGTTGCAGGGATTGATGAGCCTGAAGACGCTCTCCTACGGCAACCTTGCGATCTACAGCATGTTCATGATGCTCGGCGGGATGATGCTCCCCTTCTTCTACGGCGTGATCTTCCTCCGAGAGGAGGCGACGCCCTTCCGCATTCTCGGGCTCTGCCTGATGAGCGCGTGCATCCTTCTGAAATCCCTCGGGAAAAAGAGTGAGGAGAAAAACGGCGGCGGGTATCTCTTCCTCTGCTTCGTCGTCTTTTTCTTAAGCGGTATGAACAGCGTCGTCTCGAAATTCCATCAGACGGGAGGGGAAGCCGCCGCGGACACCGCGAGCTTTCTTGTCCTAACCGCTCTCTTTACCGCTCTGTCCGCGGGCACCGTCTGCCTTTTCGCATGGCTCCGCGGGAAAAAGACGGGGGAGGGGCAGAGCACCGACGGCGTGTTTACGGGGCGCACGGTCCTCCTCGCCGTCGCCCTCGGCGCGTCGATCTACGGCGGTACCTATCTGAATCTGATCGCCGCCCTCACCCTGCCCGCCTCGGTGCAGTACCCGATCGTATCGGGGGGCGTGATCGTCCTCTCGGCGGTGGCGGGGAAGCTCGTCTTCCGCGATACCCTGACAAAGCGGGAGATCGTCGCCATCGCGGGCACCTTCCTCTCTACCTTCCTCTTCGCCCTATAATCAAATTTAGCTCCCGTGAAAGGAGAACCTTATGGACACTTACGAAAAGCAAGCGCGTGAGCTCGTCGGGAAAATGACCCTCGCCGAGGTCGCGGCACAACTGAAATACGACGCCCCCGCCATTCCGCGCCTCGGTGTCCCCGCCTACAACTGGTGGAACGAATGTCTCCACGGCGTAGCCCGCGCGGGCGCCGCGACGGTATTCCCGCAGGCGATCGCCATGGCGGCGAGCTTTGACGACGACCTCCTGTTTGAGGTCGCGACCGCCATCTCGGACGAGGCGAGAGCCAAGTACAACGCCTACAAAGCCTTCGGAAAGACGGATATTTACCAAGGGCTTACCTTCTGGTCGCCGAATATCAATATCTTCCGCGACCCCCGTTGGGGCAGAGGGCACGAGACCTACGGCGAGGATCCCTACCTCGCGGGCAGGATGGGGAGCGCTTTCGTCCGCGGCTTGCAGGGGGAGGGGGACGGCGTCCCGTATCGGAAGCTCGATGCCACGCTCAAGCATTACGTCGTCCACAGCGGACCGGAGGAAAAACGCCACGAATTCAACGCGGTCGTGAGCGAGTACGACCTCTACCATACCTACCTCTATGCCTTCCGCTATTGCATCGGACATTCGCATCCCGCGGCGGTCATGGGCGCCTACAACCGCACGAACGGCGAGGCGTGCTGCGCGGGGAAGCATCTTCTCTCCGAGCTTCTGCGCGGCGAGCTCGGCTTCGACGGGTACGTCGTTTCGGATTGCGGCGCGATCTGCGACATCTCCGACCACCACGGCATCGCAAAGACGCGCGTCGAGGCGGTGGCTCTCGCCCTGAACGCGGGTTGCGACTTGAACTGCGGGAGCGCCTACCAATACCTCACCTGCGCGGCGGCAGAGGGGCTCATCGGGGAATCCGTCCTGCGCGAGGCGGCGGTCAGACTCTTCCGCGCCCGCTTCGCCCTCGGCATGTTCGCCGACGATTGCGCATACGATCGCATCGGGTACGAGACGCTTTGCTCCGAGGCGCATCGGGAGCTGAACCGCCGCATGGCGCGCGCGGGCATCGTTCTTCTGAAGAACAACGGTATTTTGCCCCTTTCCCCGACCGACAAAAAGAAGATCGCGGTCATCGGTCCCACCGCCGACCGCACCGCGGCATTGCTCGCGAATTATCACGGCACCCCGACGAAGCCCTATACCCTCCTTCGCGGCATCGAAGAGTATACGGACGTGTTGTATTCCGTCGGATGCGACCTGTACGCGGACGTTGCGGAGAGCGGTTACGCGTGGGGAGACGCGCAGTATCTTGCCGACGCGGTCGCGACGGCAAAGAATGCGGACGTCGTCATTCTCTGCATGGGCATCACCGCGGAGCTTGAAGGGGAAGAGAATGACGCCTATGCCAACGCCACGAACTGCGGCGATCGCACGACGCTCGAGTATCCGCCTTGCCAAAGACGGCTGTACGATGCCGTTCTCTCCCTCGGGAAGCCCACCGTCTTCGTCAACGTCAGCGGGAGCGCCATGAACCTTTCCGCGCCGAAGAAGGATTGCGACGCCATCCTTCAGTGCTTTTATCCCGGGGAGGAGGGGGGACTCGCCCTCGCGGACATTCTCTTCGGTAAGGAATCGCCGAGCGGACGCCTTCCCGTCACCTTCTATCGGAGCACGGAGGACCTTCCGCCCTTTGAGGACTATTCCATGAAGGGGCGCACCTACCGCTACTTCGAGGGCACGCCCGTCTATGCCTTCGGCGACGGACTCACCTATTCCGAGATACGGGAGGAGTGGCTCGACCGCGATACCGTCCGGGTCGAGAACGTCGGCGCGCGCGATACCGCGTACACCGTCCTGAAATATGCGGACCTCCCCGAGAAGACGCTCGTCGGCTTCCGTAAGATCTACCTGAAACGCGGAGAAGTCAGGACCCTGACCATCCGAGATAGCGAATAAAAAAAGCGGAACTTTCGCAAAAACGAAGAAGAATGCGAAAGGTCCGCTTTTTCTGTTGACTTTATCGGGATAAAGTGGTATACTGTAAATAGCAATCGAGATCCGAGGTGCATCGTATGACCGACACGCAGTTCGCGGCACTGTATGAAGCCGTTCTTTCTCTGAAAACTCCCGAGGAATGCAGAGCGTTTTTCGCCGATCTCTGCACGGCGAAGGAGCTCGCCGAGCTTTCCTCTCGCTTTGAGGTCGCGCGCCTGCTCGACCGCGGCGCGAATTATCACGACATCGTTGAGCGCACGGGCGCGTCCACCGCGACCATCAGCCGCGTGTCCAAGGCGCTCTCGGGCGCCGAGGGCGGCTATCGCACGGCGCTTTCCCGTCTCGGCGCCCCTTCTTTTCGTACCGTGAGAGAAAACGGCAACATGCCCCTTCTCCCCTCGGAACGGGCGGCGTATTCGTTGATGGCGCGCTTTGAGTCCCGGGGCTATCGCCGCTTTGCCCGTTCGGTCTTTTCCGAGAGCATGGCGAAGGAGGCGTTCGGCGACGTTACCCTCTCTCTGATCGATGAGATCTCGACCGACCCCGGCACACATAAATATTGCTATTACGAGAACATTCTCCGTCCGGACGAAAGGCGGAGGCTCTACCGCCGCATCTCGCAGGCGGGCGTGGAATGTATCGGGAACGTCACGGGGGAAGAGGAGCGGGAGGTCCTCACGCTTGCGTCGGAGGCGCTCATGAGCCTGTTTGCGAAATGTGAGCTCGTCGTCATGCCCCTTGCCTATTCCGACGCCCTCTTTGACCGCTACGGGATCTACGGCGCCTATCGCAGAGAGCTTTACGCCCTGCTTCGCACAACTCCCGCGGGGCTTTACGAATTCCTGCTCGCACGCGGGGAGGAGGAAAAGACCGCCGCCGCGCTTTCCGCCTATCTGACGGAAAAGCGTCCCGCGAAGGAGGGGCTCTCCTATCTTCTCGAGGTCGCAAGGAGCGAGGCGGAGATCGCCGCGGCAAAGGATCTGCGCGACGCCCTCGGCGACATCGCGAAGGAGCGCGCGAGCATCGACTTCACCCTCGCCCCGAGCATGGATTATTACGACGGCTTTTTCTTCGTCGGACGTGCGGGACGCGCGGGCGAGGTGCTTCGCGGCGGGCGCTACGACACCCTTGTCCGCCGTCACGGACACACCGGCGGCGCCGTAGGCTTCGCAGTCTATCTTGATAACATAGGGAAGAGAATGTAACGACCGCAAGGCGGCGTGTTTGCGGCTCCGCCCGCCTCGCCGCTCGCATAAAGTCGCCCGCCTCTATTTGCGGCATTTGCACCTCTCCGACACCTTTGCGCACCCGACGCTAAAACTATCAATTCATAATTCTTAATTCTTAATTCATAATTCTGAATTTACAAAACGAGGCATTTTTCCCGAATCCGCAAGAAAAATGTCTCGTTTTGTAAATATAACGTTACTTTGCATACATCCGATAGAGGATCGCGTCGACCAAACGCCGCGGCAGAAACTTCGAAAGGACGAGAAGAAAACGGTAAGTCGCTCCCACCGCTACCGTCGGTGCGGGGTGCTTTCGCTTTGCCGTTTTGAGAATGACGCGCGCCACCGACTCGGCACTCATGCCGTGCGTCTCGTCGTGCTCCATGCGGCTGACACTGCGCGCGATCCGCTCGCCGTAGCTTTCATCGTCTGCGGGATTTTTCACCCGTGCCGCCGTAAAGCCCGTGCGGGTGTCCCCGGGAAGCACGCAAGAGACGCGCACGCCGAAGGGCTTCACCTCCATCGCGAGCGCGCGGGAATAGCTTCCGATGGCGCTCTTCGTCGCGCTGTAAAAGGTCTGGAAAGGGATCGGCAGCTCGCCCGCGATACTGCCGAGATTGACGATGCATCCGTCGCCCTGCGCCCGCATGATGGGAAGAACCGCCCGACACACGGTGTCCGTGCCGAATACGTTGACGCGGAAGATCCGCTCCATGCTTTCCGCGGGTGTGTTTTCGACACTGCCCGAGATGCCCATCCCCGCCGAATTGACCAAAAGATCGATGCGTCCCGCCTCCTGCACGACGCGGAGGACGCACGCCGAGACCGCCTCGCGGTCGGTGACGTCACAGGAGAGCGCACGGAAGGGCTCGCCCTCTTTGATATGACGGGAGATTCCGTAAACGGTGTAGCCCTCCGCCGCGAGCGCCCGCGCCGTAGCCAGCCCGATCCCGCTCGATGCTCCCGTAACCAAGGCGACCTTTTGTGTTGTCTGTTTCATAAAAATTCCTCCGATCCTTCCCGAACGGTTGCATCGGGAAGTTTTTATCACGCCCGCAGGCGTTTCACGCGCGGGCACATCTCAAACTTCCCGCGACGGATTTTTATTATTGAAAAAAGCACCCGACGGGTGCTTTTCTTTGACCTACCCGACAGGATTCGAACTCAGCAAGAAATTCGCGGAAGCGAAGGTGCGTTTACGGAATGTCGGAGCGGCGAATTTCAGGCGTTCCGAGGAACGCCTCGAGGTTCTCACCCGTGGGGTAGAAAATTCCCCGCCGCAGGGACTTCGCCCTACGGCGGAGAATTTGGCCTACCCGACAGGATTCGAACTCAGCAAGAAATTCGCGGAAGCGAAGGTGCGTTTACGGAATGTCGGAGCGGCGAATTTCAGGCGTTCCGAGGAACGCCTCGAGGTTCTCACCCGTGGGGTAGAAAATTCCCCGCCGCAGGGACTTCGCCCTACGGCGGAGAATTTGGCCTACCCGACAGGATTCGAACCTGCGACCTTGAGAGTCGGAGTCTCACGCGCTATCCAGCTGTGCCACGGGTAGATTTTTTACCCTCCTATTATAGCACCGCCTGCGCGCTTTGTCAAGATGGATTGCCGAAATTCTTTTGAAAGGAAAGAAGCAGGTGGTCGGTAAAGTCGCGGATCAGCGGCTCGCGCCTCCTCTTCGAGAGATAACAGAGCGAAAGCGTGCGGGAAAGCCGCGGGACGAGCTTTGCCGTCTTCACCCCGTCACCGAAGCCGCGCACCGTCAGGCTCGGCAGGACGCTGACGCCGAGCCCTTCGCTCACCATGCGCAGGATCAGGCGGTCGTCGTCCGAGTCCACCGTCGTCAGATCGGAGAAGACCTGCGAGCCGAAGAGGGACGAGACCCGCGCGTCCGACGGCATGATGAAGGGAAGAGAGCAAAGCGCCTCCCGCGTCATCGGCTCGGCAGTTGTCGGGTACGAGGGCGGGAGCACCGCGACGTATTCGTCCTCAAAAAGGGGGATCCTGAGGGTGCCCTCGGGCGTGTCCGTCTCGTCGTCGATCACACAGTCCACACGCCCCGTGCGGAGCGCGTCGGTGAAGGAATCGTCCACATCGACGCGGAGCTTGACGTCGGCGTGCTTTTTGCGGAAGCTCTTCCAAAGGGAGGGCAGGATCTCGTTCGACACGCTCGAAAAGGTCCCGACCGTCAGCAGTCCGCCGTCGGCGGCAAAGGTACGGGCAAGGGAAAGGATCCGCTCCTCTGTCTCGAGAAGCGCTTTTAACTCGGGCGCGAGCTTTTCGCCCGCCGCGTTCCACGCCGTCCCGCCAGACGTGCGGGAGAAGACCCGAACGCCGAGCTCCTCTTCGAAAGCGTCGGCGATCCGCTTGAAGGCGGACGGGGTATAGCAATATTCCTCCGCCGCCCGCTTCATGCTCCCGAGCTCCGCGATCCGTAAGATCATTCGTACCGTCTGCGTGTCCATAGAGACCTCCTTTTGTTTCACACCGCGGCGCGGACCGACAAAGGCATCGGTCGCCCTGTCATGCCCGCCCGCTTTGAAAAAATTTCACAACGATATGATAACACCGAACTTCCCAAATGTCAAGGGCTGTGCTATAATTTCACTATGAAACCGATTGACAAAAAACGAACCGTCGGCATTCTCTCCCTTTTGTTTGTGGTGTTTCTGTGGGGTATGACTCCGCTCGTGACATTGAAGCTGTATGAGTATTATTCTCCCGCCTTCCGTCTGTTTCTCTCGGAGGCGTCCCTCGTCGCTTTTTATCTATGTGTCGCGCACCGAAAGCTTAAAGAGCTTGACCGTACCTATTTTCGCGCAGCGATCCCGCTCGGCTGCGTTTACGCCGCGGCGAACGTCCTTCAGAATGTCGGACTCGCCTATACCACCCCCGCAAAATATGCCTTTCTCGAGAATCTTTCCGTTCTCGTCGTCCCGTTTCTTTCTTACGCTCTGACGAAGAAAAAACCGACGTTTTTTCGCATTTTGGCAAGTATACTTTGCCTTTTCAGCGTTTTTGCCCTCAACGGACTCTTTAACGGGCGCGGTTTTTCGGTCGGCATCGGAGAGATCTTGTGCGGGCTTGCCGGCATTCTCTACGGGGTCAACATCGCGGGGACGGGTGCCTGTATCAAGAAGCTGAACGCCTCGCTCTACCTGCTCATTCAGTCGACGATCACGATGATCGTCTCCCTTGCGACCGCCCTTCTTCTGAATCGGATCCCCGTGGTGAACGGGGCGGGCGAGACTACCATGGCGGAGCCGCTCACCTATACCTTCGATCCCCTCCCGCTCCTCGCACTCGTGATCTCATCGATCCTGATCTCGGGGGTCGGCTGGCTCATCCGCACCAATGCGCAAAAGCATGTCGACGCGGTCACCGTCGGCGTCATCATGCCCTTCGCCGCCGTGGTGACGAGCGTTATGTCGGTGCTTCTCGGCTCCGATCCGCTGACCCCCGACCTTTTGATCGGCGGGGGCGTCGGCATCGTCGCGATCCTACTCTCCGAGCTCGGCGACAGCCTCCCGCGCCGCAAGACATCCGATCGCAAATCGAAGGATACGACGCCCGCGGCAGGAGCCTCTCCGATCGCGCCCGAAGCGGAAGAAGCTTCCCCGCACGGGAATTGAC
>CAVEOF010000027.1:0-13844 GCA_963617165.1 Coriobacteriaceae bacterium | reverse complement strand
CCTCATCGTTCGCGATCGGCGGACTCCCGTGCCGTTTTTTCGAAGGAAACGATCATAAAGCGCAAAGCGCCCCTTGCAATACGGGGCGCTTTGTGCTATACTGGTTTTATCAGAAGCAAAACACGAAAGGAGGACGCGCCGTGGTCGCAATCGAGATCTCCGTTCCGATCAACTACGAAAAAGAAGATGTCTACGCGGGAATTCTCGCTCTTTTGCCTATCGGGCGGGAAGAGATCCGCGACGTGACTCCGCTCAAGGAAAAGCTCCTTTTGACGGAAGGCGGGTATCGAAAACGCCTGACCGTCGCCTTTTCCGCCTCCGAGGAACGAGAGCGCGGGCTCCTCAAAATGCGAAAGACCGTCCGCTCCTATGTCCCCTTCGTCTACGTAACCCCGAGGCGTCGGCTTGACTACCGCCCCGTTGTCGTCGGCGCGGGTCCCGCGGGACTGTTCGCCGCCCTTATCCTCGCCGAGGCGGGCACACGCCCCCTTCTCGTCGAGCGCGGCGAGCCCGTCGAGGAAAGGGAAAAGAGCGTCCGCCGCTTTTTCGACGGCGGCATCCTCGACCCCGAGAGCAATATTCAGTACGGCGAGGGGGGCGCGGGCGCCTTCTCCGACGGAAAGTTGAAATTCGGGCAGGACAGCCCCTATCGCACGAAGGTGCTCGATGAATTCATTCTCGCGGGCGCTCCGAGCGAGATCCGCTATCTCGAGCATCCGCATCTCGGCACCGATCGCCTGCCGTGCATCGTCCGCCGCCTGAGGGAGAAGATCCTCTCCCTCGGCGGTGAGGTTCGCTTTCGTACCAAGGCGGAGCGGCTTCTCATCCGCGACGGCGCCCTCGTCGGCATCGGACTTCGCAAAGGGAACGGGCAGGGAAGCGAAGAGGAGATCGTCCCGACCCGCGCCGCCTTTTTTGCGACGGGGCACAGTGCCCGCGATACCGTCGGGCTCCTTTTGTCGGCGAACGTTCCGATCACTCCTCGCCCCTTCGGCATCGGTCTCCGTGTCGAGCACCCGAGAGAGTATATCGACCGCCTGTTCTACGGAGAGAACGCCCCCGCTACGCTCGGCGCGGCATCCTACCATCTCGTCACCCATCTGGAAAACGGGCGCAGTGCCTATTCCTTCTGCATGTGTCCGGGCGGGAGCGTCGTTGCCGCCGCCTCCGCAGAGGGGCGCGTCGTGACCAACGGCATGAGCGCTTACGCCCGCGACGGCAGAAATTCGAACAGCGCGCTTCTCGTCTCCGTCACCCCCGCCGACTTCGGGACGGACGCCCCCCTCGCGGGTTTCGCTCTGCAAGAGCGCATCGAGCGCGCCGCCTTCCGTGCGGGAGGGGGCACCTATGCCGCTCCCGCCTGTCGGATGGAGGACTTTTTGCACCGCCTGCCTCCTCGCGCCGCGGGAGATGTCCTCCCGACTTATGAGCGCGGTACGGTGCCCGTCTCACCCGAGGAATATCTCCCTCCTTACGTCACCGAGTCGCTTCGCGCCGCCGTTTCGGATTTTGACGCATGGCGCCCGGGCTTCTATCTGCCCGATGCCATGCTGACGGGCGCCGAGACCCGCTCCACCTCTCCCGTCCGACTCCTCCGCACCGAGACCTTCGAAGCCGCAACCCTCCGCGGGCTCTATCCCGTCGGTGAGGGTGCCGGCTATTCGGGCGGCATTGCCTCTTCCGCCATCGACGGCATCCGTGTCGCCGAAGCCTTCCTCTTAAAGCAAGAGGCAAAATGACACGTTCGGCACGGTCTTCTAATCTGCAAAAATCCATTTTGACGCAGGCGTTTCAAAGGCAAATATCACACGCCGAGCTTTTGACAGCATAGATAAGATCAATAAAATGCAAAGAATTCTATACAAAAACGGCAATCTTCCGCGATCATGCGAGAAGATTGCCGTTTTTTATAAGATCACACGCCACGCGTCGATCAGCCTTGATAAAGAAAACATCGCGTTGGCGGGGCTCGTCGACGGGAGCAGGATCGCCGTCCGTCCCGGTTTCGCCTCCTGATATTTTCGATAGTACGCCTCCGCCGTCTTTCCGTTGACGAAGATCCTCTCGATCCTGCTTCCCGCAAGAATGGGGGAGAGGTCGGCAGGGCACACCCTCTTGATGGAGGCATCCGCCGAGCCGCAGATCTCACACGCCGCGATCACGTCGTGCAGTGCGATGCCGTGCGAGAGCAAAAAGGCGTGCTTTTCCTCCGTCCCGCAGGGCACTGCCTCTCCGTAAAGGGAGGCGAGTACCCGCCAGAATCGGTTTTGCGGATGCCCGTAATAGAAGCCCGCCTCCCGCGATTTCACCGACGGAAAGGAGCCGAGGATCAAAATCCGCGACCTCGCATCGTAGACCGGCGCGATCGGATGCGTCACGTATTCGCCCGTACAGGGCTTCGCCGCCGTTTCGCTTTTCGCGGAGGGATCGCTTTCGCGAGGTTTTGTACCCTTGCGCGACGCGCTGATTTTGCCTCTTTCGTCCGCGTTTCGGTCGTCCGTCCGCTTCATTTTACACCCTGTCCGCAATGTCGAGGATCAGCCGTTCGGTCTTTTCCCATCCGAGGCAGGGGTCGGTGATGGACTTGCCGTATTCTTCCTTGTCCGAGATGCTTTGCGCACCGTCGAGCAGATAGCTCTCGATCATCAGACCCTTTACGAGATGTCGGATGTCCGCCGAGCTTTGTCTGCTGTGCAGGATCTCCATCGAGATGCGGATCTGCTCGTTATACCGCTTGCCCGAGTTCGAATGGTTCGTGTCGACGATGACCGCGGGATTTTTGAGCCCCGAGGTCTCGTACCGCCCCGCCAGGGACATGAGGTCCTCGTAATGATAGTTCGGGTAGGACTTTCCGTTCTGGTCGACGTAGCCGCGAAGGATCGCGTGTGCGAGGGGGTTGCCGTGGCTCTTGACCTCCCAGCCGCGGTAGCAGAAAATGTGCGAGTGCTGTGCCGCCGCGATCGAATTCATCATCACCCCGATGTCTCCGCTCGTCGGGTTCTTCATGCCGACGGGGATGTCGAGACCGCTCGCCGTCAGTCGGTGCTGTTGATCCTCCACCGAGCGCGCGCCCACCGCCACATAGGCAAGCAGGTCGGACAGATAGCGGTGATTTTCGGGATAGAGCATCTCGTCCGCACAGCCGAAGCCCGTCTCCTCAAGCGCCCGCATATGCAGATGTCGGATCGCCACGATGCCGCGGAGCAGGTCGGGCGCCGCGTTCGGGTCGGGCTGGTGGAGCATCCCCTTGTAGCCGTCTCCCGTCGTGCGCGGCTTGTTGGTGTAGATGCGCGGTACGATCAGGATCTTGTCAGCTACCTCCTCCTGTACTCTCCGCAGTCTGCCGATGTATTCGAGCACCGCGTCCTCGCGGTCGGCGGAGCAGGGACCGATCACGAGCAGGAAACGGTCGGACTCTCCCGTAAAAATCTTTTCAAGCTCCGAAAGGCAGGCGTCCCTCGCCGCCTGTGCCGCGGGAGAGATCGGATATTGTGCCTTGATCTCCTTCGGGATCGGCAGCTTGCGATAAAATTCCATATTCTTTTCCATGACTTGTTTCTCCTTATTTTGCCTTCGCGGCGGATGTCTTCGGCTTATCGAACAGGGAGCGCCGCGCCGATGCGACTCGCATCATCTCCCGCATTCCCTCGCGGTCGCCCGCGGCGAGCATCGCGCGGAATTTTTCCATCACCGCAAGGAAGTCGTCCGTCTCGGCAAGCAATGCCTCGCGGTTCATGAGGAACAGCTCCGACCACATCGCGTCGTTGATCTTTGCAATGCGCGTCAGATCGCGGAAGGAGTCGCCCGTATACTTTTCGAGCCCCTCGATGTTTTCCGCATTCATCAGTACCACCGCGATCACGTGCGTCAGCTGGGAGAGAAAGGCGATCATGCGGTCATGCTCCGCAGGCGAAAGGATCGTAATGCGGGAGAAGCCGAGGAGCTTCCCGAGGTCGCGGCAGGCGCAGATGGCTTCGGTCGAATTTTTGAGCGTCGGCGTGATGAGGTAGTTCGCCCCGTGAAACACGCCGTCGTCGCTGTATTCGATGCCCGAGGATTCCCGCCCCGCCATCGGGTGCGCCGCGATGAATTCCACCCCGCACGGAAGTCTTGCGTTGACCTTCTCGATCACCTCGGACTTGACCCCCGTCACGTCGGTCACGAGCGTCTTCGGCAGGATCCACTTTCCGTACTCCTCCACCCATTCGATGAAGGTGTGCGGATAGAGGGCGAAGATGATCACGTCGGCGTCTTCGATCATCTTTTTGTCAACGATTGTAGTCACTTTTCGTGCAATTCCGTGTTCTTTCGCATACATGACGTCGGATGCCTTCTTCGTAAACGCATCGACGGTGTAGCCCGCTTTCGTCAGCGCCTTGGCATAACCGCCGCCGATGACGCCGAGTCCCACGATCAAAAATTTTGTGTTCTTATCAAGCTTCATCTTCTGCCTCCCAAAGAATACCGAGCGTCGCGAGATCGTCGAAAAACGCGGGATAGCTCTTTTTTACCGCTTCCGCCCCGAGGATCGTCCCCCCTGTCAGCGCCAAAAGGATCGAGAGCGCCATCACGATCCGATGGTCGTTGTGCCCGTCGAGCGGTACATCCGGTGCACGGAACGCCGTCGGGTAGACCACCACCGTGTCGGGGTAGACCGACACCGAGGCACCGAATTTCTTTAGCTCCTCCGCCATCGCGGCGGCGCGGTCGCTCTCCTTGATCTTCAGCCTTCGCGTCCCGTCGAACACCCCGCCGTTTTTCGCCGCCGCGATCGCGAAGAGGATGGGGCCGAGGTCGGGGCAGTCCCCGATATAGAGGGTCGGCACCCCCGACGCGAGCATGGGGAAGTAACGGCGGTAGGCACTGTCCCCCTGCACCGTGTCGGGGGAAAGTCCCGTGAGCGTGACCTCGGAGCCGAAGAGGTTCAGCGCGTCGGGAAACGCCGCGCTCGAGTAGTCCCCCTCGACGAAGACCTCGCCCGCCCGATAGGTCTGCCCGCCGGGGACAAGGAGCGTCCGCTCGTCCGTCCACTCGGCGCGAACGCCAAACATCGCGAGCGCCCGCAGGGTCATTTCAATGTAGGAGCGGCTCTCGATCGCCGTCGTCATACGGATCCTGCTGTCTCCCTTGAGAAGCGGAAGTGCGAAGAGAAGCCCCGAGATAAACTGACTGCTGATGTTTCCGACGACGGAGAATTCTCCCGCCTCGAGCGGACCGCGCACCGTGAGGTAGTCCTCCTTTCGCGAAAAGAGAAGTCCCCGCTCTTCGGCGAGCGTCTCGTATACCGTGAGCGGTCGGGAAAAGAGTACCCTCTCACCCGTAAAGGTCACGCTCTCTCCCGAGAGGAGGGCGATCGGGATCAGAAAGCGGAGCGTGCTCCCGCTCTCGCGGCAGGGCAGAGGAGCCCGTGGCGTCAGCGCGCCCGCCCCCTTGCCGAACACGGTCACACATTCGCCCTCTTTTTTACATTCGATGCCGAGCGCACGCATACAGTCGAGCGTCGCCGACACGTCCTCGCAGTCGGAGATGCCGCGGACGGTGCACACCCCGTCGCACAGCGCCGCCGCGAGAAGCAGGCGGTGCGCCATGCTTTTGGACGGCGGCACGGCGAGCGTCCCGTGCGCGAGGCTCTTTTGAAAGGTGACCTTCATTCCGTCTTATCCTTCCCGGCGCGCAAAAGGTCGATCGCCTCATAGTAGCCGTGCACGCCGTGCCCGATGATCGACGCGACGCAGGCGGGGCGCAGATAGCTCACCTGACGGAAGGCTTCCCGCTTCGATACGTCCGAGATATGTACCTCCACCGTCGGGATCTGCACCGCGTTCAGCGCGTCGAGAAGAGCAATGCTCGTGTGCGTGTAGGCACCGGGGTTGATGACGATGCCGTCCGCCCCGCAAAAATATGCCTCCTGTATTCTGTCGACGAGCGCTCCCTCGTGATTGGATTGAAAGAGGGAAAGCTCGATTCCGAGCGTCTTTCCGTATTCCGCGAGCCCGCGGCATAGCTCCGCGTAGCCCGTCGTTCCGTATATGTTCGGCTCGCGGATGCCGAGCAGATTTAGGTTCGGCCCGTTGATTACAAAGATCTTCATCACCGATAAAACTCCTCCAAGATCGCCTTCGCGACATCCTCGGGTGTCCCCGTCGCGAGAATTTCGGCATCCGCGACCGCACGGTAGCGGGGCAGACGCTCATTATATCGTTTTTGCAGTGCCTCTCTGTCGCGCGCCAAGGGACGATCGTCTGTCGGACAGAGCAGAGATAACGGTCGGTTCAGAAAGTATAACCTGCCGTTTTGCAAAAGATTCTTTACATTTTCATCAAAAAGCACGCTTCCGCCTCCCGTCGCAATGACGGAACCCGTCGCAGGCGCGGCTTCCTCACGGATGACATCCGCCTCGATCTTGCGGAACGCCGCCTCGCCTTCTTTTTCGAAGATCTCCGAAATGCTACCCGCCCGAGCGACGATACGTTCGTCGGTGTCGATAAAAGGGCGGGAGAGCCTGCTTGCGAGAAGAGCGCCGACGGTGCTTTTCCCCGACGAGGGCATTCCGACAAGGACGACGTTCTCCTTTTGCCGTCGCATGTCGCGAAAGATCCGTTCCGTCGTTCCCTCGGGATAGCTCGTGTCGAAGAAGATCTCCGACGCGCGCACCCCCTGTGCCACCAGCATGAAGAGTCCGCCCTCCGCGGGAATTCCTCTTTCTCTCGCCGAAAGGACGAGATTCGTGCGCAGGGGATTGTATACCGCGTCGACGACGCCCGACAGCGCGGGGAATCTCGACAGGTCGACGGGACTCTCCGAGAGCTTCGGGTACATCCCGACGGGCGTCGTGTTGACGAGGATGTCGGCATCCGTGTGATGCGCGTACAGCTCCTCGTAGGTGAGCGCGCCCTCGCGCCCCGTCCGCCCGACGCGCAGGACCTTCGCCGCGCCGAGGCTTTCCGCCACCGCGCACGCCGTTTTCGAGGTCCCTCCCGTGCCGAGGATCACGACCTTCTTTCCCGTGACGGTGATCTTCGCGTGAGAAAACAGGGCGCGCATCCCGTAAAAGTCGGTGTTGTAGCCGCAGAGCCGTCCTCCGCGGTTGACGATCGTGTTGACCGCGCCGATGCGCCGCGCCCCCTCGTCGATCTCGGCAAGATGGGGGATGACGGCTTCCTTATACGGGATCGTCACGTTGATCGCCGAGAAGTCCCTTGCCTCGAGAAAGCGATCCAGCGCCTCGGGCGCAAGCTCGCATAACTCGTATTCCGAATTCCCGAGCGCCGCGTGGATCTCGCGGGAAAAGCTGTGCCCGAGTTTTTTTCCGATACATCCGTATTTCATAAGCACCCCTCGGCGATCGCCGCTTCTCTGAATCGCCCGTCCGCGAGCGCGTCCTCGCCGTATCGTCTCGCGATCAGATCGGCGAGCACGACGGCACACGCCGCCTCTACGACGGGCACGGCGCGGTGAACGATGGCAGGGTCGTGCCTGCCGCGGAGCTCGAGCACCTCTTCCGTCATCGCGACGGGGTCGACGGTGTTCTGTTTTTTGAAGACGGAGGGCGTCGGCTTGATCGCGAGCGAGAAACGAAGAGGCATCCCGTTCGTAATGCCGCCGCCACAACCGCCGTTTCGGTTCGTGAGCGTGACGACGCGACCGTCACGGATCGCGAGCGGGTCGTTCGCCTCGCTCCCGAGCATCCCCGCAAGGGCAAATCCGTCGCCGAATTCCACCCCCTTGACGGCGGGGATCGAGAAGAGCATTTTGGAAAGCTCTCCCTCCACCGTGTCGAACCACGGCTCCCCGAGTCCCGCGGGCAGTCCGAGGACGAATCCTTCGAGGATCCCCCCGACGCTGTCGCCCTCCGCCGCCGCGCGGCGGATCGCCTCTTTCATCTTGTCTCCCGCGGCGTCCGAGAAGACGGGAAAATCCTTTTCCCCGAGAGCGGAAAGCGCCTCCCGCTCTCCCGAAAAACCGTCGTCGGGAATTCCCGCAAGGGAGGCAATATGCACCCCGATCGCGATCCCGCCCGCGGCGAGCGCAGAGGAGAGGATCGCCCCCGCGGCAACGAGGGGAGCCGTCAGCCGCCCCGAAAAGTGACCGCCGCCCCGCCTGTCTTCATATCCGTGATATTTTCGGAACGCCGCAAAGTCCGCGTGCGACGGACGGGGAAGAAATGCCCCGCTCTCGTAATCCTCGGAATGTGCATTGACGTTCGGGATCAGGATCGTGAGGGGCGCCCCGGTCGTTTTTCCGTTCCTGACACCGCTGACGATCGAAAAGGCGTCCGGCTCCCGCCGTCCCGTCGAGGTCTCGTCCTTCGGACGCCGCCTCGCGAGCGCTTTTTCGATCTCCTCTTCCCGCACGGGGATCCCGGGGGAAAGTCCGTCAATGACCGCTCCGATCTCCCCGCCGTGGCTCTCGCCGAACAGCGTCAGCGCGACCGCGCGCCCTATCGTGTTGTTCATTGCCCGTCCCCCTCTTCCGTTTTGAGATAGTCCGTGACCCGCGCCTTCAATTCGTCGAAGGTCATGCGGGTCAAAACTCCGTGACCGACCTCCTCGACAAGCACCGCGACGACCGAATCGCCCTCCCGCTTCTTGTCATAGCCGAGATAGGAGAAGATCTTCTCCGTTTCCTGTGGGAATCTTGTCGGCAACCCGAGCCGTGCGAGCACGGGCAAAAGCCGCTTTCGCACCGCGGGCGAGCACATCGGGAGCATCCCGAGCGCCACACACTCCCCGTGGAGCAGTGCCGACAGCCCCGCCGATGCCTCGATCGCGTGACCGAGCGTGTGCCCGAAATTCAAAAGCTTGCGCACGCCCGCTTCCTTTTCGTCCTCTTCCACGATGCGCGCCTTGACCGCGACCGACCGTGCGACGATCTCCTCGTCGTCGGGGAGCCTGTCTCCTTCGAAGAGAGAAAAGAATTCCGCATCCGAGGTCAGCGCCATTTTGACCGCTTCGGCAAGCCCCGCGGCTCTCTCACGGGAGGGAAGCGTCCCGAGGACGTCGCAGTCGATCACCACCGCCCGCGGCGGGTAGAACGCCCCGACCATGTTTTTCGCCCCGTGAAAATCGATGGCGGTCTTTCCTCCGACCGACGAGTCCACCATCGAGAGCATCGTCGTCGGAATGTTGTAAAAATCGATCCCCCGCATATAGCACGCGGCGGCAAAGCCCGAGAGGTCACCGACCACCCCGCCTCCGACCGCGCATACCGCCGAGGAACGGGTAAACCCGTCGGAAAGCATCTCGGAGAGAAGCCCCTCAAAGGAGGAAAAGCTCTTCGAGCGCTCCCCCGCGGGGATCGTTACGATCTTCCCGTCCGGCGCGGCGGCGAGCACCGCGCGCGCGTATTCGGCGGGTACCCCGTCGTCCGTTACGATCAATACCTTCCGATCGCCGAGGGGCAGAAGGTCGCCGATGCGGGAGAGCGCCCCCCGCCCGATCTTTACGGGATAACTGCCGCTCCCCGTCCGCACGTCAAAACTTATCATGCGCGTATGTCTCCTTTCATCCCTGCCGCCCTTGCTCGGGCGGCGGAACTTTCGTTCCTTATGCGTTTTCGTCTCCCTTGCGGTAGACGCCGACGATCTTCAGACGGTCGCAGACCGAGCCGAGCTCGGCGAGCATCTCCCGCCCCGCGTCGGCGTATAGGTTCCCCTCCGCCTCCGCGTAGAAATAATATTGCCAAAATAACTCCTTCATCGGGCGGCTGCGGAGCGTCCGAAGGTTGAACCCGTGCGCACCGATGATGTCGATGGCGGACGCGAGCGCCCCCGCGCGGTTGGGTACCGTGAAGAGGAAGACCGAGCGCACCCCCGCCTCCGTCGGCGCGGGCGTGTGCGATGAACGCGAGAAGACGGCAAAACGCGTCGCGTTGGTCGCCTTCGTGTGAATGTTGCTCTCGAGCACCGTCAGACCGAAAATGTCCGCCGCTTCCCCCGACGCGATGGCGGCAACCGTCCTGTCCTCGCTCTCCGAGACGAACTTCGCCGCGAGCGCCGTGTTCGCGTATTCCACACTCTCGAACCCGTGGGCGGTGATATACGCCGCGCATTGCCCGAGCGCCTGCGGATGGCTGATGACCGTGCGGATCTCGGAGAGGGAGGTCCCCGCTTTCGCGAGCAGATCCTGCGTGATCGGCATCTCGGTCACCGCGTTGAGGAAGAGAGAACCCGAGAACATCAGGTCGGTCACCGTCCCCACCTCACCCTGAAAGCTGTTTTCGATCGGGAGGACGGCGAGCTCGCACTCCCCGACCTCCACCGCCCGCCACGCGGCGGAAAAATCCGCGCAAGGCACTGCCTCCGCCTTCGGGAACAGGCGCCGCACCGCAAGATGTGCAAAGGCGCCGACCGTCCCCGCGTAAGCGACGCGCTCCCCCTCGAGCAGCTTTCGCTGATACGCGCGGGAGACCGCCATCACTTCCTTTTGAAATAAAAGATAATAGGAGCGAAGCTCCTCGTCGGACACGCGCATCGCCCCGCGTGCGAGCACCGCGGCTTCCCGCTCCGCGTCGAGGATCGGAAGCCCGCGCGCCCCTTTGTAGGCGGCAATGATCTTCGCGGCTTCCATCCGACGGCAGAATAACCTTGCGATCTCGCCGTCCGCCTCGTCAATGATCTTTCGCGCCATCTCCAATTCTTCCATACCACAATTCCCTCAAATATCACAAAATGCAAACAATTCTTTCAAAAATATACCGGTTTCGAGCTTCGGGGAAGAAAAGATCATTCGGAGCATAAGCCGTATTCCCGCGCCAATTGTAGGAACGCGGGCAGGGACGCCTCGATCTCCGCCTCGCCGACGCAGTAGGCGATCCGCACATACCCCGCACAGCCGAAGCTGTCGCTCGGTACAAAGAGCAACCCGAGCCGCTTCGCCCGCTCGAGGAAGCGGTTCGCATCCGCCTCGGGAGATTTCAGAAAGAGATAGAACGCCCCCCGCGGATAAACGGCAGAGAAGCCGTAGGACGTCAGCGCCTCGTAGAGCCGCTTTCGATTCCGGTCATAAATTTCGAGCGAGGAGACCTTCCCGAGACACGCGGGCAGGATCTTCTGAAACAGGCTCGGCGCACAGACGTACCCGAGCGCCCGCGCCGCGCCCATCACCCCTTCGTAGAGCGCCCGCGCCCCCGTCGCCCGCGGCGAAACGAGCACGTACCCGATCCTCTCCCCTGGCAGGGAGAGCGACTTGCTGAAGGAGTAGCAGATCACCGTATCGTCATAGTAAGCGAGAGGGCAGGGCACCGTCAGCCCGTCGTAGACAAGCTCGCGATACGGCTCGTCCGCGACGAGAAGGATCGGATGCCCGATCTCCTCCGACTTTTCGCGCAGAAGCGCGGCGAGCGCCGACAGCTCCTCGGGAGATACCACGGCGCCCGTCGGATTGTTCGGAGAATTGTATAATAGGAGCGCCGTCCGCTCCGTGATGCTCTCGCGGATCGCGGAAAGGTCGAGGGAAAAGTCGGGCGTCTTCGCCGCGACCTCGACGACCTTCGCCCCCGCATGATCGAGAAAGACGCGATACTCGGGGAAATACGGGGAAATGACGATCGCCTCGTCCCCCTCGTTGAGAATCGCGCCGAACGTCGCGGACAGCGCCGCCGCCGCTCCCACGGTCAGATAGAGCAGGGAAGGGTCGACCTCGACGCGATACCGCGCCGCGAGATCGGCGGCGATCGCCGCCCGCACGGCGGCGTCTCCCGCCGCCGTGGTATACCCGTGCAGCTTCGTCGGCTCCGTCTCCCGTATGACGGTGAGCAGTGCCTCCGTCACCTCCGCGGGCGGCGGCACGGAAGGATTCCCGAGCGTGAAATCATGGATCGCCGCATCCCCCTCTTCCGCCTTTTTCTTCGTAGCATATTCGAACAGCTCGCGGATCACCGAACGGTGTGCCCCAAGCTCCCTTGCCTTTTCGTTCATCTCTCCACCCCGAAGCCCCGCCCCGAGTCCTTTCTTTTCGTTTGTCTTCGCGCCCGAAGGAAGCAACCCTCGCGCGAGCGCTTCCCGCCGTCTTTCGCGTGAGCGCTCCCCAAAGGCTTACCCGTCTTACCCTTCAAGGCAAGTCGCTGCGCCTTCACTTTCCCGCGCCCGCTTTTGCCAATGTTAACGCTGTTAACATCATCATATGCTATTATTATACCAAACGCGCGCGCAAAGGTCAAGAGTTTTGCGAAAAAAATATTCCGCCCCGCGCAAAACAAGCGTTCACTCCTCTACGAAAAGCCTTAACCCTTCGCGAAAAGTCCTTGCTTTTGCCTCAAAAGCAGAACAGATAAAAATCCGGCTCCCTCCGAAGGATCGGAAGGAGCCGGAAAAGTTGCTCTCAAATGTCAAATAGAATACTGCTTATGCTTCATCTGCATAGTGAATGGTGTAATCTCCGGTGTTGCCGTTCCAAGAACTCCCTTTTGAAATCGCTTCCCACTCAATTTGCGTTCCGGTATAATAGATGTCCTTCAGATTTGTGCAACCGTAGAACGCCTGATAGCCGATGCTCGTGACGCTATTCGGAATCGTGATGCTCGTAAGCCCTGTGCAACCGTAGAACGCAGAATAGCCAATGCTCGTGACGCTATCCGGAATCGTGATGCTCGTAAGCCCTGTGCAACCTTTGAACGCAGAAGAACCGATGCTCGTGACGCTACTCGGAATTGTGATGCTCGTAAGTCCTGTGCAATCACGGAACACCCAATCGCCGATGCTCGTGACGCTATTCGGAATTGTGATGCTCGTAAGTCCTGTGCAACCGTAGAACGCATAAGAGCCGATGCTCGTGACGCTATTCGGAATCGTGATGCTCGTAAGCCCTGCGCAACCGTAGAACGCATAAGAGCCGATGCTTGAACATTGGGAATTTTCTGCGAAGGTGACGGTTTTCAGATTTGTGCACTTATAAAAGGCAGAACCCCCAATGTTCTGGACGCTATTCCCAATCGTGATGCTCGTAAGCCCTGTGCAACCGGAGAATGCATGAGAGCCGATGCTCGTGACGCTATTCGGAATTGTGATGCTCGTAAGCCCTGTGCAACCGGAAAACGCAGAAGAGCCGATGCTCGTGACGCTACCATCCGAAGGAATGACGCTGATTTTACAACCGAGAATTAGTTTTTTTGTTGCCGTTTCTATAAGACAATTTCCGATAGAATAATACTTTGTATTTCCATCGTTTACTATGATACTCGTAAGCCCTATGCAATAGCTAAATGCACGATCTCCGATGCTTGTTACGCTATCCGGAATTGTGACGCTCGTAAGCCCTGTGCAACCGTAGAACGCCCCAGCATCGATGCTCGTGACGCTATTCGGAATCGTGATGCTCGTAAGCCCTGTGCAACCTTTGAACGCAGAATAGCTAATGCTCGTGACGCTATCCGGAATTGTAATGCTCGTAAGCCCTGTGCAACTATCGAACGCAGAATTACCGATGCTTGTGACGCTATCCGGAATTGTAATGCTCGTAAGCCCTGTGCAACCTTCGAACGCAAAATCGCCGATGCTCGTGACGCTATTCGGAATCGTGATGCTCGTAAGCCCTGTGCAATTATAGAAGGCAGAACCGTCGATGCTCGTAACGCTATCCGGAATTGTGACGCTCGTAAGCCCTGTGCAATCTTCGAATGCATAATTGGCGATGCATTTTGTTCCGGATTTTATCGTATACGAACCTGAAATCGTATTTTGGGCTTTAATCAGATAATTGCCGATATAAAGCACGTCGTTTTCCCAATGGGAGGAGTCGTTGTAATACGCGGTGTTATAAAACGCAGAACTACCGATACTCGTGACGCTATCCGGAATCGTGATGCTCGTAAGCCCTGTGCAACCGTAGAACGCAGAATAGCCAATG
>CAVEOF010000026.1:0-24944 GCA_963617165.1 Coriobacteriaceae bacterium | reverse complement strand
GTCCTTAAAAAATTTTTTCACTAATGTGTTGCACTTGACTTGACAATCCATCATTAAGAATTGCTTTCCGTTGAGCCCGACTCTCGCCTGCTTGAAAAGAACGGGACCCGGGGACGTGGCTTTGATCACGATAGCGATGATCGTCATGGGCAACGCCAGAATAACGATCGCAAGCAGTGACAAAATGATATCAAAGGTGCGCTTTATGAAGTCATATACGAGTTTTTGTTTCAGGTTTGACGGCAAGCTCACGTTGTAGAATTCGTTTTCACCGTACTCATACGGCATCACAAGCGTGGTCGCCGTCTTCGGCGGCAACGCGTGGGGACCGGCAAAGGCGTGGTGCTTATGAGGTGCCTCCTCCGACGCCCGCGTCAACTCTTCGTAACAATGTGCACAGCACTGTCCGTAGCCGGGAAGAAAGTACTTGCGCTCGGATACATCATCGGCAAACGTATAGGGCGTCTCGCAGTTACAGCGAACGCATTTTTCGTGTACCAATTCCCGGGTTGTGCCCTGTTCGACCGCAATAGCCATGAATCAAACCTTTCAACATAATTGAAGCGAAGCGCAAAAAGCAAGGATGGTACGCTGCCCATCCCTTCTCTTGCAAGCCAAGGAGTCGCATTGTCGACCGCCTCACAGAGGTCGTGTCGACCGTTTCGTAACACTCGCTTCACATTTTATCGCATATAGTATAACACATAATCTGTCATGTGTCAACACTTTTATGTTTAGAATTGTCTATTTGCGCCGAAATATTAAAAATAAAAGGGCGCTCGGCTTATAAAAGCGGCGGAAGGCAACAGAAAACAACAAAAAATACAAACCGACAAGAACCTGCCGATCTTCAGGATCGGCAGGTTCTTTGATCGGATCTTCGAGTCCTTGTCCCCTCGGGCGTGTCCTCATGTCTTTTCGCTCGATGGCGCAATTATTTTCCTTCGACCTTATCGAAAAGATCGTCGGCGATCTTTTCGATCTCGCGGGCGAGGTCGCGGAGGGCGCCGTCCTTGAAGGGAGAGGCGATTCCTGCATCCTCCACCAGTGCGGGGAATGCTTTCTGACCGCCCTGACGGACGAAATTCAGATAATCGGCAAACGCGCCTTTGTAATCCTTTCTCGACTTGATGAAGAAGCCGAAGGCGACCGTCTGCGCGAGGCAATAGTCGATGTAGTAGAAGGGCGACTCGTAGATGTGCATCTGATACTGCCATCTGGTCCCTTCTTCGAGATACGGGATCCCGTCAAAGGAAAGATACGGGCGGTATTTTTTCTCGAGCTCGCGATAGACGCGCTTTCTGTCCTCGGGCGTATACTCGGGATGCTCGTAGACCGTCTGCTGAAATTCGTCGACGATGACACCGTACGAAATGAAGCAGAAGGAATCGAGCATGTGCTTCAAGCGATATGCATCGGCACCGTCTCCGCAGAACATCTCCATATACTTTTCCGCGAAAAATTCCATCGACATAGAGTGGCACTCCGCCGTCTCCATGCCGCCGACCGCAAGCTCCTCTTCCCCTTCCTCAAAGAGGAAATGATCGGCGAGGGCGTGACCGAATTCGTGCGTGATGACATCGAGATCGGAGCTCGTGCCGTTGAAATTGGCGAGAATGAAGGGCTGCTTCATATCCGGGAAAGAAGTGCAATAGCCGCCGCCCCATTTGCCGTCGCGGGACTCGACATCGAACGCCTCTGCCTCCTGCATCTCCCGCATGAAGCTGCCCGTCACGGGGCTCATATCGTCATACATCTTCTGCGCCGCGGCGAAGATCCCCTTCTCGTCGAGAATCGGGTCGGGCGACGCGCCGTTTGTGTATGTTTCGTTATCGTAAAACATCATCTGCGAGAAGCCGAGATCGCGCGACACTCTGTCCTTCAGTGCTTTTACGGCGGGGACAAGATCGCGCGCTACGTTGTCACGGAAGCTCTTTACCATTTCCCTGTCGTAGTCGATGCGCCCCATACGATAATAACCGAGCTCGACAAAATCGCGATAACCGAGCTTATGTGCGATCTCGGTACGGATCTTCACGAGCTCGTCGTAGATGCGGTCAAGCGTCTCTGCGTTTTTGCCGAGTCCCTTACCGATCGCCTCGGCGGCGGCACGGCGCACGTTCCTGTCGGGGTGAGAAAGATACCCGCGCAGGACCGAGAGCGGAAGCTCTTTGCCGTCGTATTCGAATTTCATCTCACTCATGAATTTGGAATACTCGGTGGTCAGGGCGTTCTCTTTTTTACATTCCTCGGTCACGATGGGAGAAAATGCCTTTCTCTCGATCTCGAGCATACGGAAAATACGCGGATTCAGCTTCTTTTCCATTTCCGCGCGGTAGGGACTGTCCAGCATGATCTCGGCGTACGCGGTCATGAGCTCCTGGAATTCGGGGCTCTTCTCGTCGTAATAGTCCATCTCCGCCTGATAGAATTCGTCCCGCGTATTCAGCGTGAAACGGCAGTTGGCAAGAGAGGCGGCGGTCGAGTAATGCTCTACCGCCTCGCGCCATTTTTTACGTGCCGCGAGAACGTCGTCCGCCGAACGGGCGTTCTTTGCCGCGTCCGAAAATGCGTCAAACGCCGCTTTCCCTTCTTCGATCGTATAGCGCTTGTATACGATATCCTTGACTTTCGTGATCTTTTTCATCGGAAGTTCTTCCTTTGCTTTTTTCTAAAAGTTTATCACACGCTCAGCGAATTGTCAAGGGAAGCAAGGATATTTTTCTCCGAAAACGGGAGAATTCCCCGCGCGGTCTTCTGATAGGTCTCATGACCCTTTCCGAGAAGCAGGATCACGTCCTCCGGAGAGGAGATCCGATACGCATACCGGATCGCATCGGCGCGGTCGACAACGATACGCGCTTTCGTCTTATCGGAAAAGCCCGCATACAATTCGGCGCAGATGCCGAGCGGATCCTCCGTCCCCGGGTCGTCCGAGGTTATGACGGCGAAATCCGTGCACTCCTCCACCGCGCGGGAGAGAAGCCGCCGCCTCGTCTCTCCGCGTCCGCCGACCGAGCCGAAGACGGCGATCTGCCTGCCGCCGTACAGCCCGCGCACCGTCTCCGAAAGTCTTCGTACGCTTTCCCCGTTATGCGCGTAGTCGATGAAGAACACGCGTCCGCCGTGCTCCGAGCGCTCAAAGCGCCCGGGCACCGTGACCCCTTTTAGCGCGGGCAAAAACGACTCTATGGGCCTTCCCGTCAGAATATGTGCCGCCGTCAGGGCAAGAAGCGCGTTTTCGAGATGGCATTTGCCCGCCAAGGCGAGCTCTCCCTCCGCATCTCCGAGTAAAAAGCGCGTTCCCTCACGCCCCGTCGAAAGGATCTTCGCATAAACATCGGACACGCCTTCGGTCGAGCAAAAGATCTTTCTTTGCACATCGGAGATCATATACGCGGCATAAGGGTCGTCCCCGTTCGCAATCGCGGTATCGATGCCGTAAGAGGAAAAGAGCGAGCGTTTCGCGGCGGCGTATTCGGCGAGGTCGCGATGCTCCGTCCTTCCGATATGATCGGGAAAGAAAGAAGTAAAGATCCCGAGGAAAAACGGGATCCCGAACACCCGTCCGTCCGCGAGCGCCTGACTCGAGACCTCCGTGACGACCGTGCGGATGCCGCGCTTTACAAATTCGGAAAGGAGGGGCGCCAGCGCAAAGATCGAAGGCGTCGTATTTTCCGTCGGACGGATCTCGTCTCCGAGATCCACGCCGAGCGTCCCGACGGATGCCGTCGCTTCTCCGATAGAGCGCAAAAGATGCGTCAGAAAAAACGCCGTCGTCGTCTTTCCCTTCGTGCCCGTGATGCCGACGAAGCGAAGCTTTCTTCCCGGGTTATCAAAGCAGCGAAGCACAAGTTCTGCCGAAGTTTTTAATCCGAATTTGCAGATTATCTGCGTACAGCCGGAGGCAAGCGAAAGCTCCCGCTCCGACAAAAAGACACGGCATCCGCGCCGCTCGGCATCTGGGGCGAACGATGCGCCGTCCCGCGTATGTCCGCGGTGTGCGAAGAAGATCGCGCGATCGTCCGTCACGGTACGGGAGTCATCGGTCAGACGGGAGATCTCGCGATCGACAAAATTCCCGAGAATCCGAAGATCGGGTATCCCCGTGAGCAGCTCGGAGAGCCTCATCCCGACACCTCCCCGAGAGCGGCGGTGCGACGCTTCCCGTGAAGGAAGGTATAGAGTCGGCGGATCGGGTTATGCGAAAGGTCGGGGCGATAGGAGAAGGGGGAGAATTCCGCCCCCTCGGCGATCAGTTCCTCCGCCCGACCGAGAAGGGACGGGTCGGTGGCGTATCGTCTGACGGCGTCCGTCGGTACGCAATGCCAAAAGATCTCGCGATAGGAAAAATCGGTCGACACCTTTTTCCCCGTCAGTACGGAGACGAGGCAGGAGAAGAGGTTGACCCCGGCGGCACGCGTATAATCCGAGCTTCTTCCCTGCCTCGGATTCAGCTCCAGAACATAGCTCTTTTCCCCTTCGGAAAGAATATCGAAATTTGCGATCCCGCGATAGCCGACGCGCTCGAGAAGGCGGATCAGTGCCATCGAGGTGCGGTCGAGCGGACGGGTCAGGATCGCGGAATAATTCCCCTGTGCCGTGCCGCCCCGCTCTTCTAAAAGAATGTCGCCGAGAACCGCACGGCGCGCGACGGCATCCGCGTCGCAAAACACCGTCAGCGTGGAGCGGCGGGTCGGGCGGAGCAGTCTTTGCAGGACCAGCCGCCCCGTATAACCCGCGGCATAGATGCGGTCGGAGATCGCCTTTGCCTCCCCCGCCGTCTTCGGAAACCAGACCTTTTTCATTCCGGCAAAGGGGGAGCGCCAATATGCCGAGCTGTCCGCCGGCTTCAGGACCGCGGGATACGGGATCGAGCAGGAAAAGTCCGAGAGCTCGCGATCTCCCTGTTTCGAGAAGACCTTCGTTTCGGGGTGCGGAATACCGAATCTGTCGAGCAAGCAAGAAAAAGACGCCTTCTCCGACACTTCCCGATACAGGGAGAGTTCCGGAAGTAAAAAACGATAGGCGTCTTTCAAATATTCTTTTGAGTTTTCGAGGAATTCCGCATACCGGTCGGCACACGGGATCAGGATCGGGAGCTTTCCCTCCTCAAGGAGTTTGCGGGAAAACGTGCGCAAAGTGGCGACCCCCGCGTCGGTGTGCGAGAGTGCCCCCTCGATATGCGGGCGAATGATGTGCGAATACCGGGTGATGCCGACGGAATACCTGCCGAACGCGTCGGAGGTGACACCGTACGCCTCGTGCAGTGCGACGGCGACGGAATATGCGTTGAGATCCAATCCCAAGAGAACGGGAGCGACTCGAGTCATACGACCTCTCTTCCGTCTTTATTCCCCGCCGAGTGCCCCGCAAAACGAAAACCCAGGGAAGCCCCGCTGTCTCAGAACCTCGTACACGGCGATCGCGACGGAATTCGAAAGGTTCAGACATCTGACGTCGGGAAGCATCGGGATCCGAAGACAGCGCTCACGGTGTGCCGCGAGAAGCTCCTCGGGGAGCCCCACGGATTCCCTGCCGAACATCAGAAACACGCGCTCGGGATACGCGACCTCCGTATAGCAACGTGTCCCCTTTGCACTGAAATAAAAGATCTCGGCATCGGGGTTTTTCCGAAAAAAATCCTCCGCGTCGTCGTAATAGGTGACATCGAGCTTATCCCAATAATCGAGTCCCGCGCGCTTCAGCGTCCTGTCGGAGATCTCGAACCCGATGGGGCGGATGATATGAAGCGCGGTACCCGTCACCGCGGCGGTGCGCGAAATGTTCCCCGTGTTCTGCGGGATCTCGGGAGAATAAAGAACGATATTGATATTTTTCACTGTCAGTGTATCCCTTTTCTTCTCGTGTTATGTATTTCATTGTAGCGAAAAATCGCGAATTGTCAAGCCTCAAAAATAAATTTGCACCGAAAACGAAAATTTTTACATTTTATACTATTTTTTTTCGCTCGGGTATGCTATACTTTATCTGAATAATTATTATCTGACAGAACTCGGGCAGGTACGTCCTGCGCGGGTCTTATAGGAGAGACCATGGGACTGTTCAAAACCTACAGTGAAAAACAGATCAAGCGTTTAACCCCCACCGTCGACGCCATCGAGGCGCTTGCCCCGACCTTTCACGCGATGAAGGACGAGGAGCTCCGCGCCTATACCGACCGTCTGAAGGCGGAGCTTGCGGAGGGGAAAACGCTCGACGATATTCTTCCCGAGGCATTCGCTCTGGTCCGCGAGGCGGACGAGCGTGTACTCGGCAAGCGTCCGTTCCGCGTTCAGCTGATGGGCGGTATTCTGCTCCATCAGGGACGCATCGCAGAGATGAAAACGGGTGAAGGAAAAACGCTCGTCGCTACCCTGCCCGCTTACCTCAACGCTCTGAACGGCAAGGGCGTCCATATCGTCACCGTCAACGACTACCTCGCAAAGCGTGACAGCGAAGAGATGGGCAAGGTGTACGGCTTCCTCGGTCTGAAAACGGGACTTGTCGTTCACGGTCAGACGGGAGACGAAAAGCGCGCGGCATACCGCGCCGATATTACCTACGGCACCAACAACGAATACGGCTTTGACTACCTGCGTGACAACATGGTGGTCTATAAGGAGCGCATGGTACAGCGCGGACACGCCTTTGCCATCGTGGACGAGGTCGACTCCATCCTGATCGATGAGGCGCGTACGCCCCTGATCATTTCGGGCGAGGGCGCAAAGTCCACCGACCTTTACGCAAAAGCGGACAAATTCGTGCGCACGCTCTCCCGCCACGTCATCAAGGAGCTGGATTCCAAATCGGATACCGACGCCTACGACGAGGATTATATCGTGGACGAAAAGGCGCGCACCGCCGTCCTGACGGGACACGGTATCGCGAAGGCGGAGAAATTCTTCGGACTTGAGAACCTTTCCGATCCCGAAAATGCCACGCTCTACCACAACATCAATACCGCTATCAAGGCGCACGGTGTCATGAAGCGGGACGTCGACTATATCGTCAAGGACGACGCCGTGATCATCGTCGACGCCTTCACGGGTCGTCTGATGCCCGGAAGACGCTATAACGACGGTCTTCATCAGGCGCTCGAAGCCAAGGAGAACGTAAAAATTCAAAAGGAATCCAAAACACTCGCTACCATCACCTTCCAGAATTACTTCCGTATGTACGGAAAGCTCTCGGGTATGACGGGTACCGCGCTGACCGAGCAGGACGAATTCCGCGAGATCTACGCGCTCGACGTCGTCGAGGTCCCCACCAACAAGCCGATGATCCGTATCGACCGCAACGACGCGGTCTATCGCACCCGCAAGGGCAAGCTCGCGGCGATCGTCCGTCAGATCAAGGAATGTCATGCAAAGGGACAGCCCGTGCTGGTCGGTACCGTATCCATCGACCGTTCGGAAGAGCTCTCTGCCCTGCTGAAACGCGAAGGGATCGCTCACAATGTCCTGAACGCGAAGCAACACGAAAAGGAAGCCGAGATCGTCGCACAGGCGGGCAGATTCGGTGCGGTCACCATCTCCACTAACATGGCGGGACGCGGTACCGACATCATGCTCGGCGGCAACCCGGAATATATGGCGAAGGCGGAGCTTCGGAAGGCGGGCTTTGACGACGACGTGATCGCGCTTGCCACCGGCACCTCCGATACGGAGGACGAAGAGGTCCTCCGTGCGAGAGAGCTGTATCACGAATCCTACGAAAAGCATAAGGAAGCCATTCGCCCCGAGGCAGACAAGGTGCGCGCGGCGGGAGGTCTTTATATCCTCGGCACCGAGCGGCACGAGAGCCGCCGTATCGACAACCAGCTCCGCGGACGAAGCGGCAGACAGGGTGACCCCGGCGAATCCCGTTTCTTCTTGTCTCTTGAGGACGATCTTTTGCGCCTCTTCGGTTCCGACCGTCTGATGGGCATTACGGGCAAGCTCGGGCTCGACGACGATACCCCGATCGACGCGCGGATCCTTTCCGGCTCGATCGAGCGCGCGCAAAAACGCATCGAAGCCATGAACTTCGCACGCCGTAAAAACGTCCTGACCTACGACGATGTTATGAACCAGCAGAGAAACGTGATCTACGCGCAGCGCGGAGAGGTTCTGACGAGCGATAACATTCAGGCAAAGATCGAATCCATGATCGAGGCATCGGTCAACGAGACCTTCGACTTCTGCTTCGGCGTGGACGACAGATCCGCATGGAAATTTGACGAATTCCGCAACCACTATATGGGGCTTCTCACCGACTCGCACGATCTTCGGTATTCCGCAGAGGAGCTCGAGGCACTCGACAAGGAGTCCCTGCATCGGGAGCTTCTCGACCGTGCGCTTTCCATCTATCACGGTAAGGACGCACTGTTCGCCGCCGTCGAAGGGATGAAGCCCGATGCCATGCGGGAGATCGAAAAGGTCATTCTGCTCGAGAACGTCGACCGCAAGTGGATGGATCACCTTGACGCGATGGAGGATCTGAAGGAATATATCGGTCTGAACGCTTACGCACAGCGCGACCCCGTCGCAATGTACCGCATTCAGGGCGCCGATCTCTTCGATCAGATGGTCGACGACATCAAGGAAGACACCGTGCGCAAGATCCTCTCGGTCGTCCCCCGCGTGCAGAAGGTGGAGCGCGTCCAGGTGGCAAAGCCCCTCGTCGAAGGCTTCGCGGGCGGAAAGGGCTCCGTCGTCAAAAAGCCCGCCGTCTCGAAGAAAGTCGGGCGCAACGACCCCTGCCCCTGCGGAAGCGGCAAAAAGTACAAAAAATGCTGCGGCATGAACCAAACCACGGAAAACTGACCTCATCGCCCGCATACAAAGGCGGAAAGGAGAATTATGGGATTCGGTACCCTGTTCATCGGATATTTCTTTCTATTGAACATCTCGTATTTTAATTACACCGACCTGCTTGCCGCGGCGATCATGGCGGCGGGGCTCTACCGTCTCGGGAGCGTCAATCGCCCCTTCCGTATCGCTTTTTCCGTCGACATTGCCTTTTTGCTCGTCGGGCTTTCGGAGATCGTCCTTGCCGTTCTCCCGATCTTCTCCCCTTCGGCGGACCTCACCGCGATCACCGTTCCCGTCGGCGTCGCACGCTATCTTCTGCTCGCGCTTCTTCATGTATTCCTTCTTCTCGGGATCGGAAAGGTCGCCGAGGAGGTAGGGCTTTCTAAGCTTGCGACACGGGCGCAGGCGCTTATCGTGCTTCCCGTCCTTGCCTACGCCGCCTCGGCGGTCTTCGACATTCCCGACCTGTTCCCTGCCTCCGCGGCAAAGGAAACGGCGGTGATCGCCTTTGCCGTTCTGCTCCTCACCCTGCTTTCCTGTGTGCTCGTCCTTTTGACGATCTACCGCTCCTATGCCCGTATCTGTATGCCCGAAGACCTCGAAATGCCCGAAAAGCCCTCCCGCTTTGCCTTTGTCAATCGTATGCGGGAGCGTCGGGACGAAAGAGAGGCAAAGCACGCCGAGGAGCGTGCCGCCTATCTTCGCGAAAAGATGAATTCCAAAAGAAAGAAAAAGAAAAAATGATTGCAAAAACCGAACCGAAACACCGCGGACCATTTCTTCCCGTTCTCTGTCTGATTTTTCTTTTCCTGCCAAACATCCATGTGATCGACTTTCTGCCCGATTTTATAGCCTGTTTTCTTCTTGCAAAATACTTTACGCGAGCGGCGGACATCTCTCCGTATTTTAACGAGGCAGTCGTCGCACTCAAGAAACTCGGGTGGGTAAATCTCGCGCGGATCCCCGCGCTCTTTCTCGTCATTGCCGTGCGGGCTCGGAACCGCGCGGATTACGACATCATTGTGCTTTTGGCGCTTGTGTTTGCCGTCGGCGAGCTCTTGCTTTCCCTTCAGGCGGCGCATTATCTCTTTGAAGCCTTCTTCTACCTCGGAGAGCGAACGACGCATACTTCCTTCATTTCCCCCTTCGCCTACACGAAAGAGGGGATGCGGCGCATCGAACCCGAATCTCTGCGGAGCACGACGGTCCTTTTCCTCATTGTCAAGGCGCTTGCTTCGACGGTTCCCGAATTTCTCCGTCTCTCCTCCTCGAAAAGCTCTGCGGGTGAAAGCTCTCTTTATGTCGGCGGTACCATTTACTATCCGATGATCCTGACCTTTGCACTCTTGCTCGCTACCATAGTGGGCTCCGTCTGGCTTGCCCGTGCACTTGCTTACCGCCGCGCCATTCTGGAGGACGGCGGTCTCGATGCCGCGCTCGCCGAGATGATCCCGTCGGGAACACTTCCCGTTCTCGAAAACAAGCAAAAGCTCCGCGCGCTCTCGACGGCACTCACCGTTTTCACGATCGCCTCCTTCTTCACACCGGACATCACCTTCGATAATTTCGGCGGTGTGAACATCCTCCCCCAGTTTTTGTTTGCCGCGATCCTCTGCTTCGGAGTCGCGCGCCTTCGTCCCTTTGCCGATCATACAAAATATACCTTGATCGCGGGCGCCGCTTACGGCGTACTCACGCTCACCACCACCGTGCTGACGATTCTTTTTGTCGATCGGTACGGCTATGATGCACTTCTCCGCTCCGCCGAAGCACGGAGCGCCTACCTGCCGATCAAGATCTTCTCCGTACCGGAGTTTGCCGCACTTGCCGTCCTTTTATATTTCCTTCTCCGTGTGCAGAACAGTCTCGTCCTTCGCGAGACCGGCGTCTCTCCGGACAGCCCCCGTTATGACCGCACCGAAATGGGCTATCACAAGATGCTGAAACGCCGGAATCTGCTCCTGTTTTTGGCGGGGCTTCTCATGGGCTTTTCGAAGTGTGCCGAAGCCTTCTTCCTCGGAACGGTGAAAACCGTTACCATCCGCGACATCGGCGGCGTCGAAAAAACGATGATCGTCCCCGTGCTCGAGTGGTTCCCCGTCGTGGTCACCCTGACCGCCGTCCTTTACATCTTCGCTTCCTTTTACGTTTACGGCGGATTGAAGGACGAGCTTCGCATGAAGCTCACGGAGGAAGAACATATCACGACGGAATGACGGTGCTCTCCGTCCAAAGCACCTCTTCCCCTACGGAACAAAAAAGCCGCACCCGAATTGCGACAATTCGCAATTCGGGTGCGGCTTTTTCGAAATCTATCGAAGGAAGGAAATATGTCGTTGCTTTGCGGGCGTTCCGACAACGCGCGGGATCTATTCGTGTTTCGGTAAATATTTGTAGGCAAAATAGAGAGCGAAATCCTGATCGTTGCAAAGCGGGTCAAAGCGTTCACCCCGCGTTCCGTTGACCTCGAAGGGGTAGAGACGCGCGCAGCTTGCCGAGCCGTCCCGCATGAAGAGGCAGAGGCAGTTGCGAAGCCCGCATTCGCCGTGGTGCCTTCTGTCCGCGTCTTCTGCGACGTCCGCATATTTCAGATAATCGACCGAGCTGAGGGTGCTCCAATAATGCGGAAGCGTATCTCCGTACGTGTGGATCTTCCCGAACCAATAATCATCCCAATAGCGCACGGCAATGTCGGAAAGCATATAATGCGGTTGTAAGCCGTCAAAGCGCTCGAGCGCGGCGATATGCGGCTTCACCTCCGAAAGATAACGCGAATCCCCGGTCAGAGAATAGGCATCGGTGATAAAGGACACGGCGGGCGCGACGATCGACTGCTCATAATTGACCTCGAGCTTCGGATAACGCATTCCGCGCTCAATCATCGTTTCGACATGCTCGAGAAATTTTTTCTCCAAGTGCGTGCTCTCTTCAATCATTCCTGCCTCGCGGAAGATGTGAATCCACTCTGACATGAAAATGGCGGTCGGGTAGAAATTCTTTCCGTCCTGTTTATAGTAAGCCTCCATAATCGCGGCGGCGTGAGAAAGCATTTCCTTTTTGCCAAGTGCGCCGTATGCTTCACACAGAAGCAAAGCAACCCACGGATAATTGTAAGGGCGAATCCACGTACTGTATCGGTGCGCAAAGTTGAAGACCTCGCCCGTCTCAAAATTCAGAACCTCGCGATAGACAAAGGCAAGCGATCTTTCGAGCGCCTCGCGATATTTTTCATTTTCGTGCGTCTGCAAATAATTTGCCAGCAGAATCGTCATACCGAGACGTTCGCGCTGAGCGTTATGATCGGAGAATTGCTCGTCATAATACATCTCACCGCTCTCCGCGTCATAGCAAAGAAACGCGCCGTCGAGTGTGTTTCCCTCCTCGCGGTATTGCTGCTTATCGATGATAAAGTCAAGTCTTCGCTTCAGAACCGTCTCGACGTCCTCGGAGACAAAAACCTTCGCGTAGGTGCCGCATTCACCGTCTTTTCCGTAAGTAACATCGATGCGATGCTCACCGAGCGAGTCGGCGGCGAAGGTGAATTCGGTACAGGCTCCGTTCTGCTTTTCCGAAAGAAGAGAAAGATCAGAATGTGCGGCGATCTTCCCGCCGCTCACATTTTCCGCACGCAGGCGCACCGTCTCCCCTACAAAATAGGTGAAATTGTCGGAAGAGAGCACCGCGCAGTGAGGATATTCCGCGAGTTTTCGCAAAAAGTCTGCCTTCCCCGTGTGCGGAAACAGTACGTAAGAGAATGTGGCCTCTTCCCCGGGGCGGAGCGTTTTCAGCGCGAGGTTCATCGTAAAATATCCGCGGTCGCTATATTGGCACCCGCTTTGCGAATAAGAAACCGCGCCGCCCTCGGTAAATACCAAGCCGACGTTTTGCTCGCTTTCCCCCATTTTCAGAGCACACACCCACGACGAGTCCCCGCCGCACCAAAGATGCGCGGTGCAACGGGAGGTCATACAGGTCATGGCATCGTAATAGTCGTCGAAGAAGTTGAAGCGAAGGGCGATATCCCCTTCCATGAAAAACTTCTGCCAACGCGACGCATTAGAGATCACGGTTCTGACGCGAAGATTTCCGCACTCGTCAAAGGAATACTCGGTTTTTGCGCGTAGCTCGGCGAAGATCTCCCCCTCGGGAGCATCCTTCGGACGTGTCTGCACCTGTTCGGTGCGATAGTATGCCGTCCCGCCGTTCTCGCGCTCTTCCCACGCTTCCAAAATAAAATCGGATTCTTTTCCGTGAAACCTGACGTTATGCACATAGGTCGGAACACCGAAAGCGAGCGGCGGTTTGACCCAATTCATCCCGTCCGCATCTGCGGTTAGGTACAGCTCGGCGATACCGCCCGTTTTTTCGTCGAAGGTAAGAAAAAATTTATCGTTTCTCATGTTGAGCTCCTTATCGGATCTTTTTCCGCACGGGTGTCGATGCTTTCCCGTTTTCGTCTTATGCGCGACCTGTCGGACTTGTATTTCCGGCGGGTATAATATCGGGTATAAGCAGCTCTAAAAACCGACACAACGCGATTCACATCATATCGTATCGGATGAATCGCGTTGTGTTCTTTTTATGTTTATGTAGCTTTCGGATTATTTATTTTCGTCTTTCTTCTCTTCGTAGACCGTGCCGAACATGGTCTCTTCTTCGGTCAGACCGTCGGTCTCGACTTCCTTCTTCACCTTGACTTCGGTGGGCTTGAGAAGGAGATTGACCACGATGCCGAGGATCAGCGCGCAGGCGATGCTCGAGATGGTAACGGGACCGATCTTGAGCTCGAGTCCGCCGAGCCCTGCCACGAAGATAGCGGCAACGATGAAGAGATTCTTCGAGTCGTCAAGGTCAACATTCTTGAACATGCGCAGACCCGAGACCGCGATGAATCCGTAGAGGGCGATGCAGATTCCGCCGACGACGCAACCGGGAATGCTCTCGATGAAGAGCATGACGGGATAGATGAAAGCGAGGACGATGCACATGATTGCCGTCGTGAAGATGGTATAGACAGAGGCATTTCCCGTGATGGCAACGCATCCGATGGACTCACCGTAGGTGGTGTTCGGGCAACCGCCCATGAGCGCACCTGCTATAGATCCGACACCGTCGCCGAGAAGGGTCTTGTCAAGACCGGGATTCTCGAGAAGATCCTGATCGATGATGGACGAGATGTTCTTGTGATCCGCCACATGCTCCGCAAAGACGACCAGTGCGACGGGAGCGAAGGCAACGAAGATGTTCAGAACCGCGGTAAGATTAAAGGTTTCGATCGTTCCGACACTGCCGGTCAGCTCCTTGATCGCCTCGACGAAGGAAAGCTTCGGGATCCAGTTGCCGAAGTCCGCGATGCTCGCGAAGGCGGAGAAGTCGATCAGCTTCATGTAGTCGGAGCCGAACGCCATGCCGAGAAGCGTCAGGATGAGAGCAAGGACATAGCCCGCGCCGACACCGATGACGAACGGAATGAGCTTCATGCTCTTATTTCCCTTCACCGAGACAAGCACGGTAACAAGGAAGGTCACGACCGCAACGAAGATGCTGAGAAGGTTGTAATGCTCCGCACCGCCCGAAACGTTCATCACGTTGTTGATGGCGGAGCCCGAAAGGCTGAGACCGATCAGGGCAACCGTGGGACCGATGATAACGGGAGGCATAAGCTTCGAGATCCACTTGCTTCCGACGCACTTAATGACAAGTGCGATCACGACATAGACAAGACCCGCGAAGACGGAGCCGAGGATGATGCCGCAGTAACCGTAGAGGATACCTGTGCAAAGGGGCGAGATGAATGCGAACGAGGAACCGAGGAAGACGGGGCTCTTAAAGCGCGTAAAGAGCAAGTAGACAAGGGTTCCGACGCCGGCACCGATCAAGGCGGCTGCCTGGCTCATTCTTTGCGTCGGGGAACCGTCGGGAAGACTGCCGTTCACCAGTGCGGGGACGAGGACGGTCGCCGCGATGATGGCGAGCAACTGCTGGAACGCGTAGACGAGGTTTTTGCCGAAGGGGGGTCTTTCGTTCATTTTGTAGACGAGTTTCATGTTCTTTCCTCCAATCTTTCATCAAATCCACGGACGGCAAAAAAAATTCTTGCCGCCGGCAAGAATTCAGACGAAAGGGCATACCTGTCCTCAAAGGTACCCCTATGCGAAATCTTGTCGACATCTCTGTGCCGCCTTAAAGACTCGATTTATCGTGAGTTATTATAGCACACCTTTTCCCGTTTGTAAAGGGGTTTTTGAAAAAAAGTTCATTTTTTTGCAAAAATTCTTTTTCTTCTCTCTTCCCCGACGGAAAAATCGGAAGACGCCGCCAAAGATCGGCGTCTCACCGTACCTCCTTCGGCGTCTTTCCCGTGATATGGAAAAAGACTCTCCGAAAATATCCCGAGGAGGAAAAGCCGACCTTGGCGGAAATCTCTTCGATCGTCATATCGCTGTACGCGAGAAGATTGATGGCGTTTTCTACCATAATATTATGTTTATAGGCGATCGGGGTCATTCCCGTCGCAGCCTTGAACAGTCGGTAAAACCCGGAGGTGCAGGAATGGCAAATTCGTGCGAGATGCTCGACCGAGATCGGCGCCTGATAATTGCTTTTGATGTGATCGATCGCGGGCTGTACCGATATGCCGACGGCAGGCGTCTCGGTCTCTGCGTGCATTCTCGGATAAAGCTCCGACAGAAGACGATAGATATGCGACGCACACAGAAACGAAGCGTCTCGATACGTCTCATAAATACCGTCGAGAAGCTCGTGCGGATATCCCTCCACGATCTGAAAGCGGTATTCATAAAAAGCGTACGGCTTCAAAAAGGAAAAATTCAGCGAATAGAATTCGATCTCGGGCGTTCCCTTCCACACCGAGGAATACCTCGTTCCTTTCGCGATATAGATCAGATCCCCTTCCTTTGCGCGATAGCTTTTTCCGTCGTATAAAAACTGCGCGCTCCCTCGATTGATATAGCCGATGCAAGGGTGCTCGAACTCTAAAACGGAGCCGACCGTATGCGTCCGCCGAAGCGCGTAGAGCGTGATGTCGAAGGAGGAGATCAGGATCTCTTCGTTCATGTCAATTCCCTTCCGATTTTATACTTTTATATAGTAAGATCTTGAAAGCCACGGGACACGCACCGAGTGACTTCGTTCCCATAGAGGAAGGGATCCGACGCGAGCTTGAAAAGTTCAAAAAGCGTTGACGCGGAACGAAAAAGTGACCGAGGATCGTCGAAAGATCTTCTTCCGAACAACATCTGCATAAAAACGGCGTCCCGAAAAGCGGGACGCCGTTTGATATTTTGCTTTGCTTTTATGACCGTGTACGATCGAGAAGCTCTTTGAGTGCTCCGAATCTCGGCGTCGGGTCGAACAGACGGTCTATCCCCTTGCCCCACATGGCGATCAGGGGCGCGTTAATGACGGTGGTGATCAAAGTGCCGATGCCGACGCTGTGATAATCCGCGGTCAGGATCTTTGAGAAGTCGAAGGTCGACGCGTCTCCGAAGAGCGTCAGTGCGAGGATCAACGAGATAGCGAGGAGTGACAGGTCGTATGCCCATTTGACCTTGTTGATGTTCAGTCGGTAGCAGGCGGAAAGCTCCGCCACGAACAACTCGTGCACCTGAAGGGGCAGATATGTATGGAAGAAGCAGGAGACACCGAGTGCCGTCAGAACATCCCCGACGATCAACATCAGAAAGCGAACCCACAGCGCGTCGGTCGGGATCCCGCCGATCAGGAACAAAAACAGATTCAGCGTATATCCGTAAAGGACGGCAACGGCAAAGGCGAGAAGATAGCGCAATCTGAAACGGCGAACCGCGAGGCACAGAAGCACAAGGACCAGCCCTTGCACGAGATATTCGGTTACACCGACCGAAAATCCATCCCAAAGAGGAGCGATCGCCTCATGTATTACGAATGTCGGCGCCGCCACCATCGAGACACCGAGGTCGGCTTTGCTGCAAAGCGCCACCCCGAAAGCAACAAACAAAATACCGAAGATCCACAAAAGCTCCGCCGATTTTCCGATTTTCTTCATAGAATCCTTTCTCCTCCGTGTCCGAAAGACAAGCAGGCCTTACATACATGTCCGAGAGGCGCTTTTGCACAGATCTTTATAAAATAAGGTAGCAAAAGAGATTCCCGTGAAGCATGAGGTAAAGTGGTGCCTTACAAAAATAAGATCCCGAGCATACACTCGGGATCTTTGGCGGACAGGGTGGGATTCGAACCCACGAGCCCTTGCGGGCTACCTGATTTCGAGTCAGGGCCGTTATGACCACTTCGATACCTGTCCGTATGACCGAAGTGCCTTGCGTTCACAACGAAATTTATTATAGCATATCTTTTTGATTTTTGCAAGTGCTTTTTTCGCTTTTTTTTCAAGTTTTTACGGATTTTCCGTTTTTTCTCGATTGCCGAGAGCGCCATCTCGCGTTTTTTACCTCTATGACACTGTTTTTGCCGATAAAAAAGGGCTTCCCTCTTGACTTTTTTCGCGATCTGCGCTATACTGAAAAAAACGAAACGGAGGATATACTCATGAAAAACGAAACGCTCGAAGTTTTATGCAACCGCCGTTCCTGCCGCTCATTTGACGGCAGGAAGGTCGACCGCGAAACGCTCGATAAAATTCTGGAGGCAGGCACCTATGCCCCGAGCGGTATGGGACGTCAGTCTGCCATTCTGATCGCGATCGACGATCCCGCGACCGTGCGGATGCTCTCCGCTCTGAATGCAAAGATCATGGGACGGGAGGGCGACCCGTTTTACGGGGCGTCGACCATAGTCGTCGTTCTCGCGGATAAACGCGTCTCCACCTACCTTTACGACGGCTCGCTTGTCATGGGCAACCTCATGAACGCCGCGGAAGCGCTCGGCGTCAACTCCTGCTGGATCCATCGGGCAAAAGAGGAATTCGAGCTTCCCGAGGGCAAAGCCATTCTCGAAAAGCTCGGCATCACGGGCGACTACGAGGGCATCGGTCATTGCGTCCTCGGCTACGGCGAAAAGGTCCCCGCAAAGCCGCGGAAGGAGCATTATATTTATCGCATCGAGGAATGAGCTTCATAACAAAGAGCGTCGGCATATTCTGCCGACGCTCTTTGTTTGTTGGTTCTGCCTTATTTTTTGTCTTCGGTTCTCCAGAAATACTCTTCGTCTTCACCGATCTTGCTCATCTCTGCCGAGTAGATCTCCTTTGAGAGCTTCGCGTCGAGACCGAGCACGAGGTTGATCGACTTGCGGAGCTCATCGGCGACGGAAGTGCCCCAATCGCTGTCCTCGTGAAGAATGACGCTACCGACACCGTGAGAGACGAACACCGCGGCTGCCTTTTCATCCAAAATCGGCTTCGCGCCCTTTTCGGTAAGCGTGTGAATAATGCGCTCGACATACGGCTCCATGATCGTGAGTGTCGACTCGCGGATCGCAAGTCTTACGGTGCGGTGCATGTTCTCCGCATACTGTGCGCGGAACTCACGCGTTTTATCGCTGAGGTAGATGAAGAAACGAAGAAGAGAGCAATACGGCGTCTCCTCCGCTTCCTTGGCAAGACGGTCAAAGTCCGCGTGGAAGGGAGCAAAGAAATGCTCCATCACATCGTCGAACAGCTCGTCCTTCGAGGTGTAGTAGTAATAGAAGGCGCCGACGTCCGCGCCGACCGCCTTCATGATGGCACGGACACCCGTACCGTCGAATCCGTTCTCAAAAAACAGCTGACGCCCCACTTGAAGGATCCTGTTCTTGGTGCCGCCTTCAAACATTTGTTTTCTCGGCATAATAAGCCTCCCGATTTCTTCGCATTGTGCGAAATATTCTTTATTAATTCGGTATTGTATCATAATCCGACAAGATTGTCAATCGATTTCCCGAATTGTTAACAAATTCAATACCGGCAGGACACAATTCGAAGAAAAAAGGCGAAACGCCGTGCGGCGCCCGCCTTTTCCTCATCGGTGATCGTTCAAGAGTTTTTCGGTGGCGGCGATCCTCACCGTCAGCACCAGAATCTCCATAGCGGCGCGCAGATCCTCATTTTTCGGATAGGTTGGTGCAAGCCGCAGGTTCTTATCCTCGGGGTCGATGCCGTACGGATAGGTTGCCCCCGCCGGAGTCAGCGTTACGCCCGCCGCACGCGCAAGCTCATACACACGCTTTGCCGTCCCGGGGAGAACATCGAGCGAGATGAAATATCCGCCGCGCGGTCTCGTATAGGTAGCGATCCCGCACTCATCGAGCGAGGAAAGCACCGAGTAGGTGATCTCGAATTTTTCTCGGATGCGTGCGCCGAGCTTTCGCATGTGCGCCGTAACGGTCGCTTTGTCCCGAAAATAACGAACATGACGAAGCTGGTTGATCTTATCGTAGCCGATCGTCTCCACGCTAACGCGTGCGCGGATGTCTGCGAGGTTTTTCTCACTCGCCGCCACCATGGAAATGCCGCCACCCGGGAAGCTGATCTTCGAGGTGGAAGCAAACATCAAGACGCGGTCCTCGTGTCCGTACTTCTCTGCCAAGGCAAAAATATCGGCAAGCGTGTCACCGTCTTCCCCGAGGTCGTGCACGGCATACGCATTGTCCCAAAAGATGCGAAAATCCGCCGCCCCCGTCTCCATGGCGGCAAGACGGCGTACCGTCTCGTCGGAATAGGTATTGCCCGTCGGATTCGAATACTTCGGCACGCACCAGATCCCCTTCACCGAAGGATCCTTCACGAGACGTTCCACCATGTCCATATCGGGACCGTTCGGCGTCATGGGCACGGAAAGAAGCTCGAAGCCGAATTCCTCCGTCACACGGAAATGACGGTCATATCCCGGGACTACGCAGATCCATTTGCGGTTCGGCTCATACATCCATGGCTTTCCGCCCGGAACACCGAAGAGCATCGCCCGCGCGATCGCGTCGTACATAAGATTTAGGGAGGAATTCCCTCCGACGAAAATGCGGGCGGGATCGATCCCGTACACCTTACCGAAAAGCTCCTTCATTTCGGGGAGTCCGTCGAACGCGCCGTAATTGCGACAATCGACACCGTCGCGCGAAAACGTCCCCTCGGGAAGCAGGGGCAGATCCAACAGTCCGTCGATCAGATTGAGCTGTTCCCCGTTCGGTTTTCCTCTGGACAGATCGAGAGACAGTCCGCGGGAGCGATAGCCATTGTATTTTGTCAACAGGCGGTCAAGCTCCTCTTTGAGAGCCTCCGCGCTTTTTGCTGAATAGATCATAGATCTTCCTTCTTTTTGAATCTCTGCCGTTCGTAAAATTCAAATTATCTTCGATTTCTTGTTTATTATAGCACAAAATGAAAGTTTTTGCAATAGAATTTGCAAATTTTATATTCTTCTCGAGCGATTTCCGCGTTTTTCACAAAAACCGACGGAAAAACCGTCGTTTTTTTGCCGTTGCGGGTTGACAAAGGGAACGGAATGGGGTATAATTGAGAAGAATACGCACTACTTTATTTGTTTTATCTGAAAGGACTTTCAAAATGGCAGGCAATGAGAAAAAGTTCGTCGAGCAGATCACGCCGATGGACGAAGATTTTGCAAAATGGTATACCGACATTGTCAAAAAAGCCGACCTTGTCGACTACTCGGGTGTCAAAGGCTGTATGATCATCCGCCCGTACGGCTACGCGATCTGGGAAAACATTCAAAAGATCTTGGATGCCAGATTCAAGGAGACGGGCGTCGAGAACGTCTACATGCCGATGTTTATCCCCGAGTCGCTTCTGACAAAGGAAAAGGAGCATGTCGAGGGCTTCGCCCCCGAGGTGGCGTGGGTCACCATGGGCGGCAGTGAAAAGCTTGAGGAACGCCTGTGCGTCCGCCCGACCTCCGAGACGCTCTTCTGCGAGCATTATGCCAACATCATCAAATCTTACCGTGACCTGCCGAAGGTATATAATCAATGGTGCTCGGTCGTCAGATGGGAAAAGACGACGCGTCCTTTCCTCCGCACGCGCGAGTTCCTCTGGCAGGAGGGACACACCATGCATCGCACCGAGGAAGAGGCGGAGGCACGTACCGTGCAGATGCTGAACCTCTACGCCGATTTCTTCGAGAAGGATCTGGCGATGCCCGTGATCCGCGGTCAGAAGACCGATAAGGAGAAGTTCGCGGGTGCAAAAGCCACCTATACCGTAGAAGCGCTGATGCACGACGGCAAAGCGTTGCAGGGCGGCACCTCGCATAACTTCGGCACGGGATTTGCCGAGGCGTTCGGGATCCGTTACCTTGACAAGGACAACACGCTGAAGCCCTGCCATCAGACCTCTTGGGGCGTTTCCACCCGTATCATCGGCGGTATCATCATGACGCACGGTGACGACTCGGGACTGGTTCTCCCCCCCTCCGTCGCGCCGATCCAAGTCGTTATCGTTCCGGTTCAGCAGCACAAGGAAGGAATTCTCGACGCGGCATCCGCGCTCGCGAAGACGTTGAAGGATGCGGGCATCCGCGTGAAGGTCGACGATTCCGAGCAGTCGCCCGGATGGAAATTTGCCGAATACGAAATGAAGGGTGTTCCCCTCCGCATCGAGATCGGTCCCCGCGACCTTGCGGAAAACAAATGTGTCATCGTGCGCCGCGATAACCGTGAGAAGAGCTTCGTCTCCATCGACGGCATCGTCGACGCCGTGAAGAGCGGACTCGATACTCTGACCGCCGCGCTCTATCAGAAAGCGCTCGAAAACAGAGAAAGACGCACCTATACCGCAACGACGCTCGACGAGCTCGTAAAGATCGCAGCGGAAAAGAACGGCTATATCCGCGCGATGTGGTGCGGCGACCTTGCGTGCGAGCTGAAGCTCAAGGAGGTTGCCGATGTCTCCTCCCGTTGCATTCCCTTCGGAGAAGAGCCCATCGGTGACAAGTGCGTCTGCTGCGGCAGAGAGGCACATAAACTCGTTTATTGGGGAAAAGCATATTAAAGGACGGAAAACGAGGAGTGCGGATCTGCTCCGCGGGTTTTTGCCGGATTCCGAATCTGGAATTCTGAATTCTCGGTTCGCTCTCCTCTGTCTTTCCCTTAACAGTATATGAAAGGAGACCTGTATGGCGAACGCGAGCGGCGGCATCACTTCCCTGCGCATGTCGGACGGCAATATTGTCAAAATGGAATATCACGATATTCTTCCGTCTACCGCCGAGCTTGCGCGAAAATACGCGCAGGCGGGCTGTCCCGATCGTTATGTGATCTATACGGAAAATCAGGTCTCTACCCCGTTTGCGGACATTTTTCCGAAGGGAGAGGACAAGGAGCACGGCGTGTTTCTCTCCTGCATTCTCCGCCCTTCCATCTTCCCTTCGCAGGCGGGATTCCTCGGCATCGTCGCGGGAGTCGGTCTGATCACCGCACTGGAGGCGCACACGACGAAGGAACTCGGCATCGGCTGGGTCAGCGACGTCTATTGCGACGGTAAGAAGATCGGCGTGGCTACCATCGAAGGAAAGCTCGACGCTTTCATGAGCTATGAGTATATCATCGTCAACTTTGCCGTCCGACTCGATGAAGAGAATTTTGCTCCCCGCCTCGGTGATATGATCCGCAAGGTGTTCGAGAGCGAGAACGTCTCGGTCTCTATGATCATCGCAAAAACCATTCTCACCAATTTCTTTCATCTGTACGCCAACCTGAAAACGCCGTCCAAATACATAGACACCTACCTCGAGAAATTTGCCCTCCGCGGCGAGCGCATCCGCTATCGCTCCGAGGACGGAAAATTCCGAAGCTGCAAGGTGCTCGGCGTGCAGGGGCGGGACGCGTCTCTTCTCGTAGAAGATCGCAAAGGCAATGTTGTCGCGCTTCAGAACCGCGCCCTCGTCCGTCTACCGAAGAAGATCCACATGACGCACAAAGCCGAAAAAAAGCAAACGTAAACGAAACATTGCGTACAAAGAGTAAGGCAGAATGTAAGAAGCAAGCAAAAAAACGCAACGGGAATACCGAGGCACGGAGTCGTGCCCGATATTCCCGTTGCGTTTTCTATATATTGTCGGGTGATCTCATGAATTATTAAGTAGATAAATCTAAAAATTTACTCGACGTTATGCGGTATATTTCATTCGTCCACCTTCACCTCGAGATAAGCTTTTGCGGCGAGCGAGTAGGTGTAGAGCGCGTTCGCGTAATCGGGAATGGCGCCGTGAAAGCCCATCATGTAAGCGCCGAGATCATAAGTGAATTCCTGCCCGTCAAGAGCTATCGCGACACCATCGACATAATTTGAGATATGGATGCTGTCCACGATAAAGTAATGACCTTTGTCTGCGTGCGTCACGGTATATTCTTTATCGACCCCGTTGACGCCGACGGTGATCTTGTCCTGCTCCGCATACTCCTCCGAGAGAAAGAACACGAAGCCGGGATCGCTCACGAGATGGAGCGCGGCGCTCACGATGTTGCCCGCCTTCGGGATCGTAGCGGTTTCGTTCCACGTCTTGCGGGCATAGCCGTATTGTCTGAGCCCTATGTCGATCGCGCAGATCCCTTCGTCGGAGATCACCTTGTCACCGAGGCTGACCGACATCTCGCGGACGTAATCGAGCAGCGCCAGAACGAGCGCCTTGCCCGCCTCCGTTTTGGCATCGGTCGCGGTATCCTTGAGGACTGCCGCGGCGTATTTCGAAAGAGACGTATTCACCGTATAGGTCGCCGTCTTTCCGTCCTTTTCGAGAAGGACCTCGAGCGTGAACGCATCGGAGAGATCTCTCGGTGCAATGTCCGAGATCTCGAAGAAGTAATAAGCACCGCTTCCGTTCAGGGTAACGATGTCGGAGAAGGTCGTCTCCGTGCCGTTGTATCTCACTCCCTTGATAAAGCCGTCCGCCTCGAAGTAAAGACGAATGGAGATATTTGCATAGAGAGCGAGGTTTCCCGTGATCTTCGGTTCTGTGCTCACGAGCTTCGCTTCGCAAACGGTATCTTTTGTCACGGGTGCATCCGGCTTTGCGCGCCACACATACGTCGACTCGCTATCAAAGACTTCTTTACAGTATTCCGTCGGTGTGCTTCCGCTTTTCCAGACTTGCGTCGACAGAGTCGCTCCATCGCCGACGAAAGTGATCTTCACGGCATCCCCTTTCGGAACGACTTCATAAAGGAGCGTAAAGTCTTGTCCGTCACGAGTGATACTTTGTGCGTCGGTATGTACAAGAACATGATCGTCGGTGACGGAGAAGCCGTTGCATTCTTGATTCATAAGCACGCCCTTCCCGATGCAGATCGGAAAGTCTTCGGTAGCGGTGAGCGCCGTCGAAGAGCAGATCACCGTATCGGTGATGGTTGCACCGGGAGGAGTTTGCGCTGTCGAATTGGTACGAGGCTTTGCAAGTCTGTCTGCCGCTATGTAAAGAAAAGAGTCGGTGATCGTTGCACTATCTTTTTTACCTCTTTTTGAAACAAATAGTGTTGTTTGAGAGTCTGTCAGCCAAAAGTCACAGTTTTGAATATCGACATGGTGCTTTTTGGAAAAAACTCCTGAATAAACAATAACCCCTTCTTTTTTCGAGCATGTATTGATGTAGGTAATGCTGTCGAATACAACGGTCTCATCGGACACATTATGCAAAAGGAGAGAGGTTCCTTTTATCGTCAGGTTGCTCTTATCATATGTTTTTCCGTTTTTATCACGTCCGACGACGATTTTTGCATCGGCTTGGAAAAAACAGCTGATAGTTTCTAATGTCTCCGATCGTTCGGCAATCAGCTGTGCTCCCGCCACGGAAGAATAAATATATGCCGTTTTCTCTGCAATAATGAAGGGAGTATCGCTTTCAACTTCACTGTTTATAGTAAACGTATGACCGTTGAGGTCGAGTTCTGTACCTTCATTTGAAAGATATACAATCCCGGTGGTGTCAAAGACGGAAAAATCCGAAAAAAGCGTGATTTTCGCCGCAATTTGTGAATGATTAACTTCATTAATTTCATTCACGAAGCCGGAATATGTGGCATCAATATAATATGTTGTTTCCTCCGAAGTTTCTATCATGAACGTTGCCTTTTCATAATTCGGAGTCAGTATAACGATCTTGCCGAGCATTCTATCGGTAATTTTAGAGTCGTAGTCAAATAGCTCCATTCCGTCTAACTCTGCCGTCCACTTTATAAACTTAAATGCTCCGGTATCGTCGC
>CAVEOF010000025.1:0-24982 GCA_963617165.1 Coriobacteriaceae bacterium | reverse complement strand
GAATACTTTTAACTGTTTGTATTATACCATATCTTCCATCAAAAATCAAGCCCGTGAGAGCATTCTTTATGTGAAATCTCTGAATTTTTACTTATTTGTTTCTTTTTCAAAAATTTTTATATCTTTTTCTTGATTTTATCGCCTTTTCTATCACTCTTTTTATATTAGACCTGTTCGATAACCTAATGCATGGCATGAAATATGCCTTAAAGCAAAGAAAGCCGGAAAGCAAAGCGGTTGCGCTTGTTCCGGTAGCGTGAAGAAAGCAGGCGAAATCATTTGTCGGCGTATTACAGCTTTTTCAAATAAAAGCGGTTCATGGTACTGTGCTGCGTTGAGCATGGCTTATCAACTTGCTGAAAGCCCATTTTCTCATACAATTTCAAAGCTACGGAAAGATTCGTATGTGTTTCAAGGTACAGATTCTTATACCCGGCAGATCTTGCCCAATCTTCAGCAATCATCATCAGGTCTTTTCCATAACCTTTTCCCTTGGCAAGGTCACCCAAATAGAGCTTTTGAAGCTCAGCGCAATTATCTATCCCTTCAAATTCTGCAATGCCAACACCGCCGATAACTTGTCCCTTCTCATCAAGTGCAATAAAATAAATGCGCTTGTCAGTCTTACCGCTATAATAGTCGCTCAAATGATCCAACTCCGGGTCAAAGTATGCCGTTCCGGGAAGATTCAAATGGAATTTTTCCAAATTGGAACGGATAATTTTGGCGATTTTTGTATCGTCGGCAGGTTCTATTTTTCTATAATTCAACATGATATTTCCTCCGCAAGTTCCGATTTGTCTTCACCTTCATTTTAGCATATGATACGATTCTTTTCAATTCTTCGCATAATTTCAGATAAAAACAACGGTCTGCAGGAAAAAACTTACAGACCGTTAAACTTGGTGGACCATCAAGGGCTCGAACCTTGGACCGACCGGTTATGAGCCGGTTGCTCTAACCAACTGAGCTAATGGTCCTCTTGAATTTTCGCTCTCTATTGTATCAAATCGGCATGTACAGAATATGAATGAAACGTAAACTGTATGTAAATGAGACGGAGTGGTAAAGGATGCGCAAACATCATGTTTCGGAAAAACCGAGTGTGAACTTCAAAAGGCGGATTTCGTTGTGCCAAACTCCGACAAGCAGAAGTCAATACCGAGTTTTGAAGCGCGGAGCACCGATGCGCGACTTTGATTCGCAGTAGGGAGCTATATCGCGAAAAACAGAGAAGACCCGCGTGTCGTACCGTTACGGGCGCGGATCTTCTGTCAGAGGGATGCTTTTCCTTTGCGGAATTCATCGGGCTCCCGAATTGTCCCGAGAAGCTCAACGGGCTTCCCGATCTTTCCTCGGAACTCGCCGGGCGTTTCTCTTTTCCGCGCCTTTTTGCGCGGAGTTATCGGGAGGTCTTCTCCGTTGTTTTGCTTCAGATGTCAACTATTGTAGTCGCAGACGATGGTGGCGGTGCCCGCCTTGGTCTCGTAGGAGATGGTCACGGAGGTGATGGTCGTGGAGTTACGCTTAACGGTCAGAGTGACCTCCGCGTTGATCTCGGTACCGAGAACATCCTTCGTATTTTTCGATTGCACGGTTGCCTTGAGTGTCGTGTTGCCGTCCTCGATGGTATATGCCATCTTCTCGGCATCGAGATTCAGCTTCAGCTCGGTCGCGAGCGTGAACTCGCGTGTGATGCCGTCGCTCGTCGTATACTTGCCGTCCTCGTAGGTAATGGTGCCCGTCTTCGTACTCTTCGGCTCGAAGTCGGCAGCCGTACTGTCATTGATCTCGTTGAACTGCTCTACCTCATAGGTAACAGTCGCGCGGTTGTCACCCGCGTAGGTGATCGTAAAGGTACCGTTCAGAGTGCCGAGATCGGAGGTCAGCGTCGTGCGGATCGTTGACGATTTCGGCGAAACGGTCTTCAGCGCGTTCGTGAAGAGGGAGAGGTCACCCTTCGTATCCCCGTCCGTCTGATTCGACGGTGAGCAGGAAAACAGTGTGAAGGCACAAACCACTGCGAGAAGGATCGCAATCAATTTTTTCATATTTCTACCATTGCTTTCGTTATCGAAAGCACCTTTCTTGCGGGATTTATCCGTCCTGTCGGCATTGCTTCGGGCGGGAGTTATTTCAGAAGTGTTACCGTCTCGTTATCGTAGGAATATACGGTGTGGATGGTGATCTGCTTTCCGTTCGGCAACTCTTCCGTTCCCGCCTCGGAATAATTGAGAATGACATCGGTCACGACGGCGCCGTCGTTCACGATCGTCACGAGCACATCCTCGGTCAGTACGGTATCCGCGCCGAAGACTTTCGTAAGATTCGCCGCCGTAACGGTGAAGGTCAGCGTCTTCGCCCCTTCGTTATAGGTCACGCCGGTCAATGCCGAAGCGTCGAGGTTCAGCGCCATCTGTCCGATGGAGGGAGTGAAATCGACACCCGCCTGCCAGCGTCCCTTGTTCGTGCGGACGCCGAGCCCGTCGACAAACTCGAGAGAGCCCGAGACCCATTTCGTCGGTCCGACCTCTTCCTCGACCTTGGCTCTTTGCTGTTCTTTCCATTCATAAACGGCGGCTTCCTTCCACTCGCCTTCATAGAGGATCTCGCCTTTGACGAGGGTCTGCTCCCCTTTTAGGGTAAGGTCGCCGAACTTCTGCTCACTCTTGACCACCGTCTTCGTCGGTGCGCTGTTGCGGTACATCTTCGAAACGGAGCTTACGGAGTCCGTCGAGACGGCACCGTTTCCTATGCTGCACGCAGTGAGAGCGAAGACACAGGAAAGAAGAAGGAACCATGCAAAAATCTTTTTCATAATCTATCCTTTCTTGTCTTTCGCGGACTTAAGCGTTATCGCCGAAATCGAGGTCGATCGCGTTGTAAGAACGGGAGGTTCTCACCGCGACGGAAGCGCCGCTCGGTGCGGTATAGACGATGTTGATGTTCGTGACGTGCGTGCCGTTCGACTTGACGGTCAGGGTGATGTTGCCGTCCGCCTTCAAGTCGGTGCCGAGAACCTTCTTGATGTTCTCCGCGACGATCGTCGCGGTCAGCGTTCGTCCGTCCTCGGAAAGGCTCACGTCGGAGAGAAGATCGCGGGTGATCGTGAAGGTGTCGCCCGAAAGAACGAGTGCCTCCGTCACGTAGGTGTCGCCTTCCCCGACCTTACCGTCCTTATACTTGAGCGTCCCCTTGACGGTGACGGTCTCACTCTCTGCCGCCTCGTCGAGGCGTGCGGGACGGGTATATTCATAGGTCATGACGGCGTCCTGTCCCGAGCCCTCGGTGACATAGTGACCGCCGTAGGTGCTGCCGCCGTCCTTTTCACTGTATGTAATGTCGGTGACGATGCGGGTCGGCGTGACGGACGATTTCAGCAGTGTGAAAATGTCCTTCGGCCCCGTATCGGCGGTGGGTGCGCATGACGCAAAAGCGACAATGCACGCGAGAAGAAGCAGGAGACTTACGATTTTTTTCATATTCGTACCGGATTCCCCTTTCAATAGGAGTAGATATTTTAAGCTATTATCATTATACCTTTTTTATGAAGAAAAGTCAAGAGAAATCCCCGCAAATGTGACTGTACGCTATGACGAAAAATCGGGTCAAATTTTATTCAATATGCCCAAAAATATCGATTTTGTACTCCTTGACGAACTCTTTTGTCAGGGAGATGAGGCGCTTTTGCGGAACGGAGGGGGCGCTGTCGGGCTTCATCGCGATGGCGAGCGTGCGGGAGGCGGCGGGAACGATGGGAACGAAGCGCACGGCATTCTTCCGCCCGTTGACGATCAGCTCGGAGAGCATACTGATGCCGAGATTGTGCTCCACCATCGAAATGATGGCGGGGTCGTCGACGTAGGTCTGCGTGACGAAGGGACGGACGCCCAGCTCCGCGAAGACCGCGCCGATGTCGTCGTCAAAGCCGAGTCCCGGCATCAGAAACTTCGTGCCGTTGAAGCCCGAGATGGGGAATTCCTCTCCTTCGGTGGGATAATCCTTCGGCAGAACGGCATAAAAGCGGTCGGTGAAAAGGGGGATCCAGTGAAAATTGTACTTCGGATTGCGGCTCCCGTAGCAAAGATCGAAGCGCCCCTCCTCGAGCCCGCCGAACACCTCGGCGACCGTGCCCGTCTGAATGTTCACGGTGACGCCGGGGATCTCCTTCTCGAGCCGCTGAACGATGGTCGGAAGCCATGTCTCCGCGATACTCGAGAAGGCGCCGATGCGGATCACCTTGTCCCCGTAGGAACGGACGATATCGATCTCGTTTTCGAGCGCGTCCTCACAGTTGACGAGCGCGCGGATGCGCGGGATCAAACGCTCCCCCGCGGGGGTGAGCTTGATGCCGTAATAGCCGCGCTGAAGGATGGGGAAGCCGACCTCCCCCTCCAGCGTATTCATCATATGGGTCAGCCCCGACTGGGTATAACCGAGCTTCTGCGCCGCGGCGGAAAACGAACCGAGATCCACCGCGGTGAGAAGCACCTTATATTTTGACGCTCCCATGCTTTTTCTCCTTTCCGAAGCTCCTTCGGACACTTTCCTTTACTTTTTCGTAAGATACCCTTTGCGGTAGAGGAGCTCCGCGATCAGGACCGCGCCGCCCGCCGCGCCGCGCAGGGTATTGTGCGACAGACCGACGAATTTATAATCGAACACGCTGTCCTCGCGGAGTCTGCCGAGCGAGATGCCCATGCCGCCGTAAAGATCGCGGTCGGTCCTTGTCGCCGGACGGTCGTTTTCCTCGAAATAGGTCAGAAAATGTGCGGGGGCGGAGGGGAGCCCGAGCCTTTGCGGCTCTCCCTCATAGGTGCGCCACGCCTCGAGGATCTCCTCCTTCGTGGGCTTTCGATCGAAGGAAACGAACACCGCCGCCATATGACCGTCGGTGACGGGTACGCGAAGGCACTGCGCGGTGATGACGGGGCTCTCCGCGGGGACGATCTTCCCCTCCTTCACCTCACCGAAGACGCGGAGAGGTTCCTTTTCGCTCTTCTCCTCTTCTCCGCCGATGTACGGAATGACGTTATCCACCATCTCCTCCCATTCGCGGAAGGTCTTCCCCGCGCCGCTGATCGCCTGATAGGTGGTGACGGCGACCTTTCGGATCCCGTATTTTCTGAGAGGCGCCAGTGCGCCGACGTACGACTGGATCGAGCAGTTCGGCTTCACGGCGATGAAGCCGCGCGTCGTCCCGAGGCGGGCGCGCTGTGCCTCGATGACCGCGAGATGCTCCGGGTTGATCTCGGGGATCACCATCGGCACGTCGGGCGTCCAGCGATTAGCGGAATTGTTTGAGACGACGGGGATCTCCGCGCGGGCATACCGCTCCTCGAGCGCGCGGGTCTCGTCCTTCGGAAGGTTCACGGCGCAGAAGACAAAATCGACAAGGGAGGCGACCGTCTCCACGTCGTCGGAGGAGATCACCCGCATCTTCATCACGTCCTCGGGCGGAGGAAGGGTCATTTTCCAGCGCCCCTCGATCGCTTCGGCGTAGGTCTTCCCCGCCGAACGGGGACCCGCGACGAGCGCCGTCAGCTCGAAATACGGGTGATTTGTAAGCAGCAGCACGAAGCGCTGACCGACCATACCTGTGGCACCGATGATGCCTACCTTGAGTTTTTCCATGAATGTAGCCTTTCTCGGAAGTTTTTCTGTATTGTAGCATATTTTTCGGGGTTCGTCAATCGAAAATTGCAAATTTCATCGAATTTCTATAAAAAAAGGCGGGATTTTGCAAAACTCCCGCCTTTTTCTTGCGTTTTTTGATTATTTGGTGATCACGCTCACCTTTTCGGGGGAGATCCCCGTCGTCTCGTAGACGATGGAGAAGATCTGCGCCGCCTGGCTCGCCTGAAGGGAGTCCGCCTTCACGATAACGGTGACGCCGCCGTCCGCGATGACCGCGACGCACTCTTCATAGCCCTTCGCCTTCACGAGCGTCTCGATGTTCGCCTCATTTTGAATATCGACGGCGATCTTCGAGATCTGTGCGGCGGCATCTGCCTTCGCCTCTTCGCTCGCATCGGCACTCTCGGTGACGAGCTTCAGAACGTCGAGCGCCTCGTCACGGGACTGGCTGCGGGTCAGAGCGGTGGCGGTGAAGTAGTCCTTTTCCGTCTCGCCCTCTCCCTCTCCGTTCGTCTTCGTCGTGTCGTCTTGCTTATCCGACATGTTGTTGTCCCCGTAGCCGATCGCGCCGATCGGATCGTAGAACCAGCGGTAGTTCAGGTAGACTGCCAGCCCGATGAGAAGCACGGCGCTGATGATGATGACGCTCCTACCCGCTTTCGAGACGAAGAATTTCTTGACTTTTTCGGTTTTCATTGTATGCTCTCTCCTTTTGATTTGTTACTACTAATACCTATGCCGAAGGGTCTTCTTATATTCCGCTTTTTATTTTAATTTCAAGACGGTCACGCGATTTTCTCCGATGTCGAAAAGGGCGGAGAGCATCTCGGACATTTCCCGCCTCACGCGGTCGGAATCCCCGCCGTCGCAGACGAGCGTCACCGACTGCACGCGCGGTGGCGTCGTCCCGATCTTCGTGCCGCCGCGATAGACCGTCTCCTCCCCCGCCGCGAGGGTGATCATAACGCGGCACTTCCCCACCCCGCGCACCGAGGAACAGAGCGCCGCCGTCTCCTCCTCGAGGGCGTCGAGATAGGCGGCGAGATCGTCCTCGCGGGCTGTGTCCTTCGTGCTCTTTCCCGCGCCGCCCGAAAACGCGAGAAGCAGGATCCCGACGGCAAGACACAGGATCGCCGCGGCGATGCCCTTCTTCGACTTCGGAAGGGCGAAGAGCTTGCTATCCGATCTCAAAATTCACCTCACAGTCTCCGAGTCCCGACTCGGTGATATATCGCTCGACCCGTTTCGGGTCGGAAAGAGCGCCTCGCCCGCGCAGGGTGAGAAAGATTTTTTCCGCGCGCATCGACTGAAAATCGAAGTTTTCGAGGCGGACGTCGATCTGCTCGACGGGGATGCCGAATTTCTCCGAGACGGCGCGGGCGATGCCCTCGGCAAACGCCCTCTCCCCCGTCTCTTCGTAAAGAGGCGTCCCCTCCTCCGTCCCCGGCACGGAGATCTCCCCGCCGAGCTTCTCCCACACGGTCGGCAGAAGCTCGGAGAGCGGAAGAAGCATCTCGCAAAGCAGGATCAGACCGAACGCGATCTTCGCGGTGCGCTCGGTCTCCTTTCCCTTCAAAAAGAGAGAGGCGAGAGAAACGAGCGCCGCGACCGCGACGACGCCGACAAGATAGCCCTTCATCCGATCGCCACCCCGCATTTCATAAAGCATACGATCTCAAAAATATAAAGAAGAAGAGAAAACGCCGTGAGAGCGGTCAGGGCATCGAGCGCCGAGCGGAAGGCGGTGAAGGTGCGCTCCCCCGTCTTCGCCCCCGTATAGGAGAGAAAACCGATCACGATCCCGAAGGCGGCGCGGTAGAGGAGCAGACGCACAAGATACGGAAGCGCGAGAAAGAGAAGCGCCGCGATCGAGGTGACGCCGACGGTACTCTTCACATAGAGAAGCCCGCTCGCGGCGGCGGCAAGAGCGCCCGACACCGTCCCGCCGACGAGGGGGATCATGTCCGAGGCGGCAACCTTCGCGGCGCGCATGGCGGCGGAATCGGCGGCGGAGGCGATCACGCTCTGCAAAGAGAGTGCGGCGGCAAAGACCGAGGTCACGATGCCGAGAAGCCATAAAAAGGCGCGGCGAAGGCTCCCCGTCAGGGAGGAAAGACTCCCGCTCCCCGAGCCGATGGCGTCGAGAAGCCCGAAGGCAAACATCGCCGAGGCGAGGGGGAGCAGAACGCCGTCGGTCAGCGCGGTCAGGGTCGAGAGCGTCAGCTCCATGGTCACTGCCTGCGCGGCGGCGCTTCCCGTCCCTCCGCCCGCCAGCGTGACGGTGCCGAAGAAGGGCAACAGCCCGCCGAAAAAGCGCCCCGCGTCGGTCAATACCTCGACGGTCTCCTCCGTCACACTGCGAAGGCGCAGAAAGACGGTGACGGCGAGGACGGCAGAGACCGCCGCCTCGCACACCTCGCCGAGCGTGCCCGTCATGCCGTCGCGGAGCACGCCGACCAGTGAGAAAAAGAGCGCGGAACCAAGCAGCAGAAAAAAGAAGGAGAGGACCTCCCCGCGCGAGCCCTCCGCGGCGGAGAGGATCGCGGCAAAGAAGGAGCGCGCGCCGACCGTCTCGCCGAGGGCGGCGGCATCGGTGACGTCGGGGGTAAAACCCTCGGGAAGGAGGGTGCGGAATTCCTCAAGGAGGGCGTCCGTGCTCTCCCCGAGGCTCCCGCCCGTCTCGGTCGACGGGAGCGTCTCTTCCCTCTCCTCCGCCGCCGAAACGCCGAGCGAAAAGGCGGCGAAGAGCAGAAGAAGGAGAATCGCAAAGAGGACCCGCCGCCTCATGCGAGCGTCTCCGTCGCATAGGTGACGAGCTTCTCGAAAAACGGAAGCGCGAGAAGAAGCACCCCGAGCCGTCCCGCCGTCTCCACGGCGGAGGCGAGCGTCCCCTCCCCGAGTCCGCGGCAGACCCCCGCGGTCAGAGAGGTGAGATAGCCGATGCCGAGGATCTTCAGAACGACGGATGCCGTCCCCTCGAGGGTAGCATCCGCGCCGAGAGAGGAAAGAAAGCGAAAGACGGGGGTCGCCGAGAGAAACACCGTGCGCAAAAGCAACAGCACGCCGAAGGTGACAAAGACGGGCGTGCCCCGCCATCCGAACTCCCGCAAAGTAAACGCGCAGACGGCGAGCAGGAGGGCGGCGCCGCAAAGCTCGGGAAAATTCAAATGCCGAACACCTCTCTTATCGTGGCGAAGAGCGTCCCGATCTCTCCGATCAGGAGAAGCAGGACGACGACGATACCCGTCAGGGAAAGTAGGGTCGCCTGCTCGTCTCTTCCCGCTTTGTTCAAGATCTGGCAGGCGACCGTGACGATCATCCCGATGCCCGCGACTTTCATGATGAGTGCAATGTCCATGGCTTCCGCTCCGAAAATAATGAAAATACCAACCTATAATAATAAAAGAACGAGGGTCAGCGCCGCGGCGGCGGTGACGGTCTTCACCGCGCGCTCGGTGCGGGAAAGCTCCTCCGCCCGTGTGGCAAGAAGTCCCGCAAGGGCGCTCTCCGCCGAGGCGAGCGCCTCAAGCTCCTCCTCCCGATAGGCACGCCCGAAGGAGGAAAAGAGGGGGGCGAGGATCTTTTTTTCCTCTTCGCCGAGAGAGAGGGCTGCCTCCCTGTACGCCGCGGCGAGATCGCCGTGTGCGCGGAGGTTCGGGAGAAAGCCGTTTTGCTCGAGCGCCTCGTCGGAGAAAAGACGGCACCACTCGTTGACGGGGCGGGCATATCGGGACAGCTCTCCCTTCATAAATAATAGCAGAGCGTGAAAGCCCTCCCCCTCGGCGAGCCTTCGCCGATAGCTCTGCGAGACGGCGCGGGAAATTCCGTAGGCGGCAAAGAAGATCAGGATCATTCCGAGATAACGCAAGGCTCCCTCTCCCTTCCCGTGATATGGCAGACGACCTGTCCGCCCGTCCGCTCGAGTCCCGCGAAGAGATCGAAGACTCGGGCTTCGAAAAATGCCGCGAGATTCCCCTTCCCGCACACCTCCTCATAGGTAGCGGCGTGTGCCGTGGCGACGAAGGGGATGCCCGCGCCGAGAACGCCGAGCATGGCGCGCGCCTCCTCCTCTCCGCCGATCTCGTCGATGAGCAGGACCTCGGGCGAGAGGGTGCGGGTCGCGATCTCGATCCCCCGCGCCCTGTGATAGCCGCGAAGAAGATCCACGGTCGCGTGACGGTAATCCTCGGGGTCGAACTCCTCCCGCTCGTCAATGACGACGACGCGGCGGGCGCCTCTCCCGCTCCCGAGGCGGGCGGCAAGAGCGCGGAGCGCGGTGGTCTTCCCGACACCCGGCGGCGAGTAGATCAGCATCCCCGTGCGGCACCGTTCGACAAAGGCGGTATATAGCTCCTCCGCGCCGTCCGACACCTTGTGCGGGATCCGAAAGACCAGCGTGCCGACGTTCGCGACGCCGACGGCTTCCCCTCCCTCGTACCTTGCCTGTCCCGCGACACCGACGCGGATCCCGCCCTCCATCGGGAGATACCCGTCCGCGATCCTGTCGCGGTAGGCATACAGAGAGCCGTGGCAAAGCTTTGCGAGGATCCGCTCCGTCTCCTCTTCCCCCACCCTTGTATGTAAAGGGAGATTTCTCCCTCCGACGACGAGAGAGGAGACCCCGCCCGCGCGAAGGCGGATCTCCGCGAGCGTGTCGGAAAACGTGCGGGAGGATGCCGAAATATGTGAGATCTCCTCCCGCATATCCCGCGGAAGAAGGGGTAAAATCCGCTCAAGCATACCGTGTTTCCTCCGGTTTTTTCTCAGATTTTCTCGGTTTAACAAATTTTAACACAAAAATGGAATTTTTTTGAAAAAATCCCTTGACATATGTCGAAAGATATGCTATAATTTGGTTGTAAATAAATGGTAAGCTCCCTCGCGCCGCGAAAGACGGGTCGGAACGGACCGTTTATCGATCAAAAAATACAAACCAACAACAAAAACGTAGAAGGAGAAAAAACAATGAAAACATCAGGAATTATTCGTCACATCGATGAGCTCGGAAGAATCGTCATTCCGAAGGAAATGAGACGCGCGCTCGAGATCGCGGCGGAAGACCCCGTAGAAATTCTCATGGAAGGTGACAGCATCCGTCTGAAAAAGCATCAGACCTCCTGTGTCTTCTGCGGAAGTACGGAGGAGCTCTCGGAATTCAAGGGCAAAACGCTCTGCCGTGCCTGCCTCGACGAGCTGACGGGCGCAAAAGCGGAATAAAACGCGCCCCGAGACGGACAAAAAAACAAAAACCCCTTGATTTTCCTGCTTGTCTCTGCTAAAATATATGTGTCAGCGAACAAAATATGATTCTTTTCTGAAAGGACAGTTTCCATGAAAGTTGTAACATTCGGTGAAATCATGCTTCGCCTCGCACCCGAGGGGTATCTCCGCTTCACGCAGGCGGACAAGTTCGGCGTCGTCTACGGCGGCGGTGAGGCAAACGTATCGGTCTCTCTCGCAAACTACGGACTCGACTCCGCCTTCGTCACCAAGCTGCCGAAGCACGAGATCGGTCAGAGTGCGGTCAACGCGCTTCGCCGTTTCGGTGTCGACACCTCGATGATCGTCCGCGGCGGCGACAGAGTCGGCATTTACTTTAATGAAAAGGGAGCGTCTCAGCGCCCCTCCAAGGTCATTTACGACAGAGCCCATTCCGCGATCGCGGAGGCGTCGCGCGAGGACTTCGACTGGAACAAGATCTTCGAGGGCGTCGACTGGTTCCACTTTACCGGTATCACTCCCGCTCTGAATCCCACCGTTGCCGAAATCTGCCTGGATGCCTGCAAGGCGGCGAAGGCGCACGGTGTCAAGATCTCCTGCGACCTCAACTTCAGAAAGAAGCTCTGGACAAGAGAGATGGCGCGCGAGACCATGACGAAGCTCTGCGAGTACGTGGACGTCTGCATCTCCAACGAGGAGGACGCGCACGACGTCTTCGGTATCGATGCGGAGAACACCGATATCGCGGGCGGTAAGCTCAATCACGAGGGTTACAAGTCGGTTGCCCGTCAGCTCGCCGAGAAATTCGGCTTTGAGAAGGTTGCCATCACCCTCCGTTCCTCCATCAGTGCGAACGACAACGACTGGGCGGCGCTTCTCTACGACGGGAAGGAATACTGCTTCTCGAAGTCCTATCACATGCACATCGTCGACCGTGTGGGCGGCGGTGACAGCTTCGGCGGCGGTCTGATCTACGCGTCCCTCATGGGCTATTCCACGCAGGACACCGTAGAATTCGCGGTTGCCGCCTCCTGCCTGAAGCACTCGATCGAGGGTGACTTCAACATGGTCTCGGTCGACGAGGTGAAAGCACTCGCCGGCGGAAACGGAACGGGAAGAATTCAAAGATAATTCCGCAGGACGAAGGACAACCTGCCTTCCCCGCAAAAATCAAAAGAGCCGTCGCAAATAGGTATTCGGGATACCTATTTGCGACGGCTCTTTTTCTCCGCCCCAACCTTGACAAAAAGCCCTTTTTCGCGAAAGGCTACAAACGAAACGACCTTGCCAAATCGGCAAGGTCGTTTCGTTTTGCTATCGATCGTAATAAGGCAAGCGCTTTGCTTTGGATCGGTTGCGAAAAGCCGAAAACGGAAGCAAACACCCGAAAGGACGGAAGAGGCAGATCTTCACTTGTCAGAATTCCGAATGACAATGAATCAATTCATAATTCTTAATTCTTAATTCATAATTCTGAATTCTTAATTCTTTCCTGCCTCTCCCCGTCGCTCGTGCAAAGGCTATTCGCTGATTCCCATCAAAGCGTAGCCGACATCGCGTATCGTCTTCTGCGTCGCATTGACGTTTGCGAGATGCTCGTCGTACTTCGCCTTATAGGTATTGTACCGTTCGAGAGCCTCTTGGTAACGCTTGCCCGTCATGGACGGATTGTTCTCCATGACACGATAGGAGGTGTAAAGGGCAAGATAACCGTCCTTGATCTGGCTCGTGAACACCTTCTGCTCTTCATCGAGCTCGTAGAAGATATCCATCGCGTCCAGCATGTCGGCTCTCGTATAGGTCTTGTTCTTCATGTCGTCGTAATCGGTATCGGTATCGGCGTCGGGATCGGGAACCGGCGTATCGCCGCTGTTCATCGACTCGTAGGGCTCCCACTTCGCCATCGGCGTCCACTCATATCCGACCTCTTGGGTCGAATTGACCTTATCGACTTCCTCGATGACGACCGCGACGTTGAAGTTCAGGACGTTTTCACCGTGAATGGCGAATTTCGTGAACTTACTGCGGTCGTATTCGGGGGACTTGCCGTACACCTCCACCGTCTCGTTTAACTCGGTGCGGAAGGTGATATCGAGAACGTAATCGTAAACGCTCATTTCCTCGAATTTCAATCCGCGGATCTTCGTCACGAGAGAAAGACGAATCACCTGTTTCGTTCCGTTGACGTAGCGCGAGAGGTAGGCAGTCTGTCCGTCGGCGGAGATCTCGGGATTCAAGGATTTCAGCGTATGGGCGAACCAATACACCTCCTCCACCTTTGCGAAGACGATCTCATCCTGTACGACAACCGTTTTGTTATTGTTGGTCAGCATGACGCCGCGCTCTGCCTGCATGGTGTAGGGCGCATAAGCGGGCGTGTTATTAAGGATCGCATAGCCGCCGTACTCGTTCTCATAATGCTTCGTAATCACGGTATTCGCGTTAATATCCTGACCGTAGGGCATGTTCCCCTGTTCACTCGTAATCATCACAACGTTACTGCCCTCCGTACCGAGGCGGTAGTAACGATAACGGATGCCGGTGTTGAAGTAACCGTACATGTTGTACTGGTCACTGCCGAGATCCTTGATCCAGCGGGTGCCGAGGTTATCGTAGATAAAGTTACCGCTGTCGATGTTACCGTGAGCGATGTTTCCTTCACCGCCCATAATACCGGTGAAGATCGCCTGCTTTTCCCACGAAGAACGGACGGTATACGCCTGAATGCCTTCCATGTAGTAGGTAAGCTCCATCTGCGGCTTGCCCTGCGAGGCATCCTCATTATAGAAGATGATATCGTACTGTGTATAGGATTTTCCGTTCGCGAGCTGATGGGCACGGACCGCACAGAGGTTGTTGTCGTTGAAATGCGTGCCGGCGTAGAAGAACCACGAGCCGTCCTGCGAGCCTTCGCCGCCGTCGTGGTAGTTCCATATGTTGTAGTCGCTCGACTCACTCTGCACCGCGAAGTAGCAGGTGGTATCGATGCCCCAGCAGTCCATCAGTCCGTAATCGGTACCCGCCGCCGATTCGAGTGCGGCGCACAGACGGAAGAAGGTGTTCGTACCGTAAGACCAATAGCCGGGAGACTCGATGTAGGAGCCGTCGGGCGCGTACTGACCGAGACCGTGATCGCCGAGGGCGTAGAGAGACAGCTCGGTCGTTTTGCTTGCCTGCACACGGTACTGATCGTATTGAAGAATCGACAGAGCGCCGATGACCATACCCGAGGTGCAGACCGCGTTCCAGTTGTTGGTGAAGTTATCGTAACGGAAGGAGTTCGTGATACTGTTCGGCCAGTCGCAGGCGTTGTTGACGACCGCGTTATAGCCCTGATAAACGCCGTGGGTATAAATAATGTCGGCAATTTTTTCGGGAGTTCTCGTGCTGTCCGTCTTCGCGATCTCGACAAAGGCATTATAGAGCCAGTCAAAGGCGATGGCGATCGGAGAAGTCGCGTCCGCACAGTTCAAGAAGTGTGCGGGACCCCAGTGATCCCACTTACCCATCTCGATCGCATAGTCGTAGGCGACGTAGGCAAACTTGATGTCACGGGTCACCTGATAAGCGAATGCCCAGCTCTGAAGCTGCGTCATTTTTTCCGCCGACGCGTTCAGACGGCCGCCCGCGGGGTCATAACCGTAGTTGCCGAGAACGTCGTTCGGGTTCAAAAGATCGCCGTTCGCGATTCTCTCGGGCTTCAAGGAGATGTAATTTCCCTCCTCATCGACGTATGCCCACTGCTCATATGCCTTCGTTGCCGTTCTGACAAGATTCTGAAGGGGAGTGCGGAGAGGGCTGTTGTAGTTCGGGTCGGCGGGTGTCTTCGCGTTATAAATAGCGTTCAGCTCGTCGAAGCGATCCTGATTTGTGAGAATGTAGGGATGTTGGAAATTGTTCGTGTATGTCTTGACGTCTTCATAGAACGTGTCGGCGCTCGGATTGTCGAAGACAAACTGCTTCATGAGATTTATCATCATGGTCAGTCCGGTCGAGCGGTCGACGATATCGTCCTGTCCGCAGATGATAATCAGACCCATTTTGTCGTAGGTGAGATAAATGGAGGTGTCGGGATGATCCTCGTCGGCAAAAAGAAGCTCCACGTCGTCCATCGCGATGGCGAGGTAGCTCTTTTCCTCTCCGTCCACCGTCTGCTTAATAAAGCAAGGCGCGGCGTTCAGCTCCACCGTCTTTCCGCTCACGACGGCGCTGTCACGTCCGACAGAAAGGTAGGTCGCGCTCGTACCCGTCGAGATGTCATAGGACAGCCCGTCGGGGTGAACGTAATAGGGGAAGCCGATATAGGTGAGAATAATATCGAGAGGCACGTAGATGATGCCGTCGATCTCCACGGGGGCGCCGTATTTACCGTCATCGAAAATGGCGACCCTCTCTTCGTTCAGCAGGGCATAATCGACGCCGACCTTCATGCAAAGCATGTGCTTGAAGAGATCCTCGTCGGTTGTCGTCTCCCCCGACTTTTTGATAGTGACAGTCTTCAGCGCCTCTTTGTTGACGAGTCTGCCGGGGGCATTCGCCGAGATCTCTTCCTCGGTGAGCTCGCGCTTCGGACCGTTATGTACCGAAAGATTATCGAGACACCAGCTGAGTCCGACGGTAGAATTCGACGAGAAACCAAAGCGGAAGAATTGAAGTCCCTGTCCGTGCGTGATTGTCTTTGTCTTTTCGAGACGCTTGACGGAAAGACCGGATTCATTCGTGAGCCCGTCTCCCTCTACCGAAGCGGTCGCGGTCATCGTATCCCAGTCGAGGATCAGAACATAATGACGCCAGTTCTCGTCCACGGGCCCCATTTCCATGTCGTAGAGGTAAGCTTTTCCGTTCTTGATGGCAAAGACGTTTTTTGTAATGTTATCGCTCGCGCGATAATAAATGGTACCCACGTTGGCATAGTCGTCCGACATGGCATCGAAGGCAAGAACCGTCGCTCCGGTCTTTATGGACGGCACCGTCATCTCGGAGTAACCGTCGCTCGCGTTGAGAACCTCCATGCGCCAGAAGTAATTGTAATCGTATGTTGCCGTTGTCTCGTAATCGATACAAAAGTTGTTCAGCTTTCTCACGTCGGAGACGCCGTTCGCAAAATCCCAGCCCTCGTCGAAGGTACGGTAGACGAGCAAATCCGCTACGGTATCATCTTCCTCTGCATCTTCTGTATTTCCCGTCTCTTCCGCACCGACGAAAACCGGTCCGAAGGAGAGAAGGAACGAGAGAATCAACAGAAGTGAAAGACATCTTGAAAATTTCATTTTCTTCATATAAATATTATCCTTTCTCATGTTTGGCTTACCGATTCGGCAATACACCGAATCGGTATCGGTTCATTCGTCGTTCTCATTCGTACCGTTTTCTGAATGCGGCAATCACGTACTTCACGCCTTCAACATCCGTTCTCGCGGTACACATAACCGACACTGCGGAAGAAAGCTCCTCGTTCACGGTGTCCGCCTTCGCGTTATAGGCTTCGGCGGCGGTGCGATACAGTGCCATGGCATCGGAGATGCCGTCGTAGTGCTCGTTGGCGCCGAGAGCCAGCTCGGCATACGCCTTGGAAAGTGCCTTATATTTATCCGTCGCAGTCTCTGCCGCGGCGTATTCCGCCATCGCCTTAATGAAGAGATCGCTGTGCGCTTCCATCTCGCGGAGGATGCTTTCGTATTTCGAGAATTCCTTGATCGCTGTCTGTACCGCGTCCGAGTCGATGTTCATGTAGTAGTAGATCTTCATGACATCGTCGTACATTGCCTTCAGCTCGGAATACCCCTCGATGAATGCCATCCGATTTACGATATCGACAAAATACTCGGTGTTCTGCTCGATGAGCTTCTTGTACTTTTCAAGCTGGTAATTCGTGCGAGTCGGGTCAACGACGCCGTCCTTCATGCCGAGCTCCTCTTCATAGACGGAGCAAGACTCGATGATGCGGCGGATCTCGGGATTGGTCTCATCCACGTCGTTGGTCGCGACATAGTTGCGGATGTAGATGCAGACGCCGAGCTTCTCGATGTAGGAATCGAGCGCGGTGTACTTATTCAGCTCGGTGGAAAGCTTTTCGATATGCTCGAGCTGAAGCTTCTGATAGAAGAAATCGTTGATCTCCCGATAAAGCTTCAGTGCGGAGGAAATACCGAGGTAACCCGTCTTATAATTGAGTGTTCCGTCCTCGTTCGGCGTAGCGAGACGGCGGACAATCATAATATACCTGTTGATCTCGTCGTACTTTTCCTCATAGTCTGCCTTGTCGTACGTCGCGACATAAGCCATACACTCGACGATGCTCTTCGCGTTTACTTCCTTTTGCTTTACGTCGATGATGGCATTGAAGCCTTTGTAGTCCTCAATCATGGCGGAAAGTTCCGGGAAGCGGGCAAGCGTCTCGCTGTCAAAGCCTTCACCGTATGCTTCCTTACAGGATGCATAGTGACGGGTCATGGAGACAAGGGTAGGAGCACCTTTGAATTTCGTAACACTCTCGGAGAAGGTCAATACCCGCTGATCGACAACGAGGTTTACTTTTGCCTCCTCGACGGCGGCAATCAGCGCCTTGTACTCGGCGGTGGTCTTATCGAGCGAGCTTTCGTTTTTGTCGATGTAATCGTCGATCTGCGACAAAATATCCGTTTTGGCAGAGATGGAACTGAGATTGTTGCCAAGTGCAACCAAAGAATCGTAAAGAGCCTTTAATTTTGCAAAAGCCTCCGCCCTGATCGATCGGGTAATCTCTTCCGTGTCCGTCTCCAGATAAACATCCACCATGCGACGAAGGTCTTCGTCCGCAGTGATATAGTCCCCGATAGATTCCGACCAATAGGAGGAGAGGAGGAGCGTCATCTGCGCATACGAATAACTGACATCGGTAAGAGGGACGGAGGACGCGTCGTCCCTATACTTTTCGAGTACACTGCCGAACAGAAGGAACTTCTCGTCCGATGACATATTCTTGATACGGTCGACGGTGCGGGGCACGGTGCCCTTGTAAGAGAGGAGGTTATCGAAGGAGACAGAGCCGGACGCGTTATTCGAGCCGAGACGGATCTGTGACATATCCCAGTCGAGAAAACCCGTTTTCTCTTGGTATGCCGCTCCCGCCTTCTCGTAGTTGACGTACATCTGAATCATCTTGGTGCTCGTGTCGAACACCATGGCGACGTGCGTCCAGATACCGGGCTGTATGATATCCTTCTTGAGGACCGTGCCCCCTGTCTTTGTATAAAGGTCGGTTTTCCCGTTCGTAGTCACCATGGCAAAGAAGGCGGGGTAAACACGGGTTCCCGTCGATTTTCTGTTCTCACCCGTACCGAAGTTCAGAGAGGCGGGCATGCCGTCAAAGGTAGTGATGTCGAATTCCAGCACCCATGTGTCGGTAGAAGCCTTCACGATCCACGCATAATAGGTATCAAGGGCTTCATTATAGCGGACAGTCATGCATTTTTCGGAGTTACAGCCGCCGTTTTCCGAATCTACATACACTTTGTTGATCGACGAAGTATTGGCACCGGTGACCGAACCCGTCTCAAAGCCCTGAAGCGTCTGTGTCGTGTCGGCATAATCGGCGATGGGAACCGTTTCCTCAAGCTTTGCCTTCACTTCGGCAAGTGCGGCAGTCGCCTTCTCGGAAAGCGCCTGCAAGCGGTCGAGAAAATCAAAGTAGCTCTGATCCTCGTAGAAATCGTTCGAACGGTAGTACAGGTTCAAACGGTTGTACGCGGCAACAAGATCCGCACCCGTCAGTGCCTCCGCGGCATCGCACATATCGTTTGCGACACCGACCACGTAAGCACCGTATGCCCTCTTTGTTTCGAGTATCTTTGCTTCGTATGCTTTCCATTCGTCGCTTGTCTTATCATAAGAATAGGTAGCGAGATGCGCCTTGATGGCGGTGAAATACTCTCCGAGGTCTTCGGTGCCCGCCTCGTGTGCCGCAATGGCGGCATCGGCGAGAACATCGAGCGCCGCATAGAAATATGCCTCGGTATATTTATCGTACTTCGCGTTGAATGCGATCTCTTCCTCTGTCTTCGCGTTGTCGTACTTTTTGATCTGATAGCTTTCGAAGGCGGTCGCGATCTCTTCAATTCTCGCCTTCTTCGCATCGGCATCCTCAAGCTTCATCGCCTTTCCGAATTCCTCGATCGCCCAATCGACGGCGGCGGCACCGAAGCCGAGCTCTGCGGCGGCAAGATCCTTAAGGTATTTCGCATGGCGGGGTGCCGTCAAGGGCTCGAAGTAGACGTCCTCGCCGAGCGAGAGGATCGTATCCTTCGCCTGCTTAGCCGCGTCAAAATTCTCCGCGGCTTTTCCGATCGCCGTCGTCAGCGTCCCGAGATATGTATAGAAAGCATCGACAACCTGCTCGTAAACGCCGTTTTCTCCCTTGTATCGATCATTGAATTCTTTTCCGAGTCCTTTGGCAGTGTCAAGTGTATGTTCATCCAGAAAAACGACAAGAATTTTCAGAGCCTTACTCTTTGCGATTAGGACGGCACCCTCGTCTGCGGCACTCGCGTCTGCGGCATCCTCGCCTGCGGTATCCTCGCCTGCGGTATCCTCGCCTGCGGTATCCTCGCCCGCGGTATCCTCGCCTGCGGTATCCTCGCCCGCGGTATCCTCGCCTGCGGTATCCTCGCCCGCGGTATCCTCGCCTGCGGTATCCTCGCCCGCGGTATCCTCGCCTGCGGTATCCTCGCCCGCGGTATCCTCGCCTGCGGTATCCTCGCCCGCGGTATCCTTGCCTGCGGTATCCTCGCCCGCGGTATCCTTGCCCGCATCGATGACCGCATAAAGAAGAAGGAAGGCATCCGCCGCGTCTTTGTTCGCCTTTAGCTCGGCGAATCTTTCATCCGTCGCGGCAAAGTAGCAATCCGCAAGGTACTTATCGTACTCGGCGAGACACTCGGCGCGATTCTCTGTCCCTTCCGCCACGGCGGTATTGAGAAGCTCGTTCGTCTTTGCGTAAAGCTCGGTGACAATGGTCTCCTTTGCCGCGTTGTGGGCATCGATGAAGTCCTTCTTATCGCCCTCCGCCCCGTCTGTCTTCATTCCCGATGCGGCGAACGCCTTGCACGCCTGCTTCAGGAGAACACCTTTTTCATAAAGATCCTCGGCTCTCGCGATCTTTTCGAGATAGACGCGGCCCTCGGCGATCGTGCAGCGGTCGGTCAGGGCAATATAATCCTCGCGCGTAGTATCAAAGTAGCAGGTCTCGCACATCTCGCGGAAGCTCGTAACGGCAACCAAACGCTCGTCGTCGGTCTTCTCGCCGTCCTCGGCAATCGCAAGAAATCCCTCCAACTTTTCATAAAGAAGGGGAACGACCTTTCCCACCGCTTCCGAGTGTTTCTCCATGCAGGCGCTGTAATATTTCGATGTCTCGGGAATCGGAGACACCGACGTCTTTTCAAAAAAAGACAAAAGGACTTTCCCGCGTTCGATAACATCCTCCTCGTCCATCGAGGCATACATCAGGTCGAGATAATAGTCCATGACCGTCGCCTCGACAGAGAGACGTGCGAGATCCCCGCCCATCGGATCGATATAGCCCTCACCGTTCAAAATTTTTCGGACGGCTTCGAGCTTTGCGCGAGCCTCCCGCGTAACAGTCATCTTCACAATCTCATCGAGACGGGTCTCCACCTCTTGAATCGTAAAGTCACTGACCTCTGCGGTCGCCGCGGCGACCCGCGCATTGGCAATCTCCACCTCGTCATCCTCAAACGTATGACTCGAGAGATAGTCGCCGACAGTCGAAAGCTTCGTTTTCTTCTCTTTCGCCGTGCTCGCGGACTGCACCTCCGCAATCAAGGCATCCAGTGCTTTCAGCGAGCCGGTCTCCGAGGGGGAGACGGCGACCGCGATCACCGCGGCGAGGGATAATGCCACGGCAACGATCAGCAGCGCAATCAATGATTTTTTGAGTGTCTTCATCGTTTTTCCTCCGGAATGATATTCGTGTCTTTATTATATCATTTTATTTTAGAGGTTTTCAACCCGTTTTTTCTATTTTCGTGCAACACGCCGAAGTTTTTCTCCGTTTTCCACAAAAACGCGAACCTCCTTCGTCGGGTTGCCTTGATGCGGGGTTTTCTTTTTGTGCAAAATACCGTAAAAATAAGACAAACTCACTCAAAATCCTCGGAAAATCATGGTAGATAGGCAAAAAATGAGAAAAACAACATAAAATGAGAGTGGGATAAGCGGAAAAGCAAGGGAGGTGAAAGCAGGAAAAGCGGAAAGGCGAAAGAAGCCAAAAAAAAGTAACAAAGAAAATGAAAAGCGAATGAAAAACCGAAAGCGCTCCGTACGCGCGGCAGGAAAGTCCGTCTTCGGCACGAGAAGAGGGTGAGGATATTTATAAAAATTATTGCAAAAATCGCCGTAATCAAAAGAGAAAAATTACACTCTTTCTCATCTTTTGTCAAAGAAAAGCCGTCGATTATGCAAATGTTTGTTTGCATAATCGACGGCTTTTCAATGAAGAAACGAAAGAGAACATGCCTATCGTGGCAAAAAGCGAGGCGCCTTCTCGCCTTTCAGTGATGCCAATATTTTCTGTCGAGGGAGCGATACGTGATCGCCTCGGCGATATGGTCGGCGCCGACGGTCTCCGCTCCGTCGAGGTCGGCGATGGTTCTCGCGACGCGAAGGATCCTATCGTGACCGCGTGCGGAGAGCCCGAGGGTCTCGAAGGCTTGCCTTAACAGGTCGGTTCCGTCCTTATCGGGCGTACAATACTTCCGCAATAGGTTCGGCGGGAGTTTCGCGTTCAGTGTGGCGGGATCCTCCCCGCCCTTCGCGAGACGTTCGGCGGCGATGCGGCGCGCCTCATTGACGCGGGCGCGGATGGCGGCGGAGGGTTCTCCTCCGTCTCCCTTCCCCGAGATCTCGTCGAAGGTGACGGCGGGGAGCTCGATCTCGATGTCGATACGGTCGAGGAGGGGGCCGCTGATGCGGTCAAGGTATTTTCTTACGGCGTCGGGCGTGCAGGTGCAGGTATGCGTGGGATCGCCGAAATAGCCGCAACGGCAGGGGTTCATCGCGCAGACGAGCATAAAGGAAGCGGGAAAGGTGATCTTCGCCGCCGCGCGGGTCACGGTGACGGTGCCGTCCTCGAGGGGCTGGCGGAGGGAGTCGGTCACACGCTTCGGGAATTCGGGCAACTCGTCGAGGAAAAGGACGCCGTTGTGCGACAGGGAGATCTCTCCCGGTCTCGGCGTTGCACCGCCGCCGATCAAGCCGACGGGGCTGACGGTATGGTGAGGGGAGCGGAAGGGGCGCTCGGTGACAAGATTCCCGCGCAGAGTGCCAGCGACCGAGTGGATCTTCGTCGTTTCGATCGCCTCGTCAAAGGTCAGATCGGGGAGAATGGAGGAAATGCGCTTGGCAAGCATGGATTTTCCCGAGCCGGGAGGACCGATCATCAGAACGTTGTGCCCGCCCGCGGCGGCGACCTCGAGGGCGCGCTTCGCGCGGCGCTGTCCCTTGACCTCCGAGAAATCTCCCGTGTTCCGACGCTCGGAAAGGGCGGCGGCGAGGGAAACGCCCGCGGCGGGAGTCAGAGGCGCCTCTCCGCGAAAATGGCGAACAAGGGAGCGAAAATCGGGGACACCGTAGACACGGATGCCCGAGACGACGGTCGCCTCGCCGAGATTCCCTTCGGGGACGTAGACCTCGCGCAGTCCCGCCTCCTTCGCGGCGACACACATCGGCAGAATTCCGCCGACGGGACGCACCTCTCCCGACAGGGAGAGCTCACCGATGATGCACTTGTCCGAAAAGTCGAGGTCGTGCGGGATCACACCGTCGCATTGAAGGATCGCGGTCAGGATCGCGAGATCGAACGCCGTGCCCTCCTTCTTGACATCTGCGGGCGCGAGGTTCAACATCATGTCGAGGGGCGGAAAGAGATACCCGCTGTTTTCGCAGGCGGACTGCACGCGGTTCTTCGCTTCCTTCACCGCCGCGTCGGGCAAGCCGACCAACTCAAACCGCGGAACCCTGTCCCACGCGCTGCACTCTACCGTCACGGGAAATCCGTCGATCCCGTAGATGCCGCAGCCGAAAACTCTTGAAATCATAGTGCTCCCTCTTACCTTCAAAATTCAAAGTCCGAAAAAACATCTTGCACGCGCTCGTCTTCTTTTTGAAGCCTTGCGCAAAACAAAGCCGATTCCCTCACCCGCTCGATTTAACAGAGTGAGACGAGAATCGGGACAAATCAACATCCGGAAAACGCTCCGTCAACGCCCACCTCTTTGAAAGCCTACACAAAGCAAGCGCCAATTCCCTCCCGCGCCGACTTGGTAGAGCGAGGCAAAAAGAAAGATAATTCTTAATTCTTAATTCTTAATTCTTAATTCATAATTCTTCATTCTCTTTCTATTATACTTGATTTCCCGCACAAAATCAAGACGCTTTCTTGACTTTCTTTCGCTTTTGTGCTAAAATCAAAGAGAAGGCGGAAAGGAGATGCGTCTCATGATATTAAAAAACGTAAAATTCAAAGAAAAGATCACGGATATACAAGTAAAAAACGGTAGATTTACTCATATCGGCGAAGGCTTCGAGCCGGACGACGAGGTGAAGGATGGCGAAGGGCTCAAAATCATTCCCGGGCTGATCGACATTCATGCGCACGGGTGTCTCGGCTACGACACCATGGAGGGCGGACTCCCCGAGATGGCGGCATACGAGCTGTCGCGCGGTATCACGACGTGGTACCCGACGACGATGACCATGTCCTTTGAGGACATCCGCCGCGCGACGGAAGCACCGATCACGGGCTTTCGCGGGGCGCATATCCCCGGATTTCATCTTGAGGGTCCCTTCATCAGCACAAAATACAAGGGCGCGCAGAACGAAGCATTCATCAAGGAGCCGACCTTGGAGCTCCTCCGCGAATGTAAAAACGTAAAGCTCATTACCCTCGCCCCCGAGCTTGCGGGGTCGGAGGAGTTTATCCGTTCGTGCGGCATCGTCGTGGCGCTCGGGCATACCGCCTGCGACTATGACACGGCGGTGCGCGCGTTCCGTGCGGGGGCAACCTGCCTGACGCATACCTATAACGCGATGTCTCCCATGCACCACAGAGAGCCGGGACCGATCCCCGCCGCGGCGGACTGCGGCGCGTATGCCCAGCTCATCTCGGACGGAATTCACGTACATCCCGCGATGGTGCGCCTTCTGTTCCGTCTCTTCGGCGACGAGCGCGTGGTGCTGATCAGCGATTCCCTGCGCGCGACGGGGCTCGGCGACGGTGAATTCATGTTCGGCGGGCAGAAGGTCATTCTGAAGGACGGCGTCGCACGCATCGAGTCGGGCGCGATCGCCGGCTCGACGACCGACCTCTTCGAATGTATGCGCCGCGCCGTATCCTTCGGCATTCCCGAAGAGACGGCGATCCGCGCGGCAAGCGAAAATCCCGCGCGCCTCATGGGGCTGAACAAAGGAAAGATCGATGTCGGATATGACGCCGACTTCCTGCTCGTGACCGACGATCTCCGTCTGAAACGCGTGTTTTTGATGGGAGAAGAAGAACAAATTAAGAATTAAGAATTAAGAATTAAGAATTATCTAAATTTCTCGCGTTGTTTTGTTGATTCAAGTGTAGCAGGAGCAACTGTGCTTGCTTTGCGCAAGCCTTCAAAAAAAGTGGTCGCGAACGGAGCGTTTTCCAGACTTTGATTTACTGAATTCTCGTCTCGCTCTGTTGAATCGAGCAGATGAGAGGAACTATGCTTGCTTTGCGCAAACCTTCAAAAAGGTAGGTGCAAACGGAGCGTTTTCGGACTTTGAACCGTCCCGATTCTCATGTCTTTTTGTTGAGTCAAGCAAGGCGAGGGAAACGGCGCTTGCTTTGCGCAAGCCATCAAAAAAGCGGGTGCGAACAGAGCGTTTTTCGACCTTTGAATCGCCCAAAATTCTCCTCGCTCCGTTAAATTTTGCGGGGGGCAGAAAATGACACCTGCCCCTTCGCAAAGGCTTCGGAACGGTTGCACGGAAAGGCTCCAGAAGATTTGCGCGGAAAGCTTCGGAAGATTTGCGCGGGCGGATAAAAAGCAATACAAAAGCCCCTTCGGCATGTGCCGAAGGGGCTTTTGTTTCGGGT
>CAVEOF010000024.1:0-25277 GCA_963617165.1 Coriobacteriaceae bacterium | reverse complement strand
TGGAAGACGCTTTTGCTATGTGGAAAGTCCGATCGCGAAAGCTGCCCTTTGTGCGGATATTTCGATTTGTGAAAGCCGCTTTTTTATAGAGGTAGCGACCGCGACGCCCTTTTTCTTCGGGCATCGCGATCGCTACGTCTTTTTGTATTTTGTTTAGTCGGCGTCCTTCATGGAAAGGTTCTGTCTTCCCTTTTCATCGGTGCCGAGGAATTTCACGCGGACGCGGTCGCCGATCTGAACGGCGTCCTCGACCTTCTCGGTGCGTACCTTCTGGAGCTTCGAGATGTGAACCATTCCCTCTTTACCGGGAGCGTACTCGACGAACGCGCCGATCGGGATGATGCGGGTAACGGTGCCCTCGTAGGTCTCACCGACCACCGGCTCAAAGACGATGGCGTCGATAATCTCCTTTGCGCGGTCGGCACTCGCACGGTCGACGGCGGCGATGAACACGCTTCCGTCATCGTTGATGTCGATCTTCGCGCCCGTGTCGGCAACGATCTTCTGAATGACCTTTCCGCCCGAGCCGATGACCTCGCGGATCTTCTCGGGGTTGATGTGCATGGTGATCATCTTCGGCGCGTAAGCGGAGACCTCGGCACGAGGTGCGGGGATCGCGGCAAGAAGGATCTTGTCGATGATCTCGTCTCTTCCCTTGTGGGTCGTCTCGAGCGCGTTCTTGATGATCTCGGGGGTCAGACCGTCGATCTTCAGGTCCATCTGAATGGAGGTAATGCCCTTGTGCGTACCGGCGACCTTGAAGTCCATATCGCCGTAGAAGTCCTCAAGACCCTGAATATCGATCATGGTATCCCACGAGCCGTCCTCTGCGGTGATCAAGCCGCAGGAGATACCCGCGACGGGCGCCTTGATCGGCACGCCCGCGTCCATCAGTGCGAGGGTCGAGCCGCAGACCGAGCCCTGCGAGGTAGAGCCGTTCGAGCTGACGACCTCGGAGACCAGACGGATGGCGTAGGGGAATTCTTCCTCGCTCGGAAGCACGGGAAGAAGCGAACGCTCGGCAAGTGCGCCGTGTCCGATCTCACGTCTGCCGGGAGAACGAAGCGCCTTCGCCTCGCCCGTCGAATAGCCGGGCATATTGTAGTGGTGCATGTATCTCTTGGAATCCTCGTCGTCGATGCCCTCGAGTCTCTGGGCATCGGAGAGGGTGCCGAGGGTCGCGATCGTAAGAACCTGCGTCTGTCCTCTCGTGAAAAGACCCGAACCGTGCACTCTCGGGATCACGCCGACTTCGGCGGCGAGGGGACGGATCTCGTCCATACGGCGGCCGTCCACACGCTTCTTGTCCACGAGGAGCCAGCGACGGACGATCTTCTTCTGAATTTTATAAATCAGCTCGGGAAGCACGACCTTGATGTCGGGGTACTTCTCCTCGAATTTGGCTACGATGTCTTCCATGATGGGCTGCATCTTCGCGTCGCGGACGTTCTTGTCGTCCGTGTCGAGTGCTTCCATCACTGCCTTTTCGCAATAGGCGAAGATCTCATCGAACATATCGTGATCGAGCTCGCCCGAGGGATAGGAGAATTTCGGCTTCCCGACCTCGGCAACGATGCCGTTGATAAACTTCACGAGCTTCTTGATCTCCTCATGCGCGAGCATGATGGCGCCGTACATGTCCTCGTCGGACACTTCCTTTGCCCCCGCCTCGATCATGACGACCTTCTTCTCGGTCGCGGCGACGGTGAGCTCGAGCGTGCTGACCTTTCTCTGCTCTGCGGTGGGGTTGACAACGGGCTTCCCGTCGACAAGACCCATGAACACGCCGCCGATCGGTCCGTTCCACGGAATGTCGGAGATCGAAAGAGCGACCGACGCGCCGATCATCGCGGTGATCTCGGGCGAGCAGTCGGGGTCGACCGACATGACGGTGAGGATAAGGGAGACGTCATTGCGCAGATCCTTCGGGAAGAGGGGACGGACGGGACGGTCGATCACGCGGCTCGTCAGGATCGCCTTCTCGGTCGGCTTGCCTTCTCTCTTCAAGAAGCCGCCGGGGATCTTACCTACCGAGTACATCTTCTCGTCGTAGTCGACGGAGAGCGGAAGAAAGTCGATGCCCTCACGGGGAGCGGCGGACGCGGTCGCGCACGCGAGGACGGTGGTCTCACCGTAGCGGATCATGACCGAGCCGTTCGCAAGTCCCGCGACCTTTCCCGTCTCGATCACGAGCGGTCTGCCCGCGAAATCGTAGGTGTACTTTTTGTAGCTGTCGAATGTTTTGAATCTTTCTACCATTTTCTTTCTCCTTTTTTCGGAGCGAAGCGAACATAGCACTTAAATATACGCTCGCGATACCGAGCGCGTATTTAACTGCTACTTCCGCCGCCCCGTGATTTTGTTTTTTTGTTTTCATAAGAAACGGGAACGAAGAAATCCCGTTCCCGTCTCTTATAGCGGTCGTGGGAAAGCGAAACTTACTTTCTGAGACCGAGCTTCTTGATGACAGCTCTGTATCTTTCGATGTCCTTTTTCGCAAGATAGTTCAGAAGCTGTTTTCTGTGACCGACCATCTTCGAAAGACCTCTCTGCGAGTGGAAGTCCTTCGGATTCTTCTTCATGTGCTCGGTCAGCGAGTTGATTCTGTCCGTCAGAATAGCGATCTGCACTTCGGGCGAACCGGTGTCCTTCTCGTTGATCTTGTACTCGGCGATGATGGCGGTTTTTGTCTCCTTGGAAATCATCTGTTCTCACCTTTCTTTTTTTATTCCCGGATCGAAGCGGTCGGTGCGGGTGAAAACGCAAACCACGCCGCGGTATCTCCTACGGCGGAGCAGGGTCATACACCGATCCCTCAATACGGGTACCGAGTTATTATAGCATACTTTTCTTCAAATGTAAATAGGTTTAGGAAACTTTTTTGTTTTTTTCGTCCGTATGCGCCGATTTTGCATGTTCTCCGCGCACGGAGGAGAAATCGATCGCCTTCGGCATGTTCCATTTGAAGGCGGTGGCGAGCATCCGCAGGGCGAAAACGATCGCCGCACCGACGGAAAGGGAGACGGCGTCGGGGACGCCGAGCTTCCAAAGCAGATAGTAGGATGCCGCCCCCGCAAACGTAGCGAGGACGTAGATCCGCTTTTTCAGGACGAAGGGAATGTCCCGCACGAGGACATCGCGCACCACGCCTCCGCCGACGCCCGAGACCGTCCCCATCAGGATGGCGAGAAGGGGCTCGGTATATCCCGCGTTCAGCGAGATCTCGGTCCCGATGACCGAAAAAATGCCGATGCCGACCGCGTCGAACACGTTATCGACGGCGAGGAGCGCGCCTTCGCGCTCGAGATACTTTTCTTTATAATGCCGTGCGAGGAAGAAGACGGCGAGGGCGACGGCGATCGAGATCGCGATCTCGGTATACATCGTGAAAAAGCGCGGCGGCTCGGAGGAAATGCAAAGATCGCGCATGATGCCTCCGCCGAAGGTCGTCGTCAGGGCGAGGATCACCACGCCGACGATGTCCGTCTCCCGACGGATGGCGACCATCGCGCCCGAGACCGAAAAGCCGATGACGCCGATGATCTGAAGCACAAGGAAAAAGACGTCCATTCCCTTCTCCTATTCTCCGAGCTTTTCGAGCAGAGCGGCGAGGGCGCGGGCGCGGTGGCTCACCGCGTTCTTCTCGTCCTCGGTGTACTCCGCGAGCGTGCGGTTCCCTCCCTCGGGAATAAACACGGGGTCGTAGCCGAAGCCGCCCGTCCCGCGCGGGGCGTCGGCGATCTTACCGAAGAGGTACCCTTCGGCGGAAAGGAGGCGCCCGTCGGGATAGACGAGGGCGACGGCGGCGGTGTAATGCGCCCCGCGGTCGCTCTCCCCTGCGAGCTTTTCAAGCAGAAGCGCGGTATTCTTTTTATCGTCTCCGTGTTCTCCCGCAAAGCGTGCACTGTACACGCCGGGAGCGCCGCCGAGGGCGTCCACCGAGATCCCGCTGTCGTCGGCGAGCGCCGCCGTGCCCGAGAGCTCGGCGATCTCGCGCGCCTTCTTTTCGGCGTTCTTTGCGAAGGTATCTCCGTCCTCGACCGTCTCGTGGACGATGCCCGCCTCGGAAAGAGACAGGATCTCCTCAAACCGTGTGCCGAGGATCTCGCGGATCTCGCGCACTTTGTTTTTGTTGTTGGTTGCAAGTATCAGCTTCAAGACTTCTCCTTCGGGCGACGTGCACGGACGCGCCCTTTTCGACGGCATGAGATGTCATTCACCGTCCGCAGGTTATTCTACCACACCCCGCGAAAGTTGTCAACAGAAAAAAATATTTTCTCAAAAAACAAAAAATCTTGAAAAAGGGCTTGCATTTTTCGAAAAGATATGCTATAATACCGTTTGTCGATTTATGATTGAGATAAGTATCTTCCCATAAAAGCGGAAGAACAGGAGGTATCAAAATGGCAAATTGCAGCATTTGCGGTAAGGGCGTCACGTTCGGACATAACGTTTCTCACTCCAACCGTAAGACGAACAGAACATGGAAGCCCAACATCCGCCGTGTCAAAGCGGTTGTCAACGGCTCGCACAAGACGGTCTATGTCTGCTCCCGTTGCCTTCGTTCGGGCAAGGTTGAGCGCGCATAAGTCGCCGCAATAGAAAACGGTGCCGACAAGGCACCGTTTTCTATTATCGGAAGAGGCGCTATTTCTGCGTCTCGGACACGGGCGGCGTGCCGTTCGCTTTTCTTCCGTCTTTTCGACTCGTTTCTTTTTCGTCTTTTTGACTTGCTTCTTTGCCGACTTTTTTGCTCTCTTCTTTTTCGTCTTTGCGGCTTTCTTCTCCGTCCTTTCCGCGCCCTTCTTTTCCGCCTTCTCCCCCTTTTCTCGTCGCCGCCTGATAGGCGACGGTGGCGATCGGAATGAGGAGCAATCCGAGGACACCGAAGAGCGCATACCCGACGTAGAGGAAAATGAGGGTCAGGAGCGGATGGATGCCGAGATGTCTGCCGACGATCTTCGGCTCGGTGAACTGGCGGATCAGCTCGTTTGCCGCGAAGAGAAGGAAGAGTCCGACGGCGAGCCCCGTATTCCCCGAGACGAGGGCGAACACGCTCCACGGTACGAGCACCGTCCCGACGCCGATAACGGGAAGCATATCGAGCAGGGCGACGATGATCGCGGCGAGAAGCGCATAGCGGATGCCGAGGAGCAGAAAGCCCGTCAGCATGATGGCAAAGGTCATTGCCATAATAATAAGATAGGAACGCAGATAGCGCACCAGCGTGTGCAGAAAGCCGTCCTTGAAGCCGATGAGCGCGCGTGCCGCCTTCTCGGGCAATTTTCCTCTGACGGCGGCGTTGATGTGCTCGAGGTCGAAGGAAAAATAAACCGACGCGATGGCGCATACGATGAGGAAGAGGAATACCCGCGGCACGACGGCGATCGCCCCGGAGAGAAACGCCACCGCCCCCGAGAGGAGGGCGGACAGCGCGTTTCCGAAGGCGAGCGTCACCTGCTCGGCGAGAGCGGCGCCCGCCTCCGTATCCCCGAACCAACCGACGGGCAGGCGCAGGATGGCGAGGAATTTCTCCGCGAGCTCTTCCCCGTCGCCGAGCCCCGAGAGGAGCCGCCACGCCTCCGCACCCGCGCCGACGAGAAGTCCGCCGAGCACGGCAAAGAACAGAAGCAGGCAAAGCACCGTCAGGAGCACACGGCAGAGCCTCACGGACAGACGGGTGCGCCGCGCCACCCCTTCGGCAAGCGGGCGAACGGCAAACGCCGCGCCCCACGCGATCAGAAAGGGGAGGAAGAGGAGCAGAACGTACTTTGCAAAAAAGTAGACGAGAAGCACGGCTCCCGCAATGCAGACAATGAGGTGCGCATAGGTCGAAAGTTTCTCGCGATCCATAAAACCTCCGAATTTCCCTATATTTATTTACATTATTATATTCCGATTCCCGAAAAATTATGAGCATATGCAAAAAATACCGAAAGGAAGACAGAAAACATGGTTACTATCGAAATGGACAACGGACAGAAGATCGAGATCGAGCTCTACCCCGAGGCGGCGCCCGAAACGGTGAAAAACTTTCTCGCCCTCGTGAATGCCGGCTTTTATGACGGGCTGACCTTTCACCGCGTCATTCCCGGCTTTATGATCCAGGGGGGCGACCCGCTCGGCAACGGCATGGGCGGCTCGGAGCATACGATCAGGGGAGAATTCCGCCAGAACGGCTTTGACAACCCGATCCGTCATACGCGCGGCGTCATCTCCATGGCGCGCGCCTCCGACCCGAATTCCGCCTCCTCGCAATTCTTCATCATGCACGCGGATGCCCCGCATCTTGACGGCGCCTATGCCGCGTTCGGCAAGGTCGTCTCGGGGATGCACGCCGTAGACGAGATCGCCGCCGTCCCCACCGACTTCCGCGATCGTCCGAAGATCGCGATCCGCATGAAGAAGGTCACGAGCGACGAAAAATAAGCGTTTTCTTAAATACAATCACAGCCGCCGCAAGCGAACGTTCGCTTGCGGCGGCTGTGGTTTTTGTCCGAGATCATCTTTTCGGTATTCTTCAGGTATTCGTATCGATGTAGGGGAGATAGCTCTTCAGGTAATCGATGCCCGAGAAGAGGGTGGTCACGACCATGATGCCCATCGCGATATACGCGATGACGTGCGACTGTGCCGAGAAGGGGAATACCATGCTTTCAAGAAGGATCAGCACCGTGCCGACCATCTGCGAGACGGTCTTCGCCTTGCCGAAGATGCTCGCGGCGACGACGATGCCGCTCTTCCCTGCCACCACGAGGCGAAGGCTCGTCACGCCGAGCTCACGAAGCAGGATCACGAGGACAACGAACAGAAAGACGATCGCCTCCGTCACCTGTCCCTCGAGGAACATCACGGCATCGAGCGAGATCATGGAAGAAAGCACCATGAATTTATCCGCGAGCGGGTCGATGAATTTTCCGAAATCGGTCACGAGCCCGTATTTTCTCGCGATCTTCCCGTCGAGCATATCGGTGAAGGCGGTCAATATGTAGATGAAGGCGGGGACAAGCTTCCCCCAGACGGCGATCTCCCGCATGAAGATCAGAGTCACCACAAACGCGGGCACAAGCGCCACGCGAAGTAAGGAAAGCGTATTCGGTAAATTCATACTCTTTTTGTTCATGTCATTCTCCTCCGTCACCAAAGTGACAAGGCGCCACATGCGCCGTGATTTTAATTTGAAAAGTTTTTTTGCGAGTGTGTCGACACCACGCAAACCTTATCTTATTATATTCTGCTATTCGTTTTTTCTATTATTCGTTGCACCGTACATACCGAATTTTCGGTATTCCGCGCAAGCGGAATCGATTCGGACTTAAGGCTCCGAATCGAGAAAATTCTATGCGCGACACGCCGACGCTATGTTCCTGCCGACCTTACGTCGCGCTTTGCCCTTGCCTACGTTCCGAATTTTCGGTATTCCGCGCAAGCGGAATCGATTCGGACTCAAGGCTCCGAATCGAGAAAATTCTATGCGCGACACGCCGACGCCATGTTCCTGCCGACCTTACGTCGCGCTTTGCGCTTCTCCTATGAGATCATAATCCAGCGCCTCTTCGATCTTCACCTCGACGAAGGTGCCTTCGGGGATGCGCGTCTTTGAGCGGAAGTAGACCTTTCCGTCCACGTCGGGCGCGTCGGCGAAGGAGCGTCCGTAGTGAATGCCCGCGGCGCTGTCGTACCCTTCGGTCAGAACGGTCAGGGTACTGCCGATCCGCTTCGCGTTCAGCTCTTCCGTGACGGTGAGCTGCGTCTGCATCAGGATGTCGTAGCGATCCTGCTTTGTCTGCTCGTCGATCTGCCCGTCCATGGTCGCGGCCGCCGTCCCCTCCTCGGGCGAGAAGGTGAAGGCGCCGAAGCGGTCGAATTTCGCCTCCTTGACGTAATCGCAAAGCTCGGAGAATTCCTCCTCGGTCTCCCCGGGGAAGCCCACCATCGCCGTCGTGCGAAGGATGATGCCCGGAACACGCTCACGAAGCTTTTTCACCGTGTCGACGATCAGCTGCTTTCTTCCGTGGCGATTCATGCGGACGAGCACGCCGTCCGAGATGTGCTGGATCGGGATGTCCATGTATTTGACGAGGCGATCGTTCGTGCGGAATTCTTCGATCAGCTCGTCGGTGATCTTATCGGGATAGCAATAGAGGATGCGGATCCACGGGATGCGCGTCTCCTCGGTGATGCGGCGAACCAGTGCTGCGAGTCGATACTCTCCGTACAGATCGAGTCCGTAGCGGGAGGTGTCCTGCGCGATGAGGTTGATCTCCTTCACGCCGAGCGCCTCGAGCTCCTTTGCCTCCGCGATCAGCGATTCCATCGGGCGGGAACGAAAATGCCCGCGGATCAGCGGGATCGCACAATAGGTGCAACGGTTGTCGCATCCCTCTCCGATCTTCAGATAGGCGCTGTATTCGGGGGTCGTGAGAAGACGCTCACCGCCGAGGGGAGAGGTCTCCTTATCCTCGAAGGAGATATAGTTCTCTCCTCTCTCCACCGCGCGGAGGGCATCGACGATATGCGAGAGACTTCCGACGCCGAGAAGGGCGTCCACCTCGGGCATTTCCTTCATCACTTCCTCGCGGTAGCGCTCCACAAGGCACCCTGTCGCTATGATATATTTACATTTTCCGTGTTTTTTCAGCCATGCGACATCCAAAATGCTGTCGATCGATTCTTTCTTTGCACTTTCGATAAAGCCGCAGGTGTTGACGACGATGATCTCCGCCTCGCTCTCGTCGGGCGTGATCTCATACCCCGCGTCGTGAAGGGAGCGAAGCATGACCTCGGTATCGACGAGATTCTTGGAACAGCCGAGGGAGATAAATCCGACCTTTGTCATATCCTTTGAAACATTCCTTTCGGATCATTTGAGAAATTTTTTGAATTTTTCCCGATACTTGAGAAAATAGATGCGCACGACAACGGTAATGAGCTTGTCATACGCGAAGAGCGTCACGTTCGCGAGGAGGTACAAAAGGACGTTGAGGAACCACTTGTCGTAGAAAAGGTCCTCCATCCCGAGCACGAAGCGGACGACGGCGTAAAGCGCCGCGAATTGCACGTTGAAAAGCAAAAGCTTCACGGGGAGCCACGCGGCGCGCGGCAGACGCTCGATGTACCCTTTCAAGACGGGGTAGGCACCGAACACGAGCAGGAATTCCGCCCACACGAAGCTGTGGGGGAAGAAAATAAACGCCAGAAGCGAGGCGGCGAGCCACGTACAGAAATTGTACGGCGCGCCGATCTCCACCTGCACGAACACCACGGTAAAGGATGCCACCGCCACGATCGTCAGATCGAGCGTCTCTATCACCGCGCCGAGCACCATCAGCGCGACGGCAAGCGCCGTCATCATGGCGCTGAGCGTGATCTTCTTCGTCTCCCGCATGACTTAAATGCAGGGGATCAGGTCGCCGCCCATACATTCGCAAAGGCAGTCACAGAGCTTGATCGTGAGGCAGACCTCGCAGCAGTCGGAGGACGAGCTCGTCGTCGTGTTCCCCGTCCCGCCGTAATAGGTACTGCCGTACCCGCGGGCGGAGTTGTTGAACATTTCCTTCGCCTTCTGGTATTCCATATTCCCGGGATCCATGTCGCACGCGATCTCAAGCTCCCGCATCGCGTCGTTGACGTTGCCGCGGCGCATGATCAGGATGCTGTTGAGATAATGCCATTCGGCGATCCTCTCCCCCTCGGGCACCGAGGAAATGAGCTTCGCCGCCTCGCCGAAGCGATGCGAATTGAGCGCGCGGCGGATGTCGGCGTAAATGCCCCCCGCCGACGAGGTACCGCTCCCCGTGCCCGAGGAGCTCTGATTCTTCCCGCTCCCCCGTTCGCGGCGGATCTCGTCGTATGCGGCGTTGATCTCCTGCATCTTTTCGCTCGCGAGATCCTTTAAGGGATTGTCGTCCCCGTAATTGTCGGGGTGGTATTTTCTCGCAAGGGCGCGATACGCCTCCTTGATCTCGTCGTCGGTCGCGTCTCTCGACACGCCGAGTACGGTATATGCATCCTTCACGTCTCGGACTTCCTTTCTTCGGACGGGGTGAGTTTCTTTTCGTCTTCCCCGTCCGTCAGGAAGGCGATGCGGCGCACGAGTCCGCGGTAGGTAATATTTTTGATGAGATTTTCGAGGATCCGTCGGTTCCCGAAGGGCAAGAGCTCCACCGCCCGCGCCATGCGCGATGCTTCGAGGAGGAGCGCCGTGCGGATCGTCTCGCGGTTCTCCCGCGTCAGGGGCTTCCCGCCGTAGGAGAGAACGTAGGGGTTATAGCGTCCGCGACGCAGGTCCTTTTCGTAATCCTCCGCGGCATCGGCAGCGTAGATGAATTTCCCGAGCCGATAGCCGATCTCCCGTGTGACTCTCCCCTCCCTCTCGGGAAGTCCCGAGGCGAACACCGCCCCGAGCAGATCGCCGAACAGAGAGGCGGGCGGATCGACGCGAGAGAGCTTCGCCCTCTCCATCTCCGAGATCTCGGAGAGCTTTTCCGCTATCAGACGATCGAGTTCCGCGTAGCCTGCGCGCGCCCGCGCATGGGCGAGGATCGGTCGGAGGGGGAGCGCCGCGGCGCGGGTCAATGCCCCCTCGTCCGAGAGGTCATCCCGCAGCTTATGGTAGGAGAGCAGAGCGAAGACGCGTGCGGTATAGGTGATCGCGGGGTTCGGATCCAGCATATTCCGCTTTTTGAGAGGATGAACGGCACATCGGCGCATACGGGAGGAAAATTCCTCTTCCCCGATGAAGAGCATACGCACCAGCGCGAGAAACACGGCGTCGTAGCTCAAAGCGAAGCGCGACGCGTTCCCCGTCACGCGCCCCGTCTCGCGGCAGATGCCGCAATAGGTCGCGCGGTAAAAGTCGTAATCTTTGACGCGCAGCTCCCCGCTGTCGGGTCTTACGTAGCCGAACATACCCTCTCCTCTCGTACCATTTCTTTGCGTCGCCGAAGCTTATTCGGACTTCATGCCCTTTCTCGTCAGGGCGATGCGGTGCTTCGCCACGTCGACGTCCTTGATCTTGACCTCGATCACGTCGCCGACCGAGAAGAGGTCGGAGGCGCGCTTGACAAATTTGTCGCTCATCTCGGAAATGTGGAGAAGACCGTCGTGGTGTACGCCGATGTCGACAAAGCAACCGAAATCCACGACGTTGCGGACGGTGCCCTTGAGCTGCATATCGGGTTTCAGGTCGGTGATCTCGAGGACGTCGGTCGAAAGGACGGGAGCGGGCGCATCGTCACGGATGTCGCGTCCCGGCTTCTCAAGCTCCTTGATGATGTCTTCGAGCGTCGGCTCGCCGCAGCCGAGCTCGCGTGCGAGCTTTGCCTTGCCGTACTGCTCCGCCTTAAAGCGGAGGAGCGCCAGATTGTTCGCTCTCACGTCCTCGTCGGTGTAGCCGAATTTCGCGAGGAGCGCCTCGGCGATCGGATAGGACTCGGGGTGAACGCCCGTGGAATCGAGCACGTCCTTTGCCCCCGGGATACGAAGGAAGCCCGCGCACTGCACAAACGCCTTCTCGCCGATCTTCGGCACCTTGAGAATCTGCTTTCTCGTCTTGAATTCTCCGTTCGCCTCACGGAAGGCGACGATGTTCTTCGCCGCGGTCATGTTGATGCCCGAGACGTAGGAAAGAAGCGAATAGGACGCCGTGTTGATGTCCACGCCGACACCGTTCACACAGTCCTCGACCACGCCGCCGAGTGCCTCGGACAGGCGCGCCTGCTTCATATCGTGCTGATACTGACCGACGCCGATCGCCTTCGGCTCGATCTTGACGAGCTCGGCGAGGGGATCTTGGAGTCTGCGCGCGATGGAGACCGCGCTTCTCTGCGTGACGTCGTAGTCGGGGAATTCCTCGGCGCCGAGCTTCGACGCGGAGTACACCGAGGCGCCCGCCTCGGAAACGATGGTATATTTGACTCCCTTCGGGCAGTGCGGATCGCGCAGGGTGTCGGCGATAAAGCGCTCCGACTCACGCGAGGCGGTCCCGTTGCCGATGGAGATCACGTCGATCTTATATTTTTCGATCAAGGCAAGGACCTTCCGTCTCGAGCCCTCGATGTCCCGCCGCGGCTCGGTGGGATAAATGACCCCCGTATCGAGCACCTTACCCGTCTTATCGACAACCGCCAGTTTACATCCCGTACGGAAACCGGGGTCGTAGCCGAGCACGGTCTTTCCTTTCAGCGGGGAGACGAGCAGAAGGTTGCGCAGGTTTTCCGCAAACACCTTGAGTGCTCCCTCCGACGCGTCGTCGAAGAGGGCGGTGCGCACTTCTCTTTCGATGGCGGGGAACAGAAGCCGCTCGTAGGCGTCGGTCAGGGTCGCCATCAGATAAGGCAGTGCGGGCGACTTCTTGTTTGTAATAACGCGGGCGACGAGCTGGGCGATCGCCTCCTCCTCGGAGACGTTCACCGACACCTTGAGGAATTCCTCCTTCTCGCCGCGGTTGATGGCGAGGACTCTGTGCCCTTTGAGCTTTTTGATCGGCTCCGAGAAGTCGTAATAATTCTCGTAGACCGAGCTCTCCTCCTTCGCGCCCTTTGTGTCGAGCGTCCCGTGCTCGAAGGTGAAGGCACGAAGCAGCTTGCGGATCTCGGCATCGTTCGAAACGTCCTCCGCGATGATGTCCGACGCGCCCGCGAGCGCCGCGGCGGCGTCGGGAACCTCTTTTCCCTCCTCCGTCGAGATAAACTCCTCGGCGTATTTTTCGATGGCGGGGTCGTAGACGTCACGCTGTTCCATGATATAGTTCGCGAGCGGCTCAAGCCCCTTTGCGCGAGCGATGGACGCGCGCGTCGTGCGCTTCGGCTTGAAGGGACGGTAGATGTCCTCGAGCTCGACGAGGGTCTTCGCGTTCTCGAGCGCGAAGGTGATCTCGGGCGTCAGCTTTTCCTGTGCGGCGATCAAGGCGGAGATCTCTTCCTTCCGCTCGTTCAGCTTTCTCAAATATTGAAGTCTGTCGTAAAGCTCGCGCAGGACGGTATCGTCGAGACTCCCCGTCACTTCCTTGCGGTAACGGGAGATGAAGGGGATCGTGTTCCCCTCATCGATCAGGGCGACGGTCTTTTCCACCTGCTCTTCTTTTAAGGAAAGTTCCTTTGCCAGTGTCTTAAGAATGTCCATGGGTTCTCCTTTTATGTACGCCCGCGCGCCCTTTCGGCGACGGGCAATTTTGATTGACGTTGACGGCGGTCTTTGTCGGGTCTTCTTATTCCGCGGTGCGAAGTCCCTCGATCTCCTCCTCGGTCAGGGGGCGGAATTCTCCGCGGGAGAGGGCAGGATCGAGCAGAATGTCGGCAAAGCGCACCCGCTCGAGCGAGGTCACGCGGGCGCCGACCGCCTCGACCATCCGTTTGATCTGATGATACTTCCCCTCCGTCAGAACGACGTGTCCCGACCTTCTGTCGGGGGAAAGGGTGAGCACGGCGCTCTTACACACCTCACCCCCGTCGATCGTGAGTCCCGAGCGAAAGCGCTCCTCCGCATCGGGAGAAAGGGGTGCGTCCGCCGAAAAGACGTATTCCTTCTCCACGTGGCGGTGCGGGGTCAGAAGCCTGTGTGCGAGGGCGCCGTCGTTCGTGAGGATCATCAGACCGAGCGTGTCCTTATCGAGTCTGCCGACGGGAAAGAGATCCATCTGCCGTGCCCGCTCGGGCAAAAGCTCCGTAACGCACGGATAGCGTCTGTCCTCCGTCGCGCTGACGTAGCCCGCCGGCTTATTCAGCATATAGTAGACGAAGCGGTGGTAGACGAGCGTCTCACCGAGATAGGTCACTCTGTCACGCACGGGGTCGATGTGACGGGAGAGGTCGCGGACGGGAATGCCGTTGACGAGCACGCCCCCTCGCGCGGCGCTCGCCGCCGCGGTGCGGCGTGAGGCGACCCCGAGGTCGGAGATCATTTTATCGATGCGCATGAGTACCCTCCCCTCTTTTCGTTTTATTGTAGCATATTTTTTCTTCTTTGTAAAGAGAAAATATTTTAATTCTTTGAAAACACGGGAGCAGATCGCAAAAAGCGTGCGGGATGCGTCGAAAAGAGCGAAAACGCGCGGATCTTTGTCCGCATAATTTTGACTTTTCTCCGAAGACTATACCATAGCACAACGGCTTTTGCCATGCTTTGATCCAATTTTTGATAGGAGTATCGATATGAAAATTCTGAAACGAAGTCTCGCCCTCATCCTCGGGGCGGCACTCCTTCTCGGGTGTGCGGGTCTTCTCGCCTCCTGTAACCGCACGGAGGGCATCACCGTCCGCTACCTCAACTTCAAGCCCGAGATCGCGGATAAATACAAGGCGCTCGCCGCCGAATACGAAAAGCAGACGGGGGTGCGCGTCATCGTCGACACCGCCGCCAACAACGCCTACGAGCAGACGCTCGCGGCGAAGATGTCGACCTCCGAGGCGCCGACCCTCTTCCAGATCAACGGCCCGAAGGGGTACGCCGCGTGGGCGGACTACTGCGCCGACCTCTCGGACACCGAGCTGTATCGACATCTGTCGGACAAGAATCTTGCCGTCACGGGAGCGGACGGGGGCGTCTACGGCATCCCCTACGTCGTGGAGGGCTACGGAATCCTTTATAATCAGAAGATCACCGACAAATACTTTGCCCTTTCCGACAAGGGGACCTCCTACACCTCGATGGCGGACATCAAGAGCTTCTCCGCCCTCGCGGAGCTCGTCGCCGACATGAGTGCGAAAAAGAGCGCGCTCGGCATCGAGGGCGTCTTTGCCGCCACTTCCCTGAAAAGCGGAGAGGACTGGCGCTGGCAGACGCATCTCGCAAACCTTCCGATCTATTACGAATTCAAGGCGCGCGGAGTCGACCTCTCTTCCGACGAGACGAAGACCGTCGAATTCTCCTACGACAAGAATTTCAAGAATATTTTTGACCTTTATATCAACCGTTCCACCGTCGACCGCCGCACCCTCGGCACGAAGAGTGTCGTCGACTCGATGGCGGAATTCGCCCTCGAAAAGTGCGCCATGGTACAAAACGGAAACTGGGCGTGGAGTCAGATCGCCGACGTCGCGGGCAACAAGGTGACGGCGGAAAACATCAAGTATCTGCCGATCTACACGGGCGTCGAGGGCGAGGAGACGCAGGGACTCTGCATCGGTACCGAAAACTTCTACGCCATCAACAAGAAGGCGAGCGCCGAGGAGCAGAAGGCGGCGGCAGACTTCATCTATTGGCTCTACTCGAGCGACTACGGCAAGAAGTATATCACGGAGGAGCTCGGCTTCATCGCGCCCTTCGACACCTTCTCGGAGGACGAGGTACCGAGCGATCCGCTTGCCCGCGAGGTGCTCCGCTATATGCAGGACGAGAGCCTTACCTCGGTGCCGTGGAATTTCACGGTCTTCCCCTCTCAGAAGTTTAAGGACGATTTCGGCGCGTCCCTTCTCCGCTACGCGCAGGGCAGCAAGGAATGGAGCGCCGTCAAATCCGACATGGTTGCGAGCTGGAATAAGGAAAGCGCCTCGTAAGGGGAGGCCGTCGTCATGAACCGCAATTCCCTGAAAAAATACTTTCCCCTGTTCGTGCTTCCCACCCTCATCGCCTTCTGTCTTTCCTTCGTCGTTCCCTTTGTTCTCGGTGTCGGGCTTTCCTTCACCGAATTCACCACCGTGACCAATGCGAAATGGTGCGGCTTCGAAAACTATATCAAGGCGTTCACCGACGACGCGAGCTTTCTTCACGCCCTCGGCTTCACCGTCCTTTTCACGATCGTTTCCATTCTCACGGTCAACGTATTTGCCTTTGCCTTGGCGCTCCTTCTGACGCGTGGCATCCGCGGGACGAATCTGTTCCGCTCGGTCTTCTTTCTGCCGAACCTCATCGGCGGCATCGTCCTCGGCTATATCTGGAATCTGCTCATCAACGGTGTGCTCGCCCGTTTCGGTGTCGACATCACCTACGCGGCGTCCTACGGCTTCTGGGGTCTCGTCCTGCTGACGAACTGGCAGCTAATCGGGTATATGATGGTCATTTATATCGCGGGGCTACAGAACATCCCCGAAGATCTTCTCGAGGCGGCGGCGATCGACGGCGCCTCCCCGACGAAGACGCTCTTCCGCATCAAGATCCCCGCCGTCATGCCCTCGATCACCATCTGCACCTTTCTGACCATGACCAACTCCTTCAAAATGTTCGACCAGAACCTCGCCCTGACGGCGGGTGCACCCGAAAAGAGCACGGAGATGCTTGCCCTCAACATCTACAACACCTTCTACGGCAGAGTCGGCTGGCAGGGGGTCGGACAGGCGAAGGCGGTCGTCTTCTTTCTCATTGTCGCGCTGCTTGCGCTCTTACAGTTAAAATTCACGTCGAGTCGGGAAGAGGAGGCATAATATGCGTGTCAACAGTGACAAAAAATCAACAAAAGTAGTCATTTTCGTCTTTTTGTGCCTTCTCGCCATTCTGTTTTTGGTTCCCGTTCTGCTCGTGCTGATGAATTCCTTTAAGTCGAGATTCTATATTTCGGGCGACCCCTTCGCGTTCCCGAACGCCACGACTTTCGTCGGCTTTCAGAACTATATTTCGGGGCTTTCCGCGACGGGATTTTTCGCCGCCTTCGGGCGCTCGCTGTTTATCACCGTTTTCTCGGTCGCGGCGATCCTGATCTTCTGCTCGATGACGGCGTGGTATCTGCTCCGTATGCGGGGAAAGCTCTCGAACGCGCTTTACTACCTCTTCGTTTTCAGCATGATCGTCCCCTTCCAGATGGTGATGTACACGATGACCTTTACGGTGAACCGTCTCGGACTCGCGAATCTGCCCGGTATCGTCCCCGTCTACCTCGGCTTCGGCGCGGGGCTGTCGGTCTTCATGATGAGCGGCTTTCTGAAAAGCATTCCGCATGAGATCGAAGAGGCGGCGACCATCGACGGCGCCTCCCCGATCGGGACCTTTTTCCTCGTCGTCTTCCCCATTCTGAAGCCGACGACCGTCACCGTCGCCATTCTGAATACCATGTGGATATGGAACGACTATCTGCTCCCCTACCTCATCCTCGGCACCGACAAAAAGACGATCCCCGTCGCGATCCAGATCGCGATGCAGGGGGCGTACGGCTCGACCGACTACGGAGGGCTCATGGCGATGCTTGTCCTCGCCATCATCCCGATCGTGATCTTCTATCTGTTCGGGCAAAAATATATTATCAAAGGTGTCGTCGCGGGTGCGGTCAAGGGCTGACGGACGGCGAAAGGAGAATTTCTATGGCTTCGATTTCCCTTCGGAACATTGTCAAAACCTATGAGGACGGGCACACCGTCATCGACGGGCTGAATCTCGAGATCCGCGACCGCGAATTCATGATCCTCGTCGGTCCCTCGGGATGCGGCAAATCCACGACGCTCCGCATGATCGCGGGACTCGAGGAGATCTCGGGCGGCGATCTGTATATCGGCGAGCGGCGGGTCAACGACGTCGCCCCGAAGGACAGAGACATCGCCATGGTGTTCCAGAGCTACGCGCTCTACCCGCACATGAGCGTTTATAAAAACATGGCGTTCGCCCTCGAGCTTCGGAAGGTACCGCGCGACGAGATCGACCGCCGCGTGCGCGAGGCGGCAAAAATGCTCGACATCGAGGGGTATCTCGACCGCAAGCCGCGCGCCCTTTCGGGCGGACAGCGCCAGCGCGTCGCACTCGGGCGTGCGATGGTGCGCCATCCCGCCGTCTTCTTACTCGACGAGCCCCTCTCCAACCTGGATGCCAAGCTGCGCGGCGAAATGCGCTCCCGCATTGCGAAGCTGCACGAGGAGCTCGGCACGACCTTCGTCTACGTCACGCACGATCAGACCGAGGCGATGACCATGGCGGACAGGATCGTCGTCATACGGGACGGCGTGATCCAACAGGCGGACACGCCCGAAAATCTCTATCATTTTCCCGTCAACCGTTTCGTCGCGGGCTTTATCGGCACGCCCGAGATGAATTTTCTTCCCGTGACGGTGGAAAAGGGGGGCGAGAGCATCGCCTTTTCCTGCGGGACGCTTCCTCTGCCTCCCTCCATGCGGGAGGCGGCACGCGCCTACGTCGGCGAGACGCTTCTCTTCGGCATCCGCCCCGAGAGCTTCTCCCTCGCGAAGGCGGGGAGCGGCGATTTCGACATGAAGGCGGAGATCTCCGAGATGATGGGCACCGAATTCTATCTGCACGGACACCTCGGAAAGACGCCCGTCGTCGCCCGCATTTCCTCTGCGGAAAAGCTTTCGAGCGGCATTACCGTTTCCCTGAAAATGAACCTGCGCGCGGGGCATCTGTTCGACGCGGAGACGGGCGTCGCGCTCGCACACGGCGCATGAGGATAGCGCGGAGCGCGGGGCTTCTGCTCCCCGTCTTTTCCCTGCCCGGGGAGCACGGGATCGGCACGCTCGGAAAAGAGGCTTACGCATGGATCGACTTTCTGGCGGAAGCGAAGCAAACCTATTGGCAGCTGCTCCCCGTCGGTCCGACGGGCTACGGGAATTCACCCTATCAGAGCTTTTCGACCTTTGCGGGCAATCCGTACTTTATCGACCCCGATCTGCTCGCGGAGGACGGGCTTCTCTCCTCCGACGAATATCGCGGGCTGTTCTCGGATATTCCGCGGGACAGGGTGGACTACGGCGCCCTGTTTTTGCGCAAGGAACCCCTCCTTCGCAAAGCGGTGAAGCGTCTGTTCGAGGCGCCGCCCGCGGGGCTCAATCAGTTTTTCGCGGACGCGTCGGGGTGGCTCGAGGACTACGCGCTGTTCACCGCGCTGAAACGGGAGAACCGCGGCGCTCCCTTTTGGGAATGGCGTGCGGGAGAGCGGGAAGGGAATGCCGCGGCGCTCGAGGAAGCGCGCCGCCGTCTCTCGGAGGAGATCCGCTACGAAAAGGGGGTGCAATATCTCTTTTTCACCCAATGGGTCAGGCTGAAGGTCTATGCGGCGCGGCGGGGGGTGCGTCTCTTCGGTGACCTTCCCTTCTACGTATCGGCGGACAGCGCCGAGGTCTTTTTCCGTCGGGACGAATTCTTTCTCGACGCGCGCGGGGCTCCCTCCCTCGTCGCGGGGTGTCCGCCCGATGCCTTTTCGGCGGGCGGGCAACTGTGGGGGAACCCTGTCTACCGCTTCGATGTGATGCGGGAGCGGGGGTATCGCTTCTGGCTCGAGCGGCTTTCCTTCGCGCTCGGGATGTTCGATCTGTTGCGCATCGACCATTTCCGCGGCTTCGACGCCTTCTACACCGTCGGTGCCGGGGCGGAAGATGCGAGAGAGGGGACGTGGCAGCGCGGGCCCGGCGCGGAGCTCTTCCGCACGGCGCGCGAAGCGCTCGGAGATCTTCCCCTCGTCGCGGAGGATCTCGGCTTCGTCACCGACAGTGTGCGCGAGCTTTTGCGTGCCGTCGACATTCCGGGGATGAAGGTACTGCAATTCGCTTTCGATTCCAGAGAGGCGGGCGATTATCTGCCGTATCGCTATCCGATGCAAAGTGTTGTTTACACAGGGACGCATGACAACGACACGCTGCGCGGATTTTGCCGTCATGCGGCACCGCGGGACATTGAGCGCGCGATGCGCTATCTTCTCGCGGAGAATGAAGAGACGCTCTGTCGGAATATGATGCTCGCGGCGCTCTCTTCGGTCTCCGATCTTGCGATACTGACGGTGCAGGATCTGCTCGGACTCGGGAGCGAGGGGCGGATCAACACTCCCGGCACGCAGAGCGGAAACTGGGAATTCCGTCTTCCCCGCCCTCTCGGAGAGGGGGAGGCGCGATTTCTCGCGGAGTACACCGAGCTGTACGGAAGAGCGCCTGCGACTTCCGCCTGATGCGGAGAAGCCTTTGCCTGCGTAACAGCTCGGGGCTCTCCCGCAGACGGAGGGCAAAACATCCGTTTATCGTCGGGGCGAAAGTATATAAAAACGCATAACTGCGAGAATGTATTTCCTGCGGTCATGCGTTTTTGTTCATACTTCCTTTTATGATTTGTGATATAGTATTTTCAGCGTTTTTTGCCTTCATTTCCCGTTCTTATTTCGTAAAAGGCGAGAATCTGCGTCAAAAACTATTTATAAATCTGCAAAGGAGAGAGTTATGACATACGCATACGCCAGAGTATCCACCACCGACCAGCATCTTGAGCGCCAGCTTGCCGCCTTCCGCGAGTTCGGCATATCGGAAAAACAAATTTACGCCGATAAAAAAAGCGGCAAGGATTTCATCCGTACCGCCTACATCCGCATGTTGAAAAAGCTGAAGGCAGGGGACCTTCTCGTCATCAAGTCCATCGACCGCCTCGGCAGAAATTACGATATGATCATCGAGGAATGGAGCCGAATTACGACGAAGATCGGTGCGGACATTCTCGTGCTCGACATGCCCCTGCTCGATACCCGGACGAAGAACGAAAACCTCGTCGGAAAATTCATCTCGGACATCGTTCTGCAGGTGCTTTCCTTCGTCGCGGAAAACGAACGTGCGAACATCCGCGCACGGCAGGCGGAGGGCATCGCCATCGCCAAAAAGAACGGCGTCCGCTTCGGCAGACCCGAGCGCGGCTACCCCGACGCCTTCATCCGTCTCGTCTGCGCCTATCAACGCCGCGAGATCCCGATCCGCGAGGTGTTGGCAAAATCAAATATGAACCGCACGAATTTTTACTATCACATGGGGCGCTGTATCGAGACCGACCGCGAAAATTACGAGCGCGTCGCCCGTCAGATGTTTCGGAAGCTATCCTGACGCCGCTTTTGCGCGAAGGGCGAAGGCAGTCATCATTGCCCTTCGCCGCTTCCCGTTTTTGCGTAGTGCGAGGGCGACTCGCCCGTATATTTTTTGAAGCTCCGCGAGAAATCGTAGACGCTCCGATAGCCGATCGAAGAGGCGATGTCCGTGATGCTCGAATAATCGCTCCCCGGCATTTCCTTCGCTTTTTTCATTTTGACGGAGAGAACGTAGCTCATCGGTGACATGCCCGTGACCTCCCGAAACAGCTTTCGAAAATACACCTCGGAAAGTCCCGTCACCCGTGCGAGATCTTCGTTTCGGATCTGAAGGTGGGAATTCTCCGCGATGTACTCGATGGCGGGGCGGAGCTTCCTCTCCTTTGCGGACGGCACGTATTTTTCCCCGACGGTCTGCAAAAGAGAGGACAAAAGTCCGTATAGGTCCCGAAACTCATCCAATGCGTAGGACGGCTTTTTCAGCGTTCGGTTGACTTCCATTCTCTTCATGACATTCAGGAGCGCTTCCCCGTTCTTCACGGGAAACGAAAGGATCTCGGGATAGGTCGTGTCGCAGTCGAACTCGATCACCGCGAAATGCCCGGACTCGACGCAGCACCAATCGTAGTCGCTGCCCTTCGGCAAAACGGTGATATGATGCAGATCGGAGCGATACTCCCGCCCGCCACAGAGGTAGCGCGTTTCCCCTTCGTACTTAATGACGAGCGCCCACAGTGCTCGATTTTTTCTTTTTGCCGCGGTCTTCTTTTCCGTATATACCGTCGATATCGAATGAATTTTCTTAACCACCAATTCTGATAAAATGTCTTCCCGCAAGATCGACACCTCCCGTCTGTCATCATTATACCTCATCTTTGCGCCGTTTCAAACCCGTATATCGAATTTGTTAAAAACGCCGTTTGTGCTATTTACTTCCGACGCGGTTTGTGTTTTAATGTTATCGGGATGAAGATATGAGAAGGTGATCCGAAATGAAGGCGCCAGCCATCGCGTAGACGCTTGAGAAAAGTGCTATGCCGCCGGGGGCTTTTTCCTGTCGGTCTCTCGGGGTCTATGTAGAAAGTTAAAAATATGTGGCGCATTTTTTGGTAAACTCATGGATGCGATCTTATCCGAAAGCAAAGAGAAAAAGCAAAAATTTACTTAAAAAACAAGGAGAATGTAAATAATGAATAGCAAAACGGCTTTTGTTACAGGGGCGGCGGGTTATATCGGACTGCAAACGGCGTTGACTCTCGCAAAGGAAGGAACACAAATTGCGGTATGCGATATCAATGAAAGCGCCGTCCTGTCGGCGGTGGATAAGATCCGTGCCGCGGGCGGTCTGGCAAAGGGATACCCTGCCGACGTGAGCGACCCGCAGGCGATAGAGGGCGCCATATCCCGAGCGTCGGAGGACTTCGGCAGTCTTGACATCCTGATACATATCGCGGGCGGAAGCGCAAGGATCGCGGGTGGTACTTACGTCCCTCTCGTCGAACAAACGGACGAGGTCATAGACAAGGTGCTGAAGGTCAATCTTTACGGTGCGATCTTCGCAAGCCGTGCCGCCGCGAGGATCATGATAAAGCAAGGCACGGGCGGAAAGATCATTCATTTCGCCTCTGCCGTCGGGATCAACGGGCTCGCGAATTGCTCCGAATACGCGGCAGCCAAGGGAGGCATCATGTCCTTGACAAGATCGCTCGCGAAAGAGCTCGGCGTCTACAAGATCAATGTCAACGTGGTCGCCCCCCGGCATCGTCATGCGCCCCGAAGAGGGCAACGACACCGCCCGCGCCACAAAAACCAATTTCCTCGGCGAAAAATGCACCGCGGAGGATATTGCCAACCTCGTCGCCTTCCTCGCCTCCGACAAGGCACGCTTTATCACGGGGCAAACCTATCTGTGCGACGGAGGCAGGACCCTCTCCATGAAAGGTACGGATTAACGAAAAAATTTGAATTTCCGAAGTAAATTCTGCTTCAAATTCTGCGGCGGAAGTTGCTTTGGGAATTCACGCTTTGTTGTGGCGGTGGTAGGGGAGCAGTCGCAGGGCGTAGCTACCGCGCTTCGTTATGCTGTTTTAACGAAAAAGTCCATACAAAAACCGCGCCGCCACTTGACATTCCCTGTATTTTTTGCTATACTGTTTAGGTATTCGGGATGTAGCGCAGTTGGTAGCGCGCGTGGTTTGGGAGCGTGTGACCGCCTCACAAGGCGACCGCCGAAAGCTCGCAAAATCTCCGTTTTTCTCCGTTTTCTCGTTTTTTCGCCGTCTTCATGTTCGGCAAAAAACTTTTGACCACAGATTTGACCACTTACGGATTTGACCTAAAAAATTGAATATCGGGATGTAGGGTAACGGTTACCCGCTTGCTTTGGGAGCAAGTTCAAGCAGGTTCGACTCCTGTCATCCCGACCAAAAATCAGCCGAAAATGAGGCTTTCTGCCACACTTTCGGCTGATTTTCTGCTTATAATTGATGCTTTACCGCCACTTCGATAATTTTCACTGACGGCAGAAAAAGCGGCTTGTGTCGCATTTACAGCACAAGCCGCTTTATTTTTTTCGAAAAACCTTCTCTTTGCCTACTGCAATGCAAAAAATGCCCCCTTTCGGCGAAGCCGAAAGGGGGCGGGAGTGATCGGAATGAATGCTACGCGCGATGGTCCGACGGAGTTCAGCAGTAATACTCCATCGGGTAGGTGAGGTACTCGTTCGGCGCCAGCTGATCGGCGGTCACGTAGCCTGCGGGCGCGGTGAGAAGAGAGGGCAGACGGTTGACGACCGTGGCGCAGGTGTGCTCGACCGTCGCGGGCTTCACAACGTGGAACTCCGTATCCGGCTCACCCGTGATCTTCCAGTCGCACATATCGCCGTCGTCGGGACCGTAAACTTTACCGATGGTCTCCTCCTCGATGGTGATGCCCTGCATCGTCTCGATGGTCACGACGGCGGACATACCGATGCAACGGCCTGCCTTAATGGTCTTGCCGAGCGTCGAGGACTCGATGTCGTGGTCGATGATACAGGGAACGTGCTTTTGCGTGATGGACTTGATCGTCAGTCCGAGTTTGTTCGCGAGGGCTTCGCTCGCGTTCCATGCATAGGAGGGCTCGAAGGACGAGGGATGCGCGATCTGCTTTTCGAATTCTTCCTTCGTCAGGTCGCATCCGTGTGCCTTTGCGAGGGCGAGACCGTACTCGTCTACATTATAGCTATATGCGCCCTTGATCTTCGTGATCTTGTGGCAACCGCCCGCGACGAGCGCGACCATGTTGATCCAGAAAATATCCTGCATACCGCTGCCCGTGATCGTGCAGCCCGTCTCTTTGGCGAGTGCGTCGAGACGATTGATCTGAGCGGCGGAGGTCGTCCAAGGATAGATGGCTTCCTCGCAGGTGGTGATGACGTTGATGCCGCGCTTTACGCACTTTTCTACGTGATCGTAAATATCACCGATGAAGCTGAAGAGGGTCACGATGGCGACGTCCGCGTCGCACTCGTCGAGAACCTTGTCCGCATCCTTCGAGATGATGACGCCCGTCTTGACGCCGAGACCCGCAAAGTCGCCCACATCCTGACCGACCACCGCGGGATTCACATCGATCGCACCGACGATCTGCGCGCCGTGCTCGTGCAAATACCGAAGAATGTACTTGCTCATTTTACCGCAACCGTACTGTACAACCTTGATTTTCTCCATGGAAAAAGCCTCCTTGATAAGAAAAAATATGGCGAAACCGAGAGGACTGCTCTCGCTTTCGCCTTTATTATATACCCTCATGCAGGATGAGAGTCAAGAAGATGAGAAAAAAATCAAATTGTTTACAATTCCGAAAAAACCTTATGCCCGACGGGCGGGGTCAGACGCGTGCCGTCAGGAATCGACACGGTCGAAGGTGACGGGCACCTGCAAGCGCAGAAACATGCCCCGTCTGTCCCCGTCGAACACGTTGAATTCCGTCAGCACCTCGCAGATATAGTCCCCCGCGATGTGCCAGCCGTTCTCACGGCAGGCGGCGAGGAGCCTCTCGGCACAGCCCGGCTCGTCCTCGTAGCGGTCGAGGTAGATGCAGGCATACATGCCGCTGTCCGAGATCACCGCGTCGCGGAAGCGCTCGGTGTCCCTGTGATCGATGAAGGCGAACACGTCCTTTGCCCGAAAGCGCCCGGCGAGGTAATCCTCCATGGCGATGCTCGTCCCCGTCGCGTAGGAATGAAGGTGCGAAAGTCCCTGCTCTGTGAGAGCGTGGCGAAGGTTCAAGAGCTCTTCCTCGTAGTCGCGGATGTCCCCCTCGTAAAAATTCTTTCGGCACGGGAGCCCCATAAGGTAGCGGCGGTCGATGTATTCGAGTGCGATGGTGCCCTTGACGGGGGATTTCCGATAGCGCTCCACGCTGGCGATCGCCCGTTCCACCGCGTCGTGGCGGGATTTCAGCTCCCGCATCTGACGATGGAGCTGCTCGTTCTTGCGGATGAGGATCGACTCGATCAGGGTGATGTCCTCTTTTCCGAGCACCTCGCGGATCTCCGAGAGGCTCATGCCGAGCTCCTTCATGT
>CAVEOF010000023.1:0-26329 GCA_963617165.1 Coriobacteriaceae bacterium | reverse complement strand
CGCCTCGCAGACCACCTCGCCCACCGTATCGAGGGAAGTCGTGAGATTTCCTTTCAGATATTCGATGATCACGTCGACGCAGGCACCCGCGAGAAAGCAGATCTGCACCGAGCATTTTTCCTTGTTCTTTGAGAATCCGTAGGTGGGCGCCGACTCCGACAGCCGCTTTGTGAAAATGCTCTTCAGTCTCCCGACGAGGAAGGTGAGATTCCCCCCGCCGACAATACACCGATAGGTCTCCTCGTTCGCTTCGATGAAGCGGAGGATCTTTCGGATGTCCTCCGAATAATCGTCCTGCCCGAGCGCGTCGAGCGTCTCGGTCAGCGCCGCGGTGATCTCGGACTCGAATTCCTCCGCCACCGCGTAAATATCGGGGTAGTGGTAGTAGAAGGTCGTCTTGGAAATATCCGCCCGCTTTGCAAGCTCCGTCACCGTGATCTTGTCGATGGATCTCTTTTCCGCCATCAGCTCGGCGAAGGCTTTGCGGATCCAATTTTTGGTTCTTTGCGCGTTTTTGTATTCTTTCATCGGCACTTTCCTTACACTTTTTTATAAAAAGCAAGAATTCTTACACTTGACGAAAAAGTGTGCTTCCGTTTTCGTTCGAGATTTATTATACTATAAACCGAAGAAAAAAGCAAGAGCTTCCGCGCGGCTTTGCCGTCGGAAGGAAAGGAGTCATTATGCAGAAAACGGAAAAGAGGACAGAACGCATCGTCATCTCCGTCATTCTTCTTTTGTTTGTCGCCATGTCCGTGCTCTCCCTCTTTATGATGAAGAAGGTAGAGATCAACTACGACCTTTCGGACTACCTGTCCGATAAGACCGAGACCAAGATGGCGCTCGAGATCATCGACGAGGAATTCGGCATGACGGGAAGCATACAGGTCATGCTGAAGAACGCCTCGGACGACGAGGTGGAGGAGGTCAAAAAGAGGATTGAGGAGATCCCGAACGTCCTCACCGTCAGCTACGATAAGGACAACACCGCCTACCGCAAGGACAAAAGCGCTCTGCTCTCCGTCCTCATCGACGGTGACAACTATTCGCCGAACGCAAAGCAGGTCGCCAAAGACATCAAGACCGCCTTCGCCGAGTACGAGGGGATGGAATACGGCGGCACCGTGATCGAAAAGCAGGAGCTTCAGGACGCCATCACGAGCGAGATGGTCTTCATCCTCGCCCTGTCCCTCGCGCTTGTCGTCGTCATTTTGCTGATCACCTCCGAGTCGTGGCTCGAGCCCTTCACCCTGCTCGCCGCCTCGGGCGTCGCCGTGCTCATCAACCGCGGCACGAACCTGATGTTTGGTGAGATCTCCTACATCACGAATTCCATCGCCGCCATTTTACAGCTCGCCCTGTCGATCGATTACAGCATCGTCCTCCTCCATACGTACAGACGGGAGAAGGAAGGGGCAAAGGACAATTTCACCGCCATGCTCACCGCAGTGCGACATGTGTTGAAGCCCGTCAGCGCCAGCGCTCTGACTACGGTCGCGGGACTTCTCGCCCTTCTGTTCATGACCTTCACCATCGGCTTCGATATCGGTATCGTCCTAATGAAGGGAATTCTCATCTCGCTCTTTACCGCCTTGACGCTTCTGCCCGCCCTCGTGCTTTTGTTTGACCCGCTTTTGAAAAAGACGAAGAAGCACGCCTTCGTTCCGCACGGCGCCGCGTTTTCCGCCCTTGCGAAGAAGGCGGGACGCGTGATATTGCCCGTCGCGTTCGCTCTCGTCATTGCCGCGGGCGCACTCGGCGGACTGAACGGCTACCTCTTCACCGACAGCGGCGCGGGGAATCCCGAGATCGTCGGTACCTTCGGACGGAATAACTCGGTCGTCGTCGTTTACCCGAAGAGTGCGGATTCTTACGAGAAGGAAGGCAAGCTTGCCGACTTCGTGATGGCATACCGCACGGAGGAGGGGCATACCGTCTTTGTCGATTATAATGCCTATTCGAACACCGCGAGAGAGCTTTACGACATCAACAAAGCCGTCCGTAAGGCAAACCTTTCGGAGGAGGAGGCAAAGCTCCTCTTTACCATGTATCACCTCCATAAAACGCCCGATGCGTGCAAAATGACTCTCGCCGAATTCTTTGACGCCGCCGACCGCGTGACCGCAGGGGGCGAGGCGGAGGATTTCGTCGATGAGGAGACGAAAGACCTTCTCGATACCGTTCACCGCGTCCGCGTCATTGCGGGCAGTGAGCTGACGTATGAGCAGTTCTGCGAGCAGATCACCGCTCTCGTCGGAGAGGCGGACGCACCGAATGCCTTCAGCATCCGTCAGCTTTACGGTCTCTATCTCTACGATACCGTCGAAGAGCCCACCGTGGATTTCAAGATCATGCTTAAATATATGGTCGACGCGTCGAAAGATCCGAACCTCGCCGACGCCTTCGACGCAGAGACGGTGAGCCGGCTGAGCCTTCTTTGGTATGCGACCCGAAGCTTTGAGGGCGAGGTCATGGGAGCGGTGACGAAGGATACCCTCGTTACCTACCTCTCGAAAAACTATTCCGTCACGATCGACACCGCGGACGCGGAGCGCATTCTTGCCGCCTACCGCGCGTCGGCAGGCGAGGGGACGGGTGTGAGTGCACCTCTTCTTCCCGTACTCGAGTATATGGTCGCGACGGGAGAGCTGACCGCGGAGAATGCCGTGCGCGACGTCGCGGGGAAACGTATGCTCTATCAAAAGACAACATCCGCGTATCGTTACGATGAATTCCTTCGCGCCGTCTCGGCGATCGCTACCGCCATGAGGGGGACGGCACCGACGATCACCGCGACAAACGACGAGGTCGGACAGATCTATATTCTCTACTTTTACGAAAACGGTCGGTTGTCCGAAGAGGAGACGATCGGCGGGGAGAGCTTCGTCCGCTTCGTGTCCGAGGCGGCAAAGACCAATACCGCCGTTGCGGAGCGCGTAAACGAAACGCTCGCCGCGGGGCTCTCGGATATGCTGACGGTCACGGAGGCGCTCGAGAGCACGGAAGCCGAGACCTATAAACAGACCTACGACCGCCTGAAAACGCTCTCGGATAGCCTCAACCGCGAGACGGGCGAGAACCTCGGCGTCGATAAGATCGCGGGCGTGTACATCAAGGACAGCGTTGACCGCGATCTGACGCTCGATACTCCCATGATGGCGTTCGAGCTTCTGAATTTCGTTTCCGAGAACATGGAGACGAATGAGCTTTTGAAGACCCGCATGACGCAGGATCATAGGCAAAAGGTCGAGGATTCGGAAAAGGACCTCGACAAGGCGGGCGATCTCTTCCTCGGAGAGACGCACGATCGGATGCTTTTCACCGTCGACCTGCCGAACGAGGGAAAGGAGACGACCGATTTCGTCGACGCCCTCTACAAAAAAGCGATCGAGATCTTCGGCGAGGAAGCGCACGTCGCGGGTGAGATCGTGAGTACGCGTGATCTTGCCACCTCCTTCGATCAAGACAACACCTTCATCACCGTCTTCACCCTGATCTCCATTTTCGTGATCATTGCGGTCATCTTCCGCTCGCTCTCTCTGCCCGTGCTCCTCGTGGCGGTGATCCAGGGGGCGATCTTCCTCGCGATGGCGACGCAGATCTTCGGGAACGGGATCTTCTTCATGAGCTATATCGTGACCACCTGTATTCTCATGGGCGCGACGATCGACTACGGGATCCTGATGTCGAGCAACTACGTTGCCTATCGGCAGAGCATGGATCGTGAGAATGCGCTGTTCCGCTCGGTGGAGGCGGCGATGCCCACCGTCTTCTCCTCGGGTCTCATTTTGATGGTCTGCGGCTTCGTCATTCACTTTGTCTCGAGCCAGAATTCCATCTCCACGGTCGGACTTCTGCTCGGCATCGGTACGACCGCGTCGGTGCTGATGATCACCGTCGTCCTGCCCGCCGCGCTCTATTACCTCGATGCCTTCGTCCTAAAATTTTCTTTGAAAAGAAAACACAAGACGGACGAGGATTGACGAGATTCCCGATACGAAAACGAAAAACGGACGAGGACAAAATCCCGGTCCGAAACACGCAAAAAGAAGGAAGCGGCGCGCCGCTTCCTTCTTTTTGTGTTCTGGATATTATTATTTGCCTTTCGGGTCGGCGGAGCCGCTTGTGAGCTTTGCCGTTTTTTCGTAAGCCGCGATCACCGCGTCGATCGCCGCCGCGCGGAAGGCGCGTTCCTCGAGCAGACGCACCCCTTCGATGGTCGTCCCGCCGGGGGAGCAGACGGCGTCTTTTAACTCGGCAGGGTGGCGCCCCGTATCGAGCACGGTCTTCGCCGCACCGAGCACGGTTCCCGTCGCATAGCGAAGCGCCTTGTCGCGCGGGATCCCGCAGGCGACGGCACCGTCGGCGAGCGCCTCGCAGAAGAGGTAGACGAAGGCGGGGCCGCATCCCGTGAGGGCACCTGCCGCGTCGATCTTCTCTTCGGGCAGGCGGTCGAGAAGTCCCGCGTGGGAGAGAAGGGAACGAAAGATCTCCTCCTCTTTTTCTCCGACGCCTTCACCGAGAGAGTAGAGCACGATGCCCGCACCGACCCCGACGGGGGTGTTCGGCATGATGCGGACGATCTTACCCGAGAAGCCGGAGAGCGCGCGGATGTCCGCGATGCGCATCCCCGCCGCCATGGTGACGAGGAGCAGGGAATCCGCCCGCGCGGCGAGCGCCTCACGCAGGGGCGCGAGCGCGTCCTTCATCCCCTGCGGCTTGACCGCGAGGAAGAGGGTGTCACATTCCTTTACGAGCGTCACGGCGTCGGTGACGACACCGCCCGTCGAGGCGGCGAGCGCCGCTGCTTTTTCCTTATCCGTGTCGCAAAGCGCGATGCGCCCGCCCCCGACTTGCTTCGAGACGGCGCGCGCCAGTGCGGAACCCATGTTGCCGCACCCGAGAAATCCCACATCGTATGTCATCGATAGATCCTTCCTTTTCATATAATCTTCGGACGGGTCAGCGGATCTGCCCGTCGCCGAGAACGATATATTTATAAGAGGTAAGCGCCTCGGTCCCCATCGGACCGCGGACATGCAACTTTTGCGTGGAAATGCCGATCTCGCACCCGAGACCGAATTCTCCGCCGTCGGTGAAGCGGGTGGACGCGTTGACATAGACGGCGGCGCTGTCCACCGCACGGGTGAAGCGCTCCGCAGTCGCGGCGTTTTCCGTCAGGACGGCGTCGCTGTGGTGCGTGGAGTGCGCCGCGATGTGCCGCACGGCTTCTTCGACGTCCCCCACGATCCCGACCGCTAAAATATAGTCGAGAAATTCGGTGTCGAAGTCACGCTCTCCCGCGGGTACACCGTCGATGATACCCGCCGCCTCCGCGTCGAGGCGGAGCTCCACGGGGACTTCACCGCGTGCCCGCCGATCGTCGACGAGTCGCTTTTTTAACTTCGGCAAAAAGTCCTTTGCGATCGCGCGGTGGATGAGAAGCACCTCCTCGGCGTTGCAGACCGAGGGGCGGCTCGTCTTCGCGTTTTCCACGATGGCGAGCGCCTTTTCTTCGTCGGCGTCGCAGTCGACGTAGACGTGGCAGATGCCCGTGCCCGTTTCGATGCAGGGGACCTTCGCGTTCTCCACACAGGAGCGGATGAGTCCCGCACCGCCGCGGGGAATCAGGAGGTCGACCGTCCCGACTGCCTCCATCAGAATTTTCGCTCCTGCGCGGGAGCAGTCGGAGAGCATGGAGATCGCGTCGGGGGAAATCTTCTCGGAAAGGAGTGCCTCACGCAGAGCGTGTACGATGGCAAGAGAGGTTTCGAGCGCTTCCTTCCCGGGCTTCAGCACGACGGCGTTTCCGCTGCGGAAGGCGAGCGCCGCGGCGTCGGCGGTGACGTTCGGACGGCTCTCGTAGATCATGGCGACAAGACCGAGCGGAACGCTGACCTTTCGGAGGTGGAGTCCGTTCGGACGGCGCACCTCCGAGAGCACCCGACCGACGGGGTCGGGAAGGGCGGCGGCGTCGCGGATCCCCTTCGCCATTCCCGCAATGCGGGCGGGGGAGAGGGAGAGACGGTCGAGCATGACCTCACCGAGCGTGGCGCGTGCCGCCTCGACATCCGCGCGGTTGGCGGTGAGAATGTCTTCGGCTCCCGCCTCGAGCGCGTCTGCCATCTTGAGAAGCACCCGCGTGCGGCATTCGCCGTCAAGGAGCGCGACCTCGCCTGCCGCAGTCTTTGCGTGGCGGAGGATCTCTTCGTTTGTGAGCGCCGTCATACCGTGAGCTCCTTTTTTGCTTCGAAATAGGTGCAGAGGGCGGGCTTGTCTTCGAGGATGTCGTAGAGGATCGACGGACGCGTTCCGTTGGCGATCACCATGTCGCAGCCCCCTTCGGTGCAGATCTTTGCCGCCGCGAGCTTGGTCTTCATTCCCCCCGTGCCGAGCGCTCCCGCCCCTCCGCCGAGGGATAGGATCTCCTCGGTAAGGACGGGTACGCGGCGGATGAGCGACGCCGACGGATCGGTGTGCGGGTCGGCGGTAAATAGCCCGTCGATGTCCGAAAGAAGGATGAGAAGGTCGGCGCGTACGCTCACCGCGACGAGTGCGGAGAGGGTGTCGTTGTCTCCCACCTTGATCTCGTCGGTGGCGATCGTGTCGTTTTCGTTGATAACGGGAATGGTCTTTAAGGCGAGCAGACGGGACATCGTGCGCGCGAAGTTTTCGTGCCGTTCCTCGTTTTTGAGGTCGGCGCCCGTCAGAAGAAGCTGGGCGACGGTGTGATGATATTGCAAAAACAGACGGTCATAGGTATACATGAGTTCGCATTGACCGACCGCGGCGGCGGCTTGCTTTGTCGCGATGTCCTTCGGCTTTTCTCCGAGGGAGAGTTTGCCGATCCCCATCGCGATGGCGCCCGACGAGACGAGGATCACCTCGTCCCCGCGGTTTTTGATGTCGCTGATGGTGCGGCATAGCTCCTCCGTGCGGCGGATGTTTAACTGCCCCGTCGTATGGGTCAGGGTCGACGTTCCGATCTTGATGACGATTCTCATGATGATTCTCCGTTCTTTCTCACTCTGTCCTTTTCTTCCTCGAGGAGCTTATAGAAGTCGCTCTTCTTCATTCCGCACGCCCGCGCCGCCGCCTTGAGTGCGTCGGAGCGGGACATGCCCTCCGCCTCGAGCGCTTCCACTCTCGCAAGAGGGGAGAGCGCCTCCACGGTCGGCGCCTGCTTTTCGGCGCCCTCGGGCGCCCCCTCCACGACGAGGACGTACTCGCCGCGCGGCTCCCGTTCTTTGTAATATGTAACCGCTTCTCCGATGGAAAAACGGATGGTTTCTTCGTTTATCTTGGTTAATTCGCGGCAGATCGCAATTTTCCGACGTTCTCCGAAGATCTCGGAAAGGTCGGAAAGCGTCCGCATGAGCTTGTGCGGCGCTTCGTAAAAGATCACGGTGCGCTCTTCGGCGGCGAGCGCTTCGAGCCGTCTGACCCGCTCTCTGCGCACTGCGGGGAGAAAGCCCTCGAAGACGAATTTCCCCGTCGGGAGCCCCGAGAGGGCAAGCGCGCTTACGGCGGCGCAGGGACCGGGGACGACGCGCACGGGGATGTCCTCCTCGGCGCAGAGCCTGACGATATCCTCCCCGGGGTCGCTGATGGCGGGCATCCCCGCGTCGGTGATAAGGGCGCAGGATTCTCCGCTTTTGAGCCGCTCGAGGATCCGCTCGCCGCTCGCCTTCTTGTTATGCTCGAAGTAGCTGACGAGCTCCGCGTGAATGCCGAAGCAGGTGAGCAGGCGCAAAGATCCCCGCGTATCCTCCGCGGCAACGAAGTCGACCTCGGAGAGGATCTTCTTCGCCCGTTCGGAGAGGTCGGCGAGGTTTCCGATGGGGGTGCCGACAAGGTAGAGCGTGCCCCCCTCCACGCGGTTCTTTTCGCGTTCTTCCATAATGCTATCCTTTGTTCCGTTGATAATAGGTCGCGGGGAAGCTCCCGCTTTGGTCGATCTCCCGTATCTCGGGCGTCTCGACGGTGTGCGCCCTGTCCGCAAAGAGGAAGAGCGGGGGCGTGAGGTAGAGTCCCTCGCCGCCGCCCCGTCGTCCCTCGACGAGAACGAGGGAGGCAGAGGCAGAGGCGTCCGCGTGGACGAAGGTCGCACGCTTCGGCTCGATCCCTGCCGTCCGCATGGCGGAAAAGAGGGAGGCAAGCCTGTCGGGACGGTACACGGCGGCAAAGGTGCCGCCATAGGTGAGGGCGCGCCCCGCGGCAAGGAGAAAATCTCCGATGGTGCCGTGAATCTCGCGCCGCGCGATATTTTTTCTTTCGGAAGGGTTTTCATACCCCGTTCCGCGCTTCATATACGGGGGATTGGTAATAACGAGGTCGTAGCTCTCGTCCTTTTCGGGAATAAAGTCCCGCACATCGCAAAGGCGGGGGGAGAGTCGGTCGGACAGTCCGTTCAGCGCCGCGTTGCGCTCGGTGAGGGAGACGTAATCCCGTTGTACCTCGAGTGCCGTGACCCGTTGTACCTTTTCCCGCGTCAGAAGGAGCAGGGAAAGAATGCCGGAGCCCGCCCCGAGCTCCATCGCGTCGGTATATCCTTTGCCGATATACCCCGCGAGCAGGAGCGCGTCGGTGCCGAAGGTGATGCCGTCCGTCCTCTGAATGAGACGGAGACGGTCGTTTACCTCGTCGATTCGTTCGTTTTCACATGTCATATGCATCCTCGCCCGTCGGTTTCCTTGCGGAAGACTTTCATCGGCGCCTCTTTTCGTTTCCTGCGGAAAAGCAGCGTTCGTGTGAGCCCTCGTTATTTTGCTCGGAGAATAAAGAAAGCAGGCTGTCGCACTCGGACGGTTGGTTCCGACTGTTCCAGCCTGCTATGTAGCCGAAAACCCGTAAAACGGATTATTCCTCGGCAGGTGCGCCCACGGGGCAGGTGTCTGCGCAGGTGCCGCAGGACACGCACTCATCGGCGTTGATCACATACTTGCCGTCGCCTTCGGAAATGCAGCCGACAGGGCAAGCATCGGCGCAAGCGCCGCAGCTGATGCATTCGTCGGAAATCTTATAAGCCATGGTTTTTACCTCCGTAATGAAATGTTATACCTCATTGTAACATATTTGCGGAAAAAATCAAGTGCTTTTTCAAAAATATTTTCGTATTGTACGAAAAAAGGCGGAAAATCGGGAAAAAGACGGGTTATTTTCCTTCTTCGGAGGACTTTTTCTCGGATTTTTTGGCGGGAAGCTTCAGGACCTTGATCTCGGCGATGCGGTAAAGACGGATATCGTCCTTGTCTTTCCCAGCAAGCTTGACGCGCAGGGCACCCGCAAGGGGACGCGTCTCGATGACGGCACCTTCGCCGTCGGGGGTGGAGACGGTACTGCCGACGGGGGGCGTCACCTTGATCGCCTCCTCGTAGACGGGGTGCTCGTATTGCAGACAGCACATGAGTCTGCCGCAGGCGCCCGATACCTTCGCGGAGTTGAGGGAGAAATTCTGCTCCTTCGCCATCTTGATGGAGACCTGCACGAAGTCGGAGAGGAAGTCGGAGCAACAGTAGGGACGGCCGCAGGCGGCGAGTCCGCCCATCATCTTTGCCTCGTCGCGGATACCGATCTGACGAAGCTCGATGCGCGTGCGGAAGGTCGCGGCAAGATCCTTGACCAGCTCGCGGAAGTCCACGCGGGACTCGCAGGTGAAATAGAAGATCAGCTTGGAATTGTCAAAGGTGTATTCCGCGGCGACGAGGCGCATACCGAGCCCGTGCTCTTTGATCTTCTTTTTGCAGATGAGGGCGGCGTCCATCTCCATTTCGCGGTTGCGCGCGTCCCGCTCGAGGTCGTTTGCGGTCGCGCGGCGGCGGACGGGCTTGAGCGGCGGGGTGATCTCACTGCCGTCGATGTCGCGGTTCGGGAGCTTCACGGTGCCGATCTCGATGCCGCGGGAGGTCTCGACGATCACGCGGTCACCAACCTTATAGATCTCCTTGCCGGGAGAGAAGTAATAGATCTTGCCCGCGCGGTGAAAATTGATACCGACGACGGTAAACGTGCCGACGAGGGGCTCGGGCTTTTTGACTTCGGGCTTCTTCGCGTCGGACTTTGCCTGTCCGTCGCGCTTTGCGCCGTTTTCTTTCTTTTCGTTTTCTTCCATGAAATTGCCTTTCTGTTATACGGTTTTGAGCTTTGCCGAAAGATCCGAGAGGATCGCCGTGATATTCCCGTTCTGTCGGTTGTATCCCGCCGCCTCCGAGAAGAGATCGAAAAGGCGCAGGATGCGTTTTTTGGTCATCGGTGCGGCGTCTTCCTCCGCCGCATGTCGGTTCGTGTAAAAAAGAGGGGTCTCTTCCGCGCGGCATTTGACGAGCAGGAGGTCGCGCAGGGCGAGAAGCACATCGTCGAGCGCGTCCGAAAGCTCCGCGCGCTTTGTCGGCAGAGCAAAGACGGCGGCACGCACGGCGGGGTAAGGGGTGTTCGGCAGGGAAGCGCGGAGAAGCGCCTCGGTGACGGCACGCGCCTTTTTCGTCGACTCACTCTCCTTTCCCGTAACGTCGGTGAGCGCCGCACCGAGCTTTCCGTCCGCACGGAGCACGGCGGCGCGGAAGCCCTCGGCATCCCGCTCGTATAACGCTTTGGCATCGGGGCTCTTTTTCAGAAGGTAGTCCTCGATGACCTGCGGCTCGAGCCTGCGCATACGGGTGAGCTGAACACGGCTCTGAATGGTGGTGAGGATCTTCCCGCACCCGTCGGCGAGAAGAAGGATCACGACGTCGGAGGGCGGCTCCTCGAGCACCTTCAACAGCGCGTTCTGCGCCGGGGGCGTCGCGGTGTCGAAGTCCTCGACGATGTAGATCTTATGAGAAGATTCGCTCGCGGAAAGGAACATGTCCTCGCGGAAGGCGCGCACCTCTTCGACGCCGATGGTCGCCCGCCCTTCCGTGCGGCGGAGCAGCTTGACGTCGGTGAAGTTCCCCTCGCGGATCCTGCGGCAGGTGTTGCAGATCCCGCAGGGAAGAGGGAGCTCGTCCCGCGCGGCGTTCTCGCAGTTGAGCGCCGCGGCGATCCCGAGAGCGAGCGTATGCTTTCCGCTTCCCGCAGGGCCGACGATGAGATGCGCGTGCGGAAACGTCCCGCCGCGGATCGCCTCGCCGAGGCGGCGCGATGTCGCTTCATTGCCGACGAGCGTCGGAAAATAGCTTCGCATAGGCTCCCTCCCGTAAAAATCATATCTCCATTATATACGAAATGCGCGAAAATGTCAATCTTTATTTCCCGCCCGCGGGGGATTTTTTCGCGATTCTTTCTCTCAAAAAAGAAAAAACACGGAATTTATGAAAAAAATCGGGGAAAAAACTTGTATTCGCCGCACATCTGTGGTAAAATAACGTAATAAGACCGCGCACGGCTCATCTGCCGCCCGCATTACAAGGAGAAACATCGATGGAAAAGTTTTATCTGACGACCGCCATTGCCTACGCATCGCGAAAGCCGCATTTCGGCAACACCTACGAGATCATCATGTCCGACGCCTTTGCCCGCTTCCAGCGGCAGATGGGCAAGGATGTCTTTTTCTGCACGGGAACCGACGAGCACGGGCAGAAGATCGAGGAATACGCCGAGGCGGCGGGGATCAGCCCGAAGCAGTATGTTGACAAGGTAGCGGCACAGGTGCGCGGGATCTGGGATCTCATGGGTGCGAGCTACGATCATTTCATCCGCACCACCGACGATTATCACGAGAAGGCGGTACAGAAGATCTTCCGTCGCTTCTATGAGCAGGGAGATATTTATAAGGGATTTTACGAGGGCTGGTATTGCAAGCCCTGCGAGTCCTTCTTCACCTCGACGCAGGTCGTGGACGGGAAGTGCCCCGATTGCGGCAGACCCGTCGGACAGGCAAAGGAGGAGGCATATTTCTTCCGTATGTCCGCCTATGCCGACCGCCTCATGAAGTATATCGACGAGCATCCCGAATTCATCGAGCCCGAGAGCCGCAAGAAGGAGATGGTCAACAACTTTTTGAAGGCGGGGCTTCAGGATCTGTGCGTCTCCCGCACCTCCTTTCGCTGGGGGATTCCCGTCGACTTCGATCCGAAGCATGTCATTTACGTCTGGCTCGACGCGCTGACCAACTATATCACCGCCATCGGTTACGATCCCGACAAGAGCTATGAGGAGCAGAGCGAGACCTTCCGCAAATGGTGGCCCGCCGACGTGCACATCATCGGCAAGGATATCCTGCGGTTCCATACCATCTACTGGCCCATCTTTCTGATGGCGCTCGGACTTTCTCTGCCGAAGAAGGTGTTCGGTCACCCGTGGTTCAATTTCGGGACGGATAAGATGAGCAAGTCGCGCGGTAACGTCGTTTACGCCGACGAGCTTGCCTCCGACATCGGCGTCGACGGCGTGCGTTATTACGCGCTTTCCGAGATGCCCTACGGCGCCGACGGCGCGATCACCTATGAAGGCGTGCTCGCCCGTTACAACAACGATCTTGCCAATAATCTCGGAAACCTCGTCAGTCGCACGCACGCGATGACGAAGAAGTATTTCGACGGCATCGTGCCGACCCCCTCGGAGAGGGAGGAGATCGACGCCGATCTCGAAAATACCGTGAAGCACGCGGCGGATGCCTCCCACACCCTCGCGTCGGAATACCACATTGCGGACGCGCTCGACGAGATCTTCTCCATGCTCCGTCGCGCCAACAAATATATCGACGAGACCATGCCGTGGGCGCTGGCAAAGGACGAAACGAAGCGCGCGCGCCTCGGCACCGTTCTCTACAATCTGCTTGAGACCATCCGACAGGCGGCGGTCCTTCTGACCCCCTACCTTCCGACGACGGCGGAGAAGATCTTTGCCGAGCTCGGGACGGACAAGAAGAGCTACGACACCACCTCCGCCTTCGGCGCACTCGAGGCGGGACGTCCCCTCGGAGAGGGAGGGATCCTCTTTGCCCGTCTTGACGAAAAGGAATTTCTCGAAAAGCAGGAGGCGCGCCGCGCCGCCGCGAAGGCCGAGGCAGAGAAGACGGAGGAGCCCGCACATGAAGAGCCCATCGGCATCGAAGACTTCGGGAAGACCGAGCTCCGCGTCGCCGAGATCCTCACCTGCGAGCCCGTGCCGAAGGCGAAGAAGCTTCTGAAGCTCACGGTCGATCTCGGCTACGAAAAACGACAGATCGTCTCGGGCATCGCGAAATTTTACACCCCCGACGACCTGATCGGAAAGAAGGTCATCGTCGTCGCCAATCTGAAGCCCGCGAAGCTCTGCGGCGTCGACAGCTACGGAATGCTTCTCGCCTCGGGCGAGGAGGAGATCAAGGTCGTCTTCCTCGATCCCGCGGCGAAAAACGGAGACAGGATCCACTGATGCGGTATTTCGATTCCCACGCACACTATTACGACGCGCGGTTTGCCGAAGAATGCAAGGAGGGCGTTGACGCTCTCCTCACCCGCCTCTTCGATATGACGGTCTCCGACATCGTCAACGTCGGCACCTCACCCGACACCTGCCGCGCCGCCGTCATACAGGCGGCGCGCTATCCGCACATGTATACCGCGCTCGGTATCCATCCGACGGACGGGCAGGAACTCTCCGATCCCGACGCCGCGCTTTTTGAGATCGGGCAGATGCTTCGCGACCCGAGGAGCAAATGCGTCGCCCTCGGCGAGATCGGGCTCGATTATCATTACCCCGATACCGATAAGGGAAAACAGGCGTATCTCTTCGAGCGTCAGCTTTCCCTCGCCGCCGAGCTCGATCTGCCGGTCGTCATTCATGACAGGGAGGCGCACGGAGACGTGACGGAGGCGATCCTTCGTCATCCGAAGACCCGTGGCGTTCTCCATAGCTTTTCGGGGAGTCCCGAGATGGCAAAGGAGCTTGTCCGCGCGGGATATTATATTTCCTTCTCGGGGACGCTCACCTTTCAGAATGCGAGACGGACGGTGGAGAGTGCCGCCGTGGTACCGCCCGACAGGATCCTGATCGAGACCGATTGCCCCTATCTCGCCCCGCATCCGCTTCGCGGGACGCTGAACCATTCGGGGAATCTCGCCTATACCTGCGCCCGCCTTGCCGAGATCCTCGGAATAGAAGAAGAGCAGGCGGCACGCCTGACGGAAGAGAACGCGAGACGCTTCTTTTCTCTGAAAGCGTGAGAATCAAAAAAGGGAAGTAACGCAAAACGGGAAAAAGCTTTGCAATACGCCTCTTCGAAAAGGTAAGAATCCCAAAAACGGGGCAGCGCCTCGAAGCCGGAAAACCATACGGGGCATTTTTCCGAAAGCGTGAGTGAATGCCTTCCGAAGGAGTAAGACGGGGATAAGCCCCGACTTGCAAAGCCACAAAGTAACACAGCCGCCCTGCCGAGATCTGCTTTCGGCGGGGCGGCTGTTTCTTTACAAGGTAGCATCGGTACGACTTTTCTTTGACCGGAAGAAATGCGCGCGGACGCTCGGTGCATCAGGGCGCGCTCAGGCTTCTTCTCCGTGTGCCCCGATATAACCGAAGACGTAGTCGACGCCCGAGAAGGTCGCGTGCAGAAGCATCAGCACGGAGGTCGGTACCCGCCCGACGTCGATGCTGACCCCGTTGTAGCAGAGCTCGGAGACGAGCCCGAGCTTTTCGCGGATCGCCGAAAGGGGCTCGAAACGGACGGTGCGGTCCTCGCGCTTCCCGCCGCCGAAGCGGCGATAGGAGAAGGCGGACAGCTTTGTCTCGTCGTCGGTCGATATTTCTGCCTTGCATTTATATGCGATTTTTTTGATTTCTTCGTTGTCGAGCGGTTCGCCTTCATCATAGCCGAAAGCGGAAATGTCGAGAAATGCCTTCGAGCTTTCAAAGGCTTCGGCATAGGAGGTAAAGACGGCGCGTTCTCCCTCTTCAAAGGAGGGAGGCGGCGTGAGCGTGCATTTTTCATACATCAGGATCACACCGTCGGAGAGATCGCTTCCCGTGATCGTTTCGTTGGCGTCCGCCTCGGTGAAAAGAAGGAGGTCACAGCCGAGCAGACATTTTTTCGCCTGCAATAAAAAAGCGTCGTATTCCTCTGGTGTCTCCTTCGCCATGCGATAGGCGGCAAGCGTGATGCCGTCGTACCCCTTTTCCTTTGCAAAGTCGGCAACGGTTCCGATGAGTGCCTCGCGGCGCGCGGGGTCTTTGAGGAAGGCTTCGTCCTCTCCGATGCCCGTCACGCGCAGAAGGGAGGATTTTCCCGCCGCCTTCGCCGCGCGACGAAATTCCGAAAAATCGGCGAGGGGGAAAATGTGCTCGCCGTCGGTGCGCACCCCCGAGAAGGTAACGTAAGTAAGATAGGGAAGAACGGCACGGAAGCGGTCGGCGTCGCACCCCGGGTAAACGTAGCCGTTCGTCGCCGCCATGCCTCCCGTCGGCGTATCGTATCGGATGGCGAGGAGCTGTCCCGCGTAGAGCGTATCCGTACCGCCGAGCTGTGGGTTGTTTTCATACAGCTCGCTTTTTTTCACGCCGAACCGATTCGCGATCTTCGTCAGCGTGTCGCCTCCGCGCACGGTATAGGTTTTTGTGGGAGTAAGAATGAGCAGTTGTTCGCCGACCGAGAGACGGTCGGGGTCGTGTAATCCGTTGTTTTCGATGATCTTCATCGGCGAGACGGCGTATTTTCTCGCAATTTTGAATACGGTGTCGCCGCTTTCCACGGTGTGCAGTATCATAGGTTCCTTCCTTTCGTTCCTGTCAGTTTTATTGTATGCCCGCTTGTATGATTCGGTGCTTTTCTGTCTATACTTTGCGAAAGACAGGAGACGCCCTTCGAACAGTGCGTCTCCGAGTTACGGAAAAGGAAGGTCAGAAGGATGAAAACCGAAATCACAGAAATCCGCGCGCGGGAGATCCTCGATTCCCGCGGAAACCCCACCGTAGAGGCTACGGTCATTCTGAAGGACGGGACGAGTGCGTCCGCGTCGGTCCCCTCGGGGGCGTCTACGGGAAAATACGAGGCATGTGAGCTTCGCGATACGGAGAGCCCGCGTTACTTTCGCCTCGGGGTAGAGCACGCCGTCGAAAACGTCACGCGCAAGATAGCGCCAGCCCTCATCGGCATATCGGCGACCGAGCAATCGAGGGCGGACTCTCTTATGATAGCACTGGACGGGGCGTATAATAAGTCGAATCTCGGAGCAAATGCAATTCTTTCCGTTTCGCTCGCGACGGCGAGGGCGGCGGCGTCCTCTCTCGGCATTCCGCTCTACCGTTATCTCGGCGGCGCACTCGCCTCCCGTATGCCGATCCCGATGATGAATGTGCTGAACGGCGGTGTCCACGCCGCCAACAACGTGGACATTCAGGAATTCATGATCGTGCCCGTCAGGGCGGATTCCTTCGCCGACGGCGTTCGCATGTGTGCGGAGATCTACCACGCCTTAAAAAATCTTCTCCGTGCCGCGGGGAAGGATACGGGAGTCGGTGACGAAGGTGGCTTTGCCCCTTCGCTCGGAACGGATGAAGAAGCGATCGAATGGTTGCTTTCCGCGACGGAGAAGGCGGGGTATCGCGCGGGTGAGGACATTATGATCTCCCTCGACGTTGCTTCCTCCGAATGGAAAGAAGAAGGAGGGTACGTTCTTAAAAAGAGCGGAAAGAAATATACCGCCGACGCACTCTGCGATCTCTACGACACGCTACGGAAAAAATATCCGATCCTCTCGATCGAGGACGGCATGGGAGAGGAGGACGGCTACGGTTGGCGCAGACTCACCGAGCGCCTTGGGAAGAATACCATGCTCGTCGGAGACGATCTCTTCGTGACTAACCGCGCCCGCCTTGCGGAAGGTGTCCGTGAGGGGTACGGCAATGCGATCCTCATTAAGCCGAATCAGATCGGCACCCTGACCGAGACCGCCGCTACCGTCAGCCTCGCGAAGGAGAGCGGCTATCGCGTGATCCTCTCCCACCGAAGCGGAGAGACGGGGGACACCTTCATCGCCGACCTCGTCGTCGCGCTCGGCGCGGACTATATCAAGAGCGGTGCACCCGCCCGTGCCGAGAGAACGGAAAAATACAATCGTCTTTTGAAAATCGAAAGCGAGATCTTCGGCGCAAGCTACGGAATGTAACGCCTCCCGCTTGACAGGAAAGAGAAAATGTGATATACTTTCCGAAGAAGACAGAAAAGCGAAGAGGGGGGGCGCCCGATGGCAGAGGAGATTCTCGACGGGACAGAGACGCACGCGCAGAGCCGCGATGCCGTTCTGACCGCATTTTCCGAGCGTGGATTTTATGTGTCCGAGACGAAGGGAACCAGTATGTGCCCCCTCTTTCATACGCATGACAGCACCGTGTTTATTCTGCCTCTCGAAGGAGAGGCGAAAAAATACGACGCCGTTTTGTACCACGGCAGAGGAGACAGCTATATCCTCCACCGCGTGATCGGACAGCGAAACGGAAAGTATGTGATCCGCGGGGATAACACGTACGTGACGGAATACGTGCCGAAGGAACGCGTCGTCGGCATCCTGTCGGAATTCGTCAGGAGAGGGAAGCATCATACGACAGACGAGCGCTCCTATCGCGTGTATGTGCGGGTGTGGACGGCGATCTACCCCGTGCGCTATGTGATTCACGGGATTTATCGGTTTTCTTATCGCGTGTTTCGGCGACTGTTCCTCAGAAAACGAAAATAAACGAAGTGCGGCATCCTATCGGATAAAGGAGGTTTTGATCTTTTCCTCCGGCGTCGGGAGAGGGATGCCGCTCTTTTTTGCAAGGTCGATCGCACGGGTGAGGAAGACGAGGTTCCGTGCCGCAATCCGCAGGGTCTGAAGTCCCTCGAGATCCTCCTCCGCTTCTTCTCTCGTGGTTCCGTGCAGAATGCACCAATAGTTTCCGCTGACGATCGGCATTCCCGAGAAGGTAAAGAATTTTTCGATCTCGGAAAGCGCCGATACGTTGCCTCCGCGACGGGAGACGGCGAGGGCGACTGCGGGCTTTCCCGAGAGGGCGGAGGAGGCGGAATAGAAGAGACGTCCCATCGCGCATTTCAGCGCACCGCTCGCCCCCGCGTAATGGACGGGGGTGCCGAAGACGAAGGCGTCTGCCGAGGAAGCGAGCGCGGCAAGCGCATTTACTCCGTCTTCAAAAAAACAGCGTCCCGTCCGACGGCAAAGACCGCAGGCAATGCAGGAGAGGATCGGAGAGGTCCCGAGCCAGAAGGTCTCGGTGTCGATCCCCTCCGCTTTCGCGATGCTGCGGAATTCGTCGAAGGCGCAGTCGGTCACGCCGTGCTCGTGCGGAGAGCCGTTGACAAAAAGAATTTTCATTTTTCATGTTTCCTTTCTTGACAATCCCGCGGAAGGGGATTATAATATATTATATAAATAATATTAAAAGGAGTGCTGTCTTATGACAGCGTGACCTGTATGAAAAAGACAAAGATCGATATTTTTTCGGGCTTTCTCGGTGCCGGGAAAACCACGCTTATCAAAAAGCTGATCGCCGAGGCGTACACGGGAGAGAAGGTCGTCCTGATCGAGAACGAATTCGGTGAGATCGGGATCGACGGCGGATTTCTGAAGGACGCGGGAATCGAGATCACCGAGATGAACTCGGGTTGTATCTGTTGCTCGCTCGTCGGCGATTTCAGAGCGGCGCTTGCCAAGGTGATCGACGAGTATCACCCCGACCGCATCATCATCGAGCCCTCGGGTGTCGGTAAGCTCTCCGACGTGATCCGCGCCGCTTCGACGGCAGATCCCGAGAAGGCGGAGCTCAACTGCTTCACCACGGTCGCGGATGCGGGCAAGTGCAAGATGTATATGAAGAACTTCGGCGAATTTTTCAATGACCAGATCGAGCACGCCTCCGCCATCGTTCTTTCCCACACCGATGTGGTGCCTGCGGCAAAGGTGGAGGAGGCGGTAGCGCTTCTCCGCACCCATAATGCGAAGGCGACGATCATCACTACCCCGTGGAGCGAGCTGGACGGCAAGACCATTCTCGCCGCCATGGAGCAAAAGGACAGACTCGAGGATGCGCTTGAGCTTCTCGCACACGAGGAAGAGCATCATCACCACCATCACCATGACGAGGACGGGGACGAGGACGAGTGCTGCCACGGGCATCATCACGACGAAGACGATGATGACGAGGACGAGCACGAGCATCATCACCACGACGGTGAGCATTGCTCCTGCGGGCATCACCACCACGACGATCACGATGAGGACGAAGACGAGCATGAGCATCATCACGACGATGACGACGACGAGGACGAGCATGAGCACCATCACCATGACGGCGAGCACTGCTCCTGCGGACATCACCATCATCACGATCATGATGCCGACGAGGTCTTCCAGAGCTTCGGCGCCGAGACGACGCATACCTTTACCGAGGAGAAGCTCCGCGACATCCTCTCCGCTTTCGATGAGGATCACACCTACGGCATGATCCTGCGTGCAAAGGGGATCGTACCCGCCGAGGACGGCAGATGGCTTCACTTCGACTATGTGCCGGGCGGTATCGATATCCGCTACGGCGCGGCGGGGATCATCGGACGCCTTTGCGTGATCGGTTCCGGGATCGACCGCGACGCGCTCAAGACACTGTTTGCGCTGTAAGACCGACGCATGACGCGCAGGCGGCTTTGACCGGAGTCGCCTCGCGCACGACGATTCTCCCGACGGGAGAATTATCTATGCTCTTTTTTTCGGAAGGCGGGGACGCTTTTCGGACTTTTGCCGCATCGGCGGCGGAACGGAGATTTTTATGGATATTCCCGTATATCTGTTTACAGGATTTCTCGAGGCAGGGAAAACAAAGTTTATCATCGAGACCATGGAGGACGAGAACTTCAACGATAAAAAGAAGAAGTATCTGATCCTGCGGTGTGAAGACGGCGAGGAAGAGTATGATCCTACCGCCTTCGGCGATAACGTTTCGTTTGCCTCCTTCGACGACGAACAGGACCTGACGACCGACCGTCTGCTCGCAAGGCAGAAGCAGGCGAAGGCGGACATCCTCGTCGTCGAGTATAACGGCATGTGGCAGCTTGACCGCTTCTATAACGCTCTGCCTGAAAATTTCATGGTATATCAGGAAATTTTCATCGCGGATTCGACGACCATCCTTTCTTACAACGCCAACATGCGCGCGCTCGTCGTGGACAAGCTGACAAGTGCCGAGATGGTGGTGTTCAACCGCACGACCGAAAAGACGGATAAAAATGAGCTCCATAAGCTCGTCCGCACGATCAGCCGTAAGGCGAATATCTGCTATGAGGACACCGCGGGGGAGATCACCTTCGACGACATCGAGGATCCTCTTCCGTTCGATATTACGGCACCCGTGATCGAGATCCGGGACGAAGACTTCGCGCTCTTCTATCGCGATATGAGCGAGGAATTCGACAAATACGACGGCAAGACGGTTCGCTTCAAGGGGATCGTCGCGCTCGACCCCTCGCTTCCGAAATCGCAATATGCCATCGGACGGCACATCATGACCTGTTGCGAGGCGGACATCGCCTATCGCGGCGTCGTGGCAAAGGGGACGGGCGACCTGACCTTGAAGACCCGCGACTGGGTGACGGTGGAGGGGAAGCTCGCGACCGAGTATTCAAAGCTCTATCGCGGCAAAGGCCCCGTCTTGACGGTCACGAAGATCGAGCGGGCACAAAAGCCCACGCAAGAGGTTGCCACCTTCTATTGATCCGTTTCGATATTTGTTCTTGTGGGAGTCGACACTCGGGCTTATCCCGCGTGCCGACTCTTTTTTTCAAGAAAGATCTCGAGTGTTCCGCTCTCTGTCACCGTTGCGAGGAAGATCTCGGCGGCACGGGAGCCGCGCTCGGACAGCGCGCGTGTCAGCCACGTTTCGTCAAAGCCCGCGCGACCGAGCGTCTCGCCCTGAATTTTCCCTTCCATGATCACGGTGAAGGGCGCCTCGGCTTTTTCGGTCTCTATCGCGACATCCTTCGGTGTCAGGGGGCGCGCGTCGCTTTTCGGTAAAAAGCTGATCTTTCCGTTCGGCTCGAGGATCGCACATTCCACCTCGGACAGTGAAAAGTAACCCGCGTTCCGCGCTCCCATGAGAAATTCGTTCAGATCGAGCTTTGATCTCCTCATATTCTTTTTGTCGAAGCGACCGCCGGAAAAGAGCGTCAGCGATCGTCCGATGAGGATCGGACGCAGACGAGGACAAAACTGTGTCAGATAGGAGATCCCGAGCGTTGCGATGCCGTAGACGAGCGTCGCGATGAGCGCTTCCAGAAAATCGGGGAGCGTTTTGGTTAATGCCATCTCCGCGGCGATCGACCCGATGGTGATGGAGTTCAGATAATCAAATACCGTAAGCTCCGTGACCTGTCGCGGTCCGATGAGGCGTGTCAGAAGATAAAGCACCACGACCGACCCGAGTGAGGAGAGAAGTATTCTTACGTAATCCAAAGAAAAATACCCAAATTCAAAAGAGAGGAGAGAGTTGCATGAAGACGCTTTCGGGATACCTGCGCCCCTATCGCACACAGATCTTCGTTTGCCTGCTTTTTAAGACGATCGCGTCTTTTTGCGAGCTGTTTATTCCCGCGCTTCTCGGCTATATGATCGATGACGTCGTTCCGAGGGAAGACCTTGGCGCGGTGATGGGAGCGGGCGTTCTGATGCTCCTTCTCTCTCTTATGACCCTTCTTTTTCATATCCTCGGCAACCGCACGGCGGCGAAGGCGTCGGGATATGTAGCGCGCGATTTGCGGCATGACTTGTTTTTGAAGACCGTGACGCTGGATGCGCCCGCGATCGACAGCTACGGCACGCCCTCCCTGACCTCGCGACTGACGACGGATACCTACCACGTGACGGCATTTCTCGCGCGACTCTTCCGCCTCGGAGTCAAAGCACCCATCACTCTGATCGGCGGTGTGGTGATCACCCTGATCCTTGATGCGAGACTCTCCGTCGCCCTGCTCGCGACGCTCCCCCTTGTGTCTCTTTCCGTGTGGCTCGTGACAAAGAAGGCGACCCCTCTTTACTATGAAGAGCAGGAAATCCTCGACGGCATGGTGCGGAAGGTGGACGAGACCGCGAGCGGGATCCGTGTCATTAAGGCACTCTCGAAAACAAAATACGAGACCGACGCCTTTTGTCGTGTCAACCGCCGTCTTGAGAAAAAGGAAGTGGAGGCGGGACGCCTGCTCTCTCTGACGAAGCCGCTTTGCGACCTTCTTTTGAATCTCGGGCTCTGCGCGGTGATCTTCATCGGCACGCTTCTCGCGACGCATACGGGCTTTCACGCCGCGGGTACGCTTCTGTCCTTTATGACCTATTTCACGGTCATTCTGAACAACATGATCATGATGACCCGTATCTTCATTCAGCTCTCACGCTGTATGGCGTCAGCAAAACGGATCTCCGAGGTCCTCTCGACCGAGAGCCGTATGCCGACGCTTCCCTCGGCGGATCCCTGCGAGGAGGGCGTCTATTTGCGGTTTTCGCACGTGAGCTTTTCCTACAATAAAAAGGCACCCGATCTTCGCGACGTTTCCTTCACGCTTGCGCGCGGACAGACGCTCGGTATCATCGGTGCGACGGGTTCGGGAAAGAGCACGCTGTTCTCCCTGCTTCTCCGCCTTTACGACCCCGACGAAGGGCAGATCCTGCTTGACGGACGGGACATCCGCACCTACCCGTATGCGGAGCTCCGGCAAAAATTCGGTGTTTGCTTTCAGTATGACTTCGTTCCTTCCGCCACGGTTGCCGAAAACGTCGTCTTCTTCCGTGAACGGTCGGAGGACGCCGTCTTTGACGCGCTGCATACGGCACAGGCTGACACCTTTGTCAATGCGCTCCCGGAAGGCGTAGATTCGCATATCGACGGAAGGGGAGCGAATCTTTCGGGCGGACAGAAGCAACGTCTCACGCTCGCCCGTGCGCTCTACGGCTCTCCCGAGATCTTGGTTCTCGACGACGCGACGAGCGCGCTCGATTACAAGACCGACAGGGATCTTCGGGGCGCTCTGCGAAAGCGCGCGCGGACAACGACGATCCTCGTCTCACAACGGATCGCCACCGTAAAGGATGCCGATAAGATCCTCTTTTTGAAGGACGGCGTCCTTACGGGATGCGGCACGCACGAAGAGCTCATAAAGACGCACGCGGAATACCGTGCCGTCGCCGAGATACAGGGGAGGTGAAGAGATGAAGAATCCGTCACAGTTTGCCCCGAAGAATCGGACGGGCGGGCGCGACCTCTTACGCGGGCATGACATCGCCTCTATTTATCGCGGGCTCTGGCGGTATCTGTCCCATGACAAATGGACGCTTCTTGCCGCGATCCTTCTGACCGTGGTCTCGGGCGTGCTCTCCATTACGGGAACCTCCCTTGCCGCCTCCGCCATCGGCGCCATCGCCGGTGAAACGACAGCCGACGTGTATACATATCTTCTCCTTATGGTGCTTTTTTATGTATTGTCGTCGGGGATCGCCTATCTTCTCTCGGTCGTGATGCTGAAGCTCTCCCAACGCATCAGCGCGAAAATGCGGGAGGATATTTACAAAAAGCTTGTAAAGCTCCCCGTCGGATTTTTTGACCGACATCAAGCGGGCGAGATCGTCAGCACGGTGACTTATGACGTCAATACGATCGGGGAATCCCTGTCGAGTGATTTTTTGCAGATCATCTCGAGCTTTGCCACCGTGGTCTACTCGTTCATTCTGATGATCACGGTGTCGGCGAAACTCATGATCGTTTTCTTCGTCACCATTCCGCTTTCCGTTCTGCTTACACACATCATCTCGAAGATCACGCGCCCCCTCTTCCGCCGTCGGAGCGCGGCACTCGCCGAAATGAACGGATATGCCGAGGAGATGCTCGCGGGGCAGAAGGTCATCCGTACCTATGCCGCCGAGGAGGCAGTCACCGCAGGCTTTGAGGAAAAGAACCTCGCCGCCTCGCAGGCATATGTCGACGCGGAGGCGAACGGCACGATGGCGGGCCCCTCGGTCAACTTCGTCAACAACCTTTCGATGACACTCGTCAATATTTTCGGTGCCGTTCTGTATATGACGGGAGGCGGACTTACCCTCGAGGGACTCTCCCGCTTCGTCCTTCTTTCCCGCAAGTTTTCGGGTCCCATCAACCAGATCGCGAACATCTATGCCGACATTCAGTCTGCACTCGCCGCGGCGGAGCGTGTCTTCCGCCTAATCGACGAGCCGGCGGAGCCGTCGGACATAGCCGGGGCGCGCGCACTTCCGCCGCCGCGCGGCGAGGTCCGTTTTTCACATGTGCGCTTCGGCTACGATCCGACGCGCCCCGTTCTCAAAGATCTCTCCTTTACCGCATCGCCCGGTTCCGTCACCGCGATCGTCGGACCGACGGGCGCGGGGAAGACGACCATCATTCATCTTTTGATGCGCTTTTACGATATCGACGCGGGCAGTATTCTGCTCGACGGGGAGGATATGTATTCCTTCACCCGTGACAGTCTGCGCGCCGCGTATACGATGGTGCTTCAAGAGACATGGCTCTTCCGCGGGACGGTGTTCGAGAATGTCGCATACGGGAAAGAGGGCGTCACGCGGGAGCAGGTCGAGGCGGCTTGCCGTGCCGCGCGGATCCATACTTACATCGAGGGACTCCCCGACGGGTACGATACCGTGATCACCGAAGGCGATGCCGTCTCCAAAGGGCAAAAGCAGCTTCTGACCATCGCGCGGGCAATGCTCATGGATTCGCCGATGCTGATCCTCGACGAGGCGACCTCCAATGTCGATTCCGCAACGGAAAAGGACATTTCGGATGCCATGCTCGCCCTGATGCGCGGGCGCACCTGCTTTGTGATCGCACACCGCCTTTCCACGATCCGCGACGCCGACAGGATCCTTGTCGTCCGTGACGGCGATGTTGTGGAGCAGGGAACGCACGACGAGCTTCTCGCGCACGGCGGATTTTACAGTGAGCTCTACCATGCGCAATTCGAGAGCACGTAATATCGGATTTTTTGTCGGATTCTCTTTACAAATGTTCGGAAATCTGTTATACTGTATCCATAGCTTGAAGATCACTTCCGAAAGCCCCGAGCACATCGCATGAGAAAAACCGTTTTCTGCGTTCACCGCGGATCGCATGTCCGACGGTCTGCGTCTTTTCGCCTCGGTGCACTCCCGCTTTTCGGAGACGAATGAATATAAATCACGGAGATTGATATGCAAAACGAAACAGTTCCTTTCACATTTTTTCGCGAGAGCGGCGAGGGCGGCGTTCTGAAACCGCACCGCCACGCACAGGCGATGGAGATCCTCGAGATCGTGGAAGGGAAGGCGATCGTCGGTATCGGAACCACGACCATCGCCGCCGAGACGGGGGACTTCTTCTATATCCCCGCGGACATGATGCACCGTGTGGAGAGCACGGAGGGGAGCGTTACGGTGCGCGGTGTGGTGTTCGATACCTCGATCCTCGAGGCGAACATGCAGAGCTTTGATACCGAGATCCTCTACATGTTCTATATCCAGTCGAAAAACCGTATCACGGCATTCCGTCCATCGCACGCCGTTTATGATGTGCTCGCGCATTATATGCAGGACTCCTACGATGAATTTCTCGGCAAGGATGTCTGCTATAAGCTCCCGATCCGTGCAAACATTTATCTGATGATGACGGCTCTGCTTCGTCACTACTGCGGGATGAAGAACGAGCAGGAGCGCATGATCTATCATAACGTTTTGCGTATGCGCCCGATCCTTGAGCACATCGAGACACATTATAAGGAGAAAATCTACATCGACCGCCTCGCCGAGCAGATGATGGTCTCGCCCGATTACTTCACGAAAATGTTCCGTGAGAGCATCGGCAAGACGCCCGTCGATTATATCAACGATCTGCGGATCCACCGCTCGCTCGAGCTTCTTGCGGAAGGGGAGAGCACCATGGCGGAGATCGCGGAAGAGACGGGATTTGCAAACCCCAACTACTTCCATAAGATTTTTAAGCAATACATGGACATGCGCCCGCTCGCTTATCGGAAGCTCGCACGGTGATGCGTGATGGCGCCGTCGAAAATTCGAGACATCGGAGAAACGTTTTTTCGTTTTTTTCCGGAACCCGTCGGGAAAAATTCTGTCCGTGGTCGCGTTCGCGATCCGCATTTCTTCGCTCGGATAGAAAAATTTTCGACTTCGCTACTCACCCCCCTCGGAACTATCCTGAGGGGCGGACACGCGCAGATCGATAGAAACGCGGTCAACAAAAAACACGGCTGACAACCGAATGGCTGTCAGCCGTGTTTTTTTAGTGCGCTCGGCATGCGATACAACATGGTGGTGAAAGTCCACAACAGGCATGGCAGTAGGAACTGTTAGCAGAGGGCAAGGGCGTCCGTCGTGAGGCG
>CAVEOF010000022.1:0-27936 GCA_963617165.1 Coriobacteriaceae bacterium | reverse complement strand
GCACGGTGGTGTGAGAGGTCGGCTGCTCACCTAATGGGTAGCCTCCTACTCGATTAATGAACGCGGGGTTATTTTGGGGTTGTCATAATTGTTTCTTAGGCAGAGCTGCGAACGTTGTTCATCGTCTGCACCCACCGCATTTGGTCTGTTGCCTTGAGGTGTTCGTCGATGCCCTGAGTCTTGGCAAGCTCTACCGTCAGAGAGGACAGCATTTCGTGTGCCTGTTCGTCGATCTCAGAGAGGTAGGTGTTGAGCCGTCCTTCACCGAGCAGGGATGAGTACCTTCCGCGACGGTGGTGCTTGAGATAGTCGAGGTGCATTTGTCCGTATTTGCCGATGGGCTTCTGTAGTGGTAGCTCCACGTCGGGAACGAGGTTGCCTTTTTCCTCGCGGTATGTACCTCCGAGCTGTTCGTAGATGGTTTTTGCTTCTTTCATTTTGTTTGTTCCTCCGTACGTTTATTTCATCAAAACCTTTATACCGTAAGGGAAAACGCGTACTTGACGGTTATCTTGTGTCCTTGCGATATTCGGTTGTGACGTTCAAATCTCATAGTTCGTACGGGGTTCATATTGTTAACCATCTGACCACCGACGCTGCCGGCCTGACGAGCGGTGATATCACCGTTGTAGCCCTGCTTGAGGTTCACGCCGACTTCGTTTGCAGCTTCCATCTTGAATCTTTCAAGAGCAGCCTTTGCTTCGGGAACAGTAACCTTGTTCTTAGACATGGATAGAATCTCCTGTTTTATTTTTTAGATCTATATTGATTGAGCCTGCAAAGAAAGGAATCGCTTTGCAGGACTCGCTTTCTCTGGACTCTGTTTCTATTTTACCATGCTATGAACGGAATATAACAGGTAAAATTTTCATCCGTCAATACGCGATCCCGCGATTCATTTCAGCGCAAAAAATAATTTTTGAAAAAATCGCAAAACCCCTTGCAAAAAGAGAAAATGTATGATATAATAGGGTGCAATTGAAATGAAATATCGGAAGAGGTGTAAAAATGAAGACCGGAATTCATCCCGAATACAAGGAAGCAACGATCAAATGTGCTTGCGGCGAGACTGTCGTCACACATTCGGTAAAAGGCGATATGAATGTTGAAATCTGCTCGAAGTGCCACCCGTTCTATACGGGCAAGCAGAAATTCGTTGATGCCGGCGGACGTGTCGATAAGTTCAAGAAGCGTCTCGCGATGACGAAGTAATTTTTCGCATGAAAAGAGCGTTTGATAGGGTTTTCCGTCAGACGCTCTTTTTCTGTTCCGAGGAGGTATTTTGCATGGCTGAAATTGAAAATCAGATCGCCGTTCTTGTCGGTATGGCGGAACGCTCTTCCGACCTTCCAGAGACCGAGAGCAGTCTCGACGAGCTGACAAGGCTGTTAGATACGGCGGGCGGACGCGTCTATGCCCGCGTGATCCAGATCAAAAGCGCGTTCGACCCCCGCACCTGCATCGGGAGCGGAAAGGTCGCGGAGGTTGCCGCACTTTGCCGTGAAGGCGGCGCGTCGGTCGTCGTGTTTGACTTCGAGCTTTCCCCCGCGCAGATTCGCAACCTCGAGGAGGACATCGGCGGAGAGGTCAGTGTGATCGACCGCAGTATGCTGATCCTCGATATCTTCGCTCTGCACGCATCGAGCGGAGAAGGGAAACTACAGGTAGAGCTCGCACAGCTCAAATACAGCGCGCCGCGTCTTACGGGCAAAGGAGCATCGCTCTCCCGTCAGGGGGGCGGCATCGGTTCCCGCGGTCCCGGAGAATCCAAGCTCGAAACGGACCGACGTCATTTGAAGGAGCGGATCCGCACACTGGAAAACGAGCTTGCCGAAATGGAGCGTAACCGCCTCGTCATGCGACGGCAAAGAGATCGCTCTGGACTTCCGAAGATCGCGATCGTCGGTTATACGAACGCGGGGAAGTCCACGCTTTTGAACGCATTGACGGACGCGGGCGTGCTTTCGGAGGATAAGCTTTTCGCGACCCTCGACCCGACAACGAGGAAGCTGACGCTTCCGTCGGGAGAAAGCGTTCTCCTCACCGATACGGTGGGCTTTATCCGTAAGCTTCCGCACCATCTGGTAGAGGCGTTCAAGTCGACGCTCGACGAGGTTCGCTACTCGGATATCCTGATGATCGTCTCGGACATTTCCGATCCCGAGGTCGAGGAGCATCTTCGTGTGACCGAGGCGGTCGCGGATGAGCTCGGTGCAAAGGACAAGCCGCGGCTTTATGTTTACAATAAATGCGACAGGATCGAGGGACTTTCCCACGCCGCGCCGATCGCGAATACCGTCGCCATTTCCGCCAAGGAAGGGCGCGGGCTCGATCTTTTGCTTTCGGCGATCGAAGCTCTTCTTCACGCACAAAAATCGGATTGCCGCCTGCTCTTGCCCTATACCGAGCAAGGAAAGCTCTCCGAGTTGTATCGCGATTACGCGGTGCTTTCCGTGGAGTACGGAGACGACGGGATCGCCGTGACCGTGCGGCTTGACGAAAAGGGCAAGGGCGCGTTTTCCGCGTACCTTCTGCCGTAGGAGGCTGCATGGAGGAGTATACTACCCTGCGCGCGGCGGGGACATTTACTTATGAGGAGAAAAAGTCCGTCTTTATCGGTGAGGCGGCGCCCGTCACGACCGAGGAAGAGGCGCTGGCGTTCATTGCGGCGGCAAAAAAGCGATACCCCGATGCGAAGCATCACGTTTATGCCTATATTTTGCGGCAGAATTCCATCATGCGCTTTTCGGACGATAAGGAACCACAGGGGACGGCAGGACTTCCCACGCTGGATATTTTGCGAAAGGGCGGTATCTCGGACGCCGTCATTGTCGTGACCCGTTATTTCGGCGGGACGCTTCTCGGTACGGGCGGACTCGTGAGGGCGTATACCGCGGCGGCGAGCGGCGCCGTGCGTGAGGCTGGCATTGCATGCTTTACGATCTACACCTTTTGTGAGATCCGTATGAGCTATGCGGATTATCCGAAGACCGCGGGATGCTTTGACGGCGGCTTCCGCTTGACGGAGACGCTCTACGACGACGGTGTGACGGTGCGCGGTAGCCTGCAAAAAGAAAAATTCGATGCCCTTGTGAAGGCTCTGACGGAGGTCACTGCGGGCAGGGCAAGGATCTCGGTGCTCGAAGAAAAATTCGATTGCTGAAAAAACAATAAAAAAAGCGCGCGGAAAAAAGGTTTTCGGCGCGCTTTTCCCTATATTATAAGTAGAAAAATGACGGAAGGGGGCGGAAGATGTGATACCGCGCGAAGTTATCGATGAAATTTTATCCCGCAACGATATCGAATCGCTTGTCGGCAGCTATGTGTCCTTGAAGCGCGCAGGCTCCAATCTGAAAGGGCTTTGCCCGTTTCACAGTGAAAAATCACCGTCCTTTACCGTGTTTCCGAAGGACAACAGCTTTTATTGCTTCGGTTGCGGTGTCGGCGGCGACGCGATCACCTTCATCCGAGAGATCGAGCATCTCGACTATCCCGATGCCGTGAGCTTTCTTGCCAAGCGCGTGGGGATCAATGTCCTGCCCGATACCGACGCCGCGGTCGGCGGAGCAAGGAAGATCGACAAAGAACGTATTCTGAAAATGAATGTCGATGCGGCGAAGTATTACCACGCCGCCCTCTTTTCCGAAGACGAGAAGGCGCGCGCCGCGCTTCGGTACTTTACGGAAAAGCGCGCGCTCTCGATGGCAACGGTCCGTCACTTCGGGCTCGGCTTTGCGCCCGACGGTTTCGATACCTTCACACGCTATATGCTCTCTAAGGGCTATACACACGAGGAGCTTGTCGCGGGCTTCCTTTCCGGGAAGAGTGAGCGGGGGAATTATTACGACGCCTTCCGCAATCGCGTGATGTTCCCGATCATCGACGTGTCGGGACGGGTAATTGCCTTCGGCGGACGCGTCATGGACGACTCTCAACCGAAGTATAAAAACTCGTCCGATACCCCCGTTTTCAAAAAAACGAGGAATCTCTTTGCCCTGAATTTCGCGCGCCAGACCTGTGCCGAGACGATGATCCTCTGTGAAGGATATATGGACGTTATCGCGATGCACGCGGCGGGCTTTACCAACGCGGTGGCAACGCTCGGCACCGCGATCACCGCCGATCAGGCACGCCTGATGAGCCGATATACGAAAAAGGTCATTATTTCCTACGATGCCGATGAGGCAGGGCAGAAGGCGGCGGTCAGAGCCATGCGGATGCTCGGCGAGGTCGGGCTGGAGGTCAGCGTATTCAAGGTCCCCGATGCGAAGGACCCCGACGAATACATACGTACTTTCGGTAAGGAAAAATTCCGTGCCGCGCTCGAGTCTTCCAAAAGCAAATTCGAGTACAACACCGACCGCGTGCTTTCCAAATACAATCTCGACGTGCCGCAGGAGAAGATCAACGCCCTGTCCGAAATGTCCGAGATGATCGCGGGCTTTTACTCCGCGGCGGAACGCGACGTATACGTCCGTGCGGCGGCGAAGAGGTTCGGTGTCTCGGCGGATGCACTGTCCCGCGACGTCGAGGGGATCGTCAAACGGAATGCGAGAGCCTATGCGAAGGAGCAGACGCAAAAGATCAGACAGGAGACTGCCGGCTTTGCCGATCGGGTCAACGCCGATTTTGTCAAGGCGCCGACCGTTGCGAAAAACGAAGAAAACGTGCTCGGACTTCTTCTCCTGTTCCCAAATCACAGGCGCAAGGTCTTTGAAGAAAACCTTCTTTCTGCCGAAGATTTTTTCACCGAATTCAACAAAAAAGTGTTTTTGTATCTCAAAACCGCCTATGAAGCGGGAGAGGATCCCGCCGTGCGGATGAATGAAGCCTTCACCCCCGAGGAGGTCGGACGGCTGACAAAGATCAAGCTTGCACGCATGGAGCTCACGGACAACGGGGAGGAGGTCCTCCGCGACGCGATCTCCGCGCTGAAGACATCCTACGCAAAAAAACAGGCGGAGAATACGAATACCTACGAGGGGCTGAACGCTCTTCTCGCAAGCATTCGAAAAACAACGGAAGAATAACGAAAAGGAGACATATCATGAGTAACGAAAAGATTGAGGAACTCATCGGAAATCAGCGTGAGGGCATCGGCGATTCCGACATCATGAAGGCGCTCGAGGACATCGATTACGACATCTCGCAGTCGGACATCGATGGTCTGACCCCCGACGAGATCGACGGGGAAAACCTCAAGGAGATCGAGCGCGATGTCGAAGCCTACGATACCGCGGAAAAGATGGAGAAGATCCTAACGCAGGAAGGACTTACCATCGACGACCCCGTCCGTATGTATCTGAAAGAGATCGGCAAGATCGCCCTTCTGACGCCCGAGCGTGAGACGTACCTCGCGGAGCAGATCTCCCTCGGCAACAAGGCGGCGAAGGACGAGCTGATCGAGGCAAACCTCCGTCTGGTCGTCAGCATTGCGAAGCGGCACGTCGGAAAGGGAATGTACTTCCTCGACCTGATCCAAGAGGGCAATCTCGGCTTGATCAAGGCGGTCGAAAAATTCGATTACAACAAGGGCTATAAATTCTCGACCTACGCGACATGGTGGATCCGTCAGGCGATCACCCGCGCCATCGCCGATCAGGCACGTACCATCCGTATTCCCGTACATATGGTAGAGACCATACACAAGGTGTCCCGTACATCGAGACAGCTTCTCCAGGAGCTCGGACGCGAAGCCACCGATGCCGAGATCGCCGAGCGGCTGAATATGACGCCCGAGAAGGTGCGCGAGATCATGAAGATCGCGCAGGACCCCGTCTCCCTCGAGACTCCCATCGGAGAAGAGGAGGACAGCCATCTCGGCGACTTCGTGGAGGACAACGACTCTCCCGCCCCCTCCGACAGCGCGTCCTATTCGCTTCTCCGCGAGCAGCTTTGCAACATCCTTCATACGCTGACTCCGCGCGAAGAGCAGGTGATCAAGCTTCGCTTCGGACTGGAGGACGGACGCCCCCGCACGCTGGAGGAGGTCGGACGGCAATTCCAGATCACGAGAGAGCGGATCCGTCAGATCGAGGCGAAGGCGCTTCGTAAGCTCCGTCACCCCTCCCGTTCGAAAACATTGAAGGATTATCTCGCAAACTGACGGTCACTTTCCACAAAAACAAGGTTTTTGTTTTATGCAAGTCGACTATATTTCGGCGAGCGAAAGGGAATCCTTGATTTTGACTTGACTTTTTCGATTTTTTATAGTAAAATATAGGATGAATTTCGGGCATGTTTTGTGCCCGCACCACTACCCGTGCCACGGAAAGGATAAAATCCGATGAAAAAAATCGTTTCAATGCTTCTTTGCCTCGTCATGACGGTGCTTTTGCTTGTCAGCTGCGGCGAAGAGGAGATCGGCGCTTACCGTAAAAACTATACATACGTTCCGCCGACAGTCGAGGATGTGACGCTCGAAATGTATATTGTCGGAGACGCGCGCAGCGACGAGAATGCCGTTACCGCCGTTTCCCGTACGATCAAGCAGTATATCGAGACGACCTTCAAGACGTCGTTAAATGTTCATTACCTTTCCGAGACGGAGTATCGCGTGGAGGTTGATGCCGTACTTGCGGAGAATGAGAAATTCGCCGCCGCATACGCGACGCTGACAGCGGCGCTTTCAAATGCGAAGAGCGAGGATGCGGTGCTCGACGATGAACTGACGGCGGCACTTCCCGAAATCGAAGAGGCGGTCGCAAAGATCGGGGCGGATGCATCGAGTGCGAAGAATGAAGCGATCCAAACGACCATCGGCAAGATCGTCGACGCCGATGTGATCGCCGCGCTTTCGGGGAACAGAAAGATCGATATTCTCCTTGTCAACAGTGCCGAGATGATGAATGACTTGATGGCGGGCGAGAAGTTGCTTGACCTGAGCGACTATTACGCCTCGAAGGAATACGGTATGCTCAATACCAAGATCACCTCGTTGCTTCTCGACGCGTCGAAATACGACGGTAAGTATTACAGTGTTCCGAACAACCGTATGACGGGCAGCTACGATTATCTCCTAATGAAGGAATCCATGGGCGAAAAGTATAACTTCGGTCCACTCCTCATGGCGTCGTATACCTCCTATGAGGATACGGCAGAGCTTCGCGAGGCGATCATCGGTGGCGAGGGCATCTCAGAGGAGGGCATCTCCGACTATGTGCGCGTGGTCAACGGCACGTATGCGGATCGCTTCAAGTATGAGGAGGATGGGTACATCTGCAACACCATCGCTTACCACACGCCCACATACGAGGAAGTTTATAACGGCTCCGCCTTCTCCATCTCCGCCGAATGCACAAGACCGGATCGCGCCATGGAGATCGTTTACGCGATCAATCAAGACGAAACGCTCCGCAACCTCCTGCAATACGGCGTTGCGAATGTAAACTACACCTTGAACGACAATACGGCAACCCGTATCACTTCCCAAGGAAACAGCTATTTCATGAACCCGTACTACACGGGCAACATCTTCAATACCTATTATTCCGCGGACGACACCGACGGTTGGAACCTCGTGGTCGCGAAATATGCAAAGGTACAGAACGAAGATATCGAAAACTACAAAAAGCAAAATCCGTGACGGCAGACCGAAACCTTTTGTTTTCACCGATTTGCGAAAGAAACGGGCAGTTTTGAGCGAAACTGCCCGTTTCTTTCGCCCTCGGGTAGGGGAAACCTGTCGAAATGCCTTGACAAACCGTGTATGCTATGGTATAATACTACCGTATCGATTGACATGCTGTCATATTAGGAGAAGTATATGAAAAAGAACGAAGAGATCACATTTCAGGATATTCTCGGACTGTTTCTTCCGAAGCTGTGGCTGATCGTTATCGTTGCGGCGGTTTTTGCGGCGGGCGTCGGGATCTATACCCGTCTGACCAAGACGCTGACCTACACCGCGTCGACCAAGCTTTGCCTTTATTCCGAGGACAACCGTACGACCGACCAGGCGAATATCAATGCGGCGACACAGAACACCCCGCTCTACATGATGGCGGTGACCGAGAACATTTTCCTGTCCGATGTCGTGAAAGCGTTACCCGCCCCCTATAACGAAACGGTCACGGTCTCGGATCTGCAAAAGATCGTCAAGGTAACTCAAAACGACGAGACCCGTGCGTTTACTGTCTCGGTGACCGATACCGACAAGGAGCGCGCCTTTGCGATCGCCGATACCATTTGCTCGATCTCCAACGATGAATTCTTGCAGATCTTCGGCGAGAAGGCAAGCAAGGTCGTTCCTCTCGGAAAGCCGGAGATGCCGACACGCTCCAACGGACGCGGTACACTGCGGAACGCTCTCGTCGGCGGTGTCGTCGGATTCGTTCTCGCGCTTCTCGGCGTCTGGCTGTTCTCGACGATCGACACCACCGTTCGCGATAAGAAAAAGATCGAGGACAATTTCGACATTCCCGTGCTCGGCGTGATTCCGCTTCAAAAGGCGGAGGTCGGTGCTTCGGAGACCGAAAATAAGGAGGCGGCGGGCGCATGAAATTCCGTTTTCATTTTTTTAAGAAAAAAAGAAAATCGGTGCACGGCACCTATGCCGAGGACCGAAAGCTGATTTTAAGCGAAGAGACGCCGTTTGCCGTCAAAGAAGCCTATCGCACGGCATATACGAACCTCCTCTACCTTCCGATCGTGGACAAGTGCAAACGGCTCGTCATTACGAGCGCGATCCCGGGAGAAGGAAAAACCACCGTATCCATCAATCTCGCGATCACTCTTGCACAGAATTCCACGGAACACCGCGTACTGCTCGTGGACGGCGATCTGAGAAAGCCGCGCATTGCGCGCCTGCTCGGTGAAAGGGGGCAGGTACACGGACTTTCGGAGTACCTCGCCGGTATCGACGAGGAACCGAATATCAAACCGTCTGCCGTCTCGCGGCTTTCCGTCTTGTATTCGGGAAAGACTACGACGAATCCCGCGGCACTTCTCGCTTCCGAACGTATGGAAGCACTGATGAAGTACTGCGAGGATAAATTCGAATATATTATTATTGATACCTCTCCCGTCAACACGGTCTCGGACGCACTGCTTCTGAAGAAGAATGTCAACGGCTATCTCCTCGTGGCAAAAGCCGGTTTTTCCGACATCAACAGTATAAACGAGGCGGTGGAGTCCATGCGTATGCCGGAAGCACCCGTTTGCGGGATCATCTTAGACGCGTTCGACCCGAAAAACGGGAATGGGACCGCGTATGCAAAATATAAAAGCGGAAGATACGCCGCCTACAATTCTTATTCCTACGATACAAGCATAACGCGGGAATAAGTGAGGGCGAGGCATGTCGGTCGTTGATTTTCATACGCATATTTTGCCCGGTGCGGATCACGGCTCGTCTTCGGTTGCTACCTCTCTCGTACAGCTGTCGCTTGCCGCACATGCCGGGGTGGATAAGATCATTGCAACACCGCATTTTTATCCTCATCTTCACGCGATCCCCGATTTTCAAAGGCGCCGTGCCGCGGCGTATCAAAGCCTGATGGCGGCAATAAAAAAGACGCCTCCCGCGTTTATTCCGCCGACCGTTCGGCTTGGCGCGGAGGTGCTGCTCTGTCGGGGGATCGAAAATCTTTCCGATTTTTCCGATCTGTGCTTTTACGGCACGAAGACGATTTTGCTCGAGTTGCCGTTCAATGAATTTTCTTTGGACTTTTGCGATTCCGTCGCAGTTTTGCGGGATCGCGGATATTTCGTCGTTCTCGCTCACGCGGATCGTTATGCAAAAAAAAATATCGAAGAAATGATCGGTGTCGGCGCCATGCTTCAATTGAATGCCTGCTCGCTGACGGGACTTTTCCGTCGGAGACAGCTTTTCGATTGGGTGGACCGTGAGCTTGTCGTTGCCATCGGCACGGATATTCACGGTGAGAACGCGGCGGCATACCGCGATTTTCTTCGCGCGGAGCATGTGCTCGGCACCGCCCTGCCGTATATCGAGGAGCGCTCGCTTTCCGTTTTTCGCGAGATCGCGGAGTATCCCGTAGAATAAAGGCGCAGCATATGCCAGATTCTTTTTGAGACTTCATCAACAAACGAAAGGGTTATCTTCCGAGAGGAAGATATGAGGCTTTTTATGGATTCCATGCTTTCTTTTTTTTCCGAGCTCGGAGGGAAGTTTTCCCTTCGCGGGGAGGCTACCTCATACACTCCCGTCAACAACGGCAATATCAATTCGACGTATAAAGTGACCTACCTAACGCCGGACGGAATAGAGAAGAATTATCTTTTTCAGAAGGTCAATACTTACGTTTTCAAGAAGCCGGAAGATGTTATGGAAAACATCGATGCGGTGACGACCTATCTGCGCGATGCCGCCGGTATCGATGAGGAGCCTTTGCATTTTCACCACACGGCGAATAGAAAAAATTACGTCTATACCGAGAACGGCGATTGCTGGCGTGTAGGGAATTACATTCGCTCGGTCACGTACAACGAGTGCGACAATCTTAACATTTTGCGTCACGCGGGCGAAGCGTTCGGAAAATTCCAAATGCGTCTCTCCGATTTCAATGTGAAATCCTTGCATGAGATCATCCCCGATTTTCACAATACCAAGAAGAGACTCGATCGCTTTTTCGCGGATGTGGACGCCGATCCCGTCGGACGCGTCGGTGAGGTCAGCGCCGAGATCGATTTCATCCGTCAGAACCGTGAGCTTTGCTCGAAGCTCACCGAGGACGCGGAGTCGGGGCGTCTGCCCATCCGCGTGACTCACAACGATACGAAGATCAACAATGTCCTTTTCAGTGCCGAGACGGGAGAACCGCTGACCGTGATCGATCTCGATACGGTCATGCCCGGACTTTCCGTCCACGACTTCGGTGATGCCGTCCGCTTTGCCGCCTCGACCGCGGCGGAGGATGAGGCGGATGTCTCGAAGATCGCTTTGGATCTTGAAAAATACCGCGCGTTTGCCGAAGGCTTTGTCGGTGAGACCGCGAGCGCATTGACAAAGGAAGAGATCGATGCCATGGCGCTCGGTGCCGTAACCATCACCTTTGAGCTTGCCTCCCGCTTCCTCGACGATTATATCACCGGGGATAAGTATTTCAAGGTCAATTACGAAGGTCACAATCTTGTGCGCACACGCGCCCAGTTGAAGCTTGCCGCCGATATGCTCGAAAAGTACGACGAAATGCAGACGATCGTAAAGAATATCGCAGAAGCACGCAAGCGTCGGTAAAATCTACCGATTTCTTCAAAAAGCGGAAAAAGCAGTAGACTTTTTCCGCTTTTTGTGTTACAATAGGAGTGTCGATTTCAAAGCGGGAGGGCATGATGAATTTACTATATCTGAAATACGCCGTGGAGGTCGCCTCCTTGGGCTCCATCAACAAAGCGGCGGAAAAGCTATATATCGATCAACCGAACCTGAGCCGCTCCATCCGCGATCTCGAGAGCTCTCTCGGTGTGACGATCTTTGAACGTTCCGCAAGGGGAATGAAGCTCACCGCGGACGGCGAGGTATTCCTGAAATATGCGAAGTCCATTCTCGGACAGGTAGACGCACTTGAAACGGTATTCAGAGACGGTGCGGTACATAAAAAGCAATTTTCTGTCTCCGTCCCGCGCGCAAGCTATATTTCCGAGGCATTCGCCGCCTTTTCGCATCGCGTGACGGAGCTCGACAGCGCGGAGCTCTTCTATAAAGAGACGAATTCCATGCGTACCGTCAGAAACGTTCTCGAAGAGAAGTATAAGCTCGGCATTCTGCGGTATGCCGAATCATTTGATAAATATTATAAAGACATGATGGAGGAAAAAGGGCTGTCGTATGAGCTCATCACGGAGTTTCACTATGTCCTTCTGATGAGTCGGGAGAGCCCGCTTGCCGCGCTTCCGAAGATCACCTATCACGATCTCGCGTCGCATATCGAGATCGCGCACGCCGATCCCTACGTTCCGTCCCTCCCGTTCTCCGAAGTCAAAAAAGAAGAGCTGCCCGATGTGGAGAAACGGATCTTCGTTTTCGAGCGCGGGAGCCAGTTTGATCTTCTTTCGGAGAATACGGACACCTTCATGTGGGTATCTCCGATGCCGAAGACATTGCTTGAGCGCTACGGTCTTGTCTGCCGCCCCTGCGAAGAAAATCGGCGGATATATAAGGATCTGATGATCTATCGGAAAGAATATAAGCTTTCGGAGCTTGACAAAGCGTTCGTCTCCGAACTATGCCGCGTGAAGCGGGAGATCATGTCGTAACAGTAACAGCCCCTGCCGTCCCGAAACATTCAAAAAGAAAAATTTCCCTTGTCCCGATGTGGATAAAATCCGTCGGATTTCAAATAATATCCTTGTAAAACCGTACCAAATATGGTTTTGAACAAGGAGTTATAACAATGAAAGCCACAGGTATTGTAAGAAGAATCGATGATCTCGGCAGGGTGGTGATCCCGAAGGAGATCCGACGTACCATGCGGATCCGTGAAGGCGACCCGCTTGAAATATACACCGACAGAGAAGGTGAAGTCATTTTCAAGAAATACTCTCCGATCGGAGAGCTTCAGAATTTCGCCGCGGAATATGCCGAAACGCTTCAGAAAACGGCAGGCCTCCCCGTGTTCGTTTGTGACAGAGATGCCGTCATTACGGTGGCGGGCGCGTCCAAACGGGAGTATCAGGAGAGAAAGATCTCGGCAGGGCTTGAATCCGTGATCGAATCCCGCGGACTGTATCAGCACACCGCGGGACGCGAGGAGATCGCCATCACCGAGGACGGCGGCACGCACTATGTCAGTTGTGCCATGCCGATCCTTGCGGGCGGCGACATCATCGGGTGTGTCCTCTCGGGATGGCAGCCGGGAACCGACGAGAGCGGACGGATCGCCCCGGAGATCGAAAGCAAATTGATCCAGACCGCAGGGATTTTCCTCGGCAGACAAATGGAGACCTGAAAAAGAAATGTCCTCACCGCGCGTTACCGTGCGGTGAGGACATTTTTTGATCTGAGCGATTGTCTTTGTGAAACGAGAAGCTTTTAAGAATCAAGATCCATCATGCGCTGTCCCTGTACGTTGCCCGCGGTGTTCGCAGCGGGAAGATAGGGGATCCCGAGATGCTCGTAGGCGAGACGCGTGACACATCTTCCGCGCGGCGTTCTCGCGAGGAACCCGATCTGTAAAAGATACGGCTCGTAAACGTCCTCGATGGTGACCGCTTCCTCTCCGATGGTGGCGGCGAGCGTTTCGAGCCCGACGGGACCGCCGCCGTAGAAGCGGATGATCGCCTCGAGCATTCTGCGGTCAATGTTGTCAAGACCGAGCTCGTCGATCTCGAGCGCCAGAAGGGAATCGTTCGCGATCTGTGAGGTGATCTTTCCGTCTCCCTTGACAAGCGCGAAATCGCGAATCCGTTTCAGAAGACGGTTGGCAATTCGCGGCGTCCCGCGGGAACGGGAAGCGATTGCGAGTGCACTCTCGTCGGTGATGTCGATATTCAAGATGCCCGCAGAGCGCCTGACGATGGTTGCGAGCTCTTCGGGAGAATACAATTCCAGCTTCAAAAGAACACCGAAACGGTCGCGAAGAGGCGTTGTCAATTGTCCCGCTCTCGTCGTGGCGCCGACGAGGGTGAATTTCGCGATCGGCATATGGAGGGTGCGCGCGCTCGGACCTTTTCCGATGATAATATCGAGTGCGTAGTCTTCCATGGCGGGGTAGAGAATTTCTTCCACCGAGCGGGAAAGACGGTGGATCTCATCGATAAAGAGAACGTCCCCCTCCGCGAGACTCGTCAGAATTGCGGCGAGGTCTCCTGGCTTTTCGATGGCAGGTCCCGAGGTCGTGTGAATGTTGACGCCGAGCTCGTTGGCAATGATGCCCGACAGGGTGGTTTTACCGAGTCCCGGAGGGCCGTAGAGCAGAACGTGGTCGAGCGGTTCTCCCCGACGCTTGGCACTTTCGATATAGATCTTCAGATTGGATTTTGCTTTTTCCTGCCCGATATAATCGCCGAGAACCTTCGGGCGGAGACTGTTTTCCACCTCGCTGTCTTCGGAGGCGGCATATTCGTTCGAGAGGATCCGATTTTCAAAATCGAATTCGTTGACTTCTTCGATCATGCGTGTACTCCTTTCAGCGGGACAGGCGTTTTAAGGCGGCTTTGATCAGCTCTCCGACGTCGGAGGACGGGGCGGCGCCCTTCAGTGCGTCGAGGACGCTGTTCTTGTCATAACCGAGAACGAGAAGTGCCTCGGTCGCCTCGGCAAGCTTTCCGCTTGGTGCGGTAGCGATCGCCGCCCCTGCCGAAGCCTTCGTGCGGCCGCCCGCCGTTCCCGAGAGCATGTCCTTCGATACCTTGTCGCGAAGCTCGAGAACGATGCGCGCCGCGGTCTTGGCACCCACGTTCGGCGCACGGGAGATCGATTTTACATCCTCGGTGCAGACGGCAAGCGCGAGATCGTCGGGCGTCATGATCGAGAGGATGCCCATTGCCGCCTTCGGACCGACGCCACTGACTGAGGTGAGCTGTAAAAACGCCTTGCGCTCTTCGGAGGAAGAAAAGCCGAAGAGCTCGATGCCGTCCTCACGAACGACAAGATGCGTATAAAGCTTTACGTTTTCTCCGATCTTTCCCGATAACAGAGAAGACGTGACGAGGCTAACCGTCATTTGATAGCCGACACCGCCACAGTCGACGACGGCGAGTGCGGCTTCAAGCGCGGCGAGTTTTCCGTTCAGATAATAAAACATAGACATCTCCCAAGGCTTATTCTTCTGCCGCTTGCGTGATGCGGCGGATCTTTTTTTCGAGTGATTCGCGCGGCAGGGTCAGGTCGCGGCGGCAGCCCGTACATTCCATACGGATATCGCTCCCCGTTCGCAGAACGCGGAAGACGTGCGTGCCGCAGGGGTGCGGCTTTTTCAGCTCCAAAAGATCGCCGACGGCGATTCGCAGAATTTCCATCTCGCACCTCCCGATATACTTCCTCTATTGTAACACACTTTGCGGAAAAAGTAAAGAGCGGCAAACACTTTTTCGCTCCTTTTTCGCAAAAATCCTCGATTTGCGGTTGCGTTTCACAACGTACGGACACGCAGCTGAAAAAAACGCGCGAAATTCGGGAAAATCGTGAACATTCGGTTGAAAATATTGACTATTCCTCAGAGATATGGTATAATAATCGGGATATGGCGGCAGAGAACTGACCGCAGGGACTTGATTGAAAGGGGATGCGCCGTGATTATTCTCGGAATCGACCCGGGACTTGCCATTGTCGGATGGGGCGTGCTCGAATGTGTGCGCGGTCGGATCCGTCCGATTGCCTATGGTGCGATCCGCACGCCCGCGCATACCGACATCGAGGCAAGACTTCTTCAGATCCAATGCGATATGGAGGAGATCATCGAAAAATATCGCCCCGACGAAATGGCGGTGGAAGAGCTCTTCTTCACCAACAACATTACGACGGGTATCGCGGTCGCCGAGGCGCGGGGCGTCATTCTCTGTACCGCGCATAAGCTCGGCGTAAAGATCAGTGAATACACACCGCCGCAGGTAAAACAGGCAGTCGTCGGCTACGGCAATGCGGAAAAACAGCAGGTCATCGCAATGGTCACCTCGATCCTCCGACTCAAAAAGCCGCCGAAGCCCGACGATACCGCCGACGCCATCGCCATCGCCATCTGCCATGCGAACTCGAGAGGTTCCGCCATGGGAAAATACTTTAATTTACGATAATTCGGAGAGCCCGCCATGTGGATCAGCAATCAATGGAAGGATTATACCGTCGTCGATACCTCGGACGGTGAAAAACTCGAGCTGTGGGGGAAATACAGCCTCATACGCCCCGACCCGCAGGTCATTTGGAAAAGCGAAAAGAAAGACCCGCTCTGGCGTCATGCCGACGCGCGCTATTCCCGCAGTCATTCGGGCGGCGGAGCGTGGAACGAGAACCGCCTCCCCGAGGCGTGGAACATCACCTATCGTGACCTGACCTTCCGCATCAAGCCGATGGGCTTCAAGCATACGGGTCTCTTTCCCGAGCAGGCGACGAACTGGGATTTCTGCCGTTCTCTGATCGAGGGCGCGGGACGCCCGATTCGTGTCCTGAATCTGTTTGCCTATACGGGCGGCGCCACCGTCGCGGCGGCGAGATCGGGGGCATCGGTCTGCCATGTGGACGCATCGCGCGGCATGGTCGCCGCGGCAAAAGAGAATGCCGCGCTCTCGGGACTTTCCGACGCGCCGATCCGCTATATCGTCGACGATTGCAAGAAATTTATCGAGCGGGAGATCCGCCGCGGAAATCATTACGATGCCGTCATTCTCGATCCGCCCTCCTACGGCAGAGGACCGACGGGCGAGGTGTGGAAGATAGAAGAGAACATCGACGATTTCGTCGCCCTGACGGCAAAGGTCCTTTCGGATAAGCCGCTCTTCTACCTTTTGAATTCTTATACGACGGGGCTTTCCGCCTCTACGATGAAATATATCGCCGATCTGCGATTAACATCGATATTCGGAGGAAAAAGCGAGGCAGACGAGCTTGGTTTGCCAGTCAAGAACAGTGGCTTTTGTCTGCCGTGCGGCTCCTCCGTGCGGGTGGTCTTTTAACGATGGGAGATACGGATATGAAGATAAGCGATGAGGAGATGATCCGTGCGGAGCATCTCACCTTCACGTATGCCGACGGCACGGAGAAGATCGACATTCCACCCGCGGTCACCGACATTTCGTTTTCGGTACGTCGGGGCGAGTACGTCGCGATCCTCGGTCATAACGGCTCGGGAAAGTCGACACTCGCAAAGCTTTGCAATATGATCCTGACGCCGACGGGCGGAAAGCTGTTCATCGAAGGGCGTGACGTCACCGATGAAAACTTCACGGAGGACGATATGTTCGACCTGCGTCGCGATGTCGGCATGGTGTTTCAGAATCCCGACAACCAGCTGGTTGCCACCGTGGTGGAAGAGGATGTCGCCTTCGGACCCGAGAATCTCGGAGTACCGAGCGAGGAGATCCGACATCGCGTTGACGAAGCGCTGGACATCGTCGGTATGCGCGAGTATGCCCGCCACGCACCGCATAAGCTGTCGGGCGGACAAAAACAACGCGTCGCGATCGCGGGCGTTCTCGCCATGAAGCCGAAGATGATCCTCTTCGACGAATCCACCTCCATGCTCGACCCGCTCGGAAGACACGATGTCGTGGAATTGATGGAGAAGCTGAATCGGAAAGAGGGAATCACCGTTCTTCACATTACGCACTATATGGAAGAGGCGGCACGGGCAGATCGTATCATCGTCATGAACGACGGTACCATTGCCGCCGACGGGACACCGCGCGCGGTGTTCGGCGACGCGGATAAGCTGCACGCGCTCGGCCTCGAGGCACCGCAGGGGGCGGAACTGCTTCATGAGCTCCGCACCGCGGGATGGCAGATCCCGGAGGGACCGCTGACCGAGGAGGAATGTGCGGCGGCACTTCTCGAATTCCTTTCAAAGGACGCAACACATGAATAAACTGGAAGTAAAACACGTCTCGTACGTCTACGGACGCGGAACCCCGTTTGAGATCGAAGCCCTGCACGATGTCTCCCTCGGCTTCGAGAGCGGGAAGATCACGGGACTCATCGGACATACGGGATCGGGAAAATCGACGCTCGTCAGCCTTCTGAACGGACTTTACCGCCCGTCGGAGGGGGAGGTCCTGCTCGACGGAGAGAATATCTTCGATAAGCCGAAGGAGCTTGCCAAGGTGCGTTTCCGCGTCGGACTGGTCATGCAATATCCCGAATACCAGCTCTTCGACGAAACGGTGCGCTCCGACATCGGTTTCGCACCGCGAAACCGCGGATGCTCTCCCGAGGAGACCGAAGCCGCGGTGCTCGAGGCGGCGGAATATACCGGCATCGGAAAAGAGCTCCTCGATAAATCTCCGTTCGAGCTGTCGGGCGGGCAAAAGCGACGGGTCGCCATCGCAGGTGTGATGGCAATGCATCCCGAGGTGCTGATCCTCGACGAACCCGCGGCGGGGCTTGATCCCCGCGGCAGACGGGAGATCCTTGGCGGGCTTCGCCGTTATGTGGAAAAGAACGCCGTCACCGTTATTCTCGTCAGCCATTCGATGGAGGATATGGCATATTATTGCGATAACGTTGCCGTAATGAGTCACGCGCGCCTTTACCGCGCGGGCACGGTGGATGAGATCTTCTCGGACGCCGAGTCGCTGACGAAGATCGGGCTCAACGTTCCCGAGGTCGCAAGGATCGCCGATCGCCTGATCGCCGCAGGCATCCCTCTGGAAGGAAAGCTTTATACCGTCGAGGGCGTGCGCGATGCGCTTCTTCGTTATCGGAAGGAGGGCAGGCGATGATCTCGGATATTACACTCGGTCAGTTTTTCCCGGGAGAGTCGATTTTGCACAGACTCGACCCGCGGACGAAGATCCTTCTTTCCACCGTCTTTATCGTGACGGTGTTCGTGGCGTCGACGCCGCTCGCATTTTTGCTCGTCACTTTGTTTACCGCATTTCTGATGGCGATCTCGGGGATCCGTGCATCGGTGATCTTAAAGGGAATCAAGCCGATCCTCTTGATCCTTCTTTTTACCTCGATCATCAACATTCTGATGACGCGAGGGGAGGGCGATCCGCTTGTTGCCTTCTGGATCATCAAAATTTATAAAGAAGGCTTGATCCGCGCCTTCTTCATGACGCTGCGCGTGATCCTTCTGATTATCGGAACGAGTCTGCTCCTAACCTATACGACCTCTCCGATCTCCCTGACGGACGGACTCGAGAGCCTTCTTTCTCCCCTTGAAAAACTGCACATTCCCGTACACATTTTCTCGATGATGATGACGATCGCCCTGCGTTTTATTCCCACGCTCGTGGAAGAGACGGAGAAGATCATGAACGCGCAGAAATCGCGCGGCGCCGATTTTTCGAGTGGGAATCTGATCAAAAGAGCGAAAGCACTGATTCCCCTTCTGATTCCGCTTTTCGCCTCGGCATTCAAGCGCGCGGAGGAGCTTGCCGTCGCGATGGAATGTCGTTGCTACCGCGTCGATAAGAAGCGGACGAAAATGACGCATCGGAAAATGACGGTCGCCGATTGGCTCTCGCTGTTTCTCATCGCGGTATTCCTTGCCGTCGTGATCGTGTCGACCACGGTCACACCCGGGGAAGATATGTTCTCAAAGCTCGCGTTTTATAAAGTTTAACGGAGGGACCCCATGCGCTATTTTGCCCGCATTCAATACCTCGGCACCGACTTCTCGGGCTTTCAGATACAGCCGAACCGACGGACGGTGCAGGGCGAGCTTTGCCGCGCGCTTGCCGAGACGCTCGGCGTGGCGGTGCGCGTGACGGGATGTAGCAGGACGGATGCGGGTGTCCACGCAAGGGACTTCTGCATCACGGTGGATGCCGACGGCGCCACCGTCCCCCCGGAGAGTCTTCCCGTCGCGGCAGCCCGATTTCTGCCTCGTGATATCTCAATCATTTTTGCAAAAGAATGTGACAAAGCCTTTCACGTGCGCTATGATGTCACGGCGAAGGAATATCTTTATCGCATTGTCAACCGTAGAGTGGCATCTCCCTTTGACATTCACCGAGCATGGTGCCTATCAAGGGAAATCCCGCCGGACGGACTCAATCGGATGCGACGGGCATCGGCATGTCTGATCGGTCGGCATGATTTTTCCGCCTTCACCGCGGAGGGAGGAAAGGATATGTCACACGTCCGCACTCTGTCCCGCCTCACGATAGAAAAGGAGGGGGACGAGTATCTTTTCCGTGTCCGTGCCGACGGCTTTCTTTATCATATGGTACGCATTCTCGTCGGAACCTTGGTCGAGGTCGCATTCGGCAGATACCGCCCGGAGGAGATGTCCGACATTCTTTCCTCATGCTACCGCTCACGCGCGGGAATGACCGCACCGCCCGACGGACTGTATCTCGATTCGGTATTTTACGAAGCGGGTGCAAACGACTTTCTATAACTTGTCAAAACAGGAAAAAGAAATCGTGTCTCGAAACGATCTCTTTGGGAAAAGATGAAATTACAGTCTTTTTCCGAAGGGGTCGTTTTTCTATGAAAAAAAGAGGTTGGCGGAAAGCCTTTGCGGCGATCGGTATCACGCTGCTTGTGATCTGTCTTTTGTGCGTGGTCGGGATCGGCATTTTGGCGGCATACGCCGCGGCGAACCTCGATTATACGGGGGACGAGCTATTATTTTCCGCGGCAAGGAGCGGGAGCGTGACCCGCTTTTATACGGACGGCGGCGACGGTTCGGGAGAGCTCGATTCCTATGTCCCGATAGAATACCGTTCGCTGGCGCTCGGAACGGAGGAAAAGATATGGTATTCGTATGACGAGATCTCGGAGAACATAAAAAACGCCTTTTTGTCAGCAGAGGACAGAAAATTCTTTTCCCATCACGGATTTGATGCGGTACGTACGGCGCGCGCCGCACTCAATCAGGTCACGCGCGCGGGCGCGACTTACGGCGCGTCCACCATTACACAACAGGTGGTAAAAAACATCAGCGGAGATAAAGAGATCACCTTCACGCGGAAGCTTTCCGAGATCCTTCGCGCCATTCATCTCGAGCATCGATATTCAAAGGAAGAGATCTTCGAGGTGTACCTGAATATCGTGCCGATGGGGGATAATCTCGTCGGCGTCGGCGCCGCCGCGCGTGAGTATTTCGGCAAGGAGCCGTCGGAGCTCACCCTCGCCGAATCGGCGACGCTCGTCGGCATCACCAATGCGCCGAGCCGATATCATCCCCGCCTCCATCCCGAGGCATCGAGAGAGAAGAGAAACCGCGTTCTGTACGCCATGCTCGACTTCGGCATGATCGACGAGACCGTCTACCGCGAAGCCGTCGAAGAACCCCTGATCGTCCGTGCGGCGCGCACGCGGGAGGATTCGGTGCGCTCGTGGTTTATCGAGACGGTGCTCGACGACGTGACGCGCGATCTCGTGGCAAAGCTCGGGATGAAGCGGGAAACGTTGGAAAAGCTCCTCATGTCGGGCGGACTATCGATCTATACCACACTTCGCCCCGAGGTGCAAAGCGCCCTCGAGGAAACCTTTCGGAACCTCGAGGGCGTCCCAGACGGGTTGCGTTACGCCATGGTCGTCACCGATTCGACGACCGATACCCTCGCGGGAATCGTCGGTAACGTCGGAGAGAAGCAGGGGAACCGACTTCTGAATTTTGCGACCGTGCCGCATACCCCGGGCTCGGTGCTGAAACCGCTTGCCCTGTACGCCCCCCTCCTCGACGAAAAGAAAATTCATGCGGCGACCGTTTTTGACGACGTTCCCCTCACATTTACCGAGCAGGACGGCGTTTACAGCGGGTATCCGCACAATTCTCCGAATGTGTATGACGGTCTGACTCCGGTTTGCGAGGGGCTTCGCCTTTCGAAGAATACGGTTGCCGCTCGCCTTTACGAGCTCCGCGGCGCGGAGGCGATCTACCGTACTCTGTATCGCGATTTCGGCTTCGATACGTTGGTGAGATCGCGTGAGACGGCGGGCGGCGGGCGGCTGACCGATCTCGCTCTTGCTCCGCTCGCCCTCGGGCAATTGACCGACGGCGTGTCCCTTCGCCGACTGACGGAGGCGTATTCCGTCTTTCCCGCAGAGGGGATTCTGCGGCGAGGGCGTTCCTATCTTGCCGTATATGACGGTGACGGAAAGTTGATTTACGAGAATCCCGCCGAGGAAAAGCGCGTGTTTCGGGAGACGAGTGCGCGCATCATGAATCAGATGCTTTCGCGCGTGGTGGAAAGCGGAACGGCTCGCGGGATCCGCCTCGCGGAAAGCGTAGACACCGCGGGGAAGACGGGTACCTCGGGGGAGAGCCGAGATCGGTTGTTTGTCGGTTACACGCCGTATTATACCGCCGGGATCTGGTGCGGGTATTCCGAAGGGGCAAAGAGCGTGCCGAAGGACGCCCCCTCTCACCTTGCCGTGTGGGACAGTGCGATGGAAAAGATCCACCGCGTAAGGCTTTCCGGGGTCGAAGAAGAGAAAACCCTCCGTTTTTCCACGGAGGGGCTTGTCAGACGGGAATTCTGTATGGATTCGGGAGAGCTGTATTCGGACGTTTGCTTGCTGGACCCGCGCGGCGGTCGGTATCTCTCCGCGTATTTCACCGAGGATAATATGCCGACCTCGCTCTGCGAGCGACACGTTGCCGTGGCATACGATACCGAGACGGGCGCGGTCGCCTGCCCGATGTGCCCGTCGGAGTCGGTACACGCGGTCGCTCTTCTTCGTATGCCGAAGAGGGAATTCCCGACGCAGGTCATCGTCTCCGACGCGCAGTATATGTATCTCGGCGACAGCGGTACGCTTCCGCGCCGCGGGGATTCCTACGACATCCCGTATTTCATCTATGCGTTGCCGCCCGAGGTCTATTGCGGAAGAAGCGCGGGGAAGAAGCAGTACAATTCCTCCTGTTATTTGCATGACGATTGAGACGGGAAGCGGGAGAATTACCCCTTGAGAAGAGCACGTCGCTTTTTGTAGTCGGGAAGCACCCGCTCCACAACGGCGTAAAAGGCGGGCGAATGGTTCATTTCCACAAGATGCGACAGCTCGTGCACGACGACATATTCTCTCGCCGCTTCGGGATAGAGCATCAGACGGTAGCTGTATGCAATGTTTCCCTTCGAATTGCAGGAGCCGAACCGCCCCTTCGCGCTCGTGATCGTGATCTTTCCGTAGGTCAGCCCCATGAGGGACGCGTAATACGCCGTGCGCTCGGTCAGGTAGACGCGCGCTTCTTTTTTCAGCTTGCGGATATCCTCGTCGGTCAGGACGTCCTCGCGCTTTGCGATCTCCGCTCGGCGTGCCCGATGCTTTTCGATCCAGCCCTCATAGCGGGTGAGCAGAGGATCGATCCGCTCGTTTTTCGTGCCGTACGGCGCGCGGACGATGAGATGCCCGTCACGCGCGACGGTAAGAGCGATCGTGCGCCGCGCGGAATAAATGATCTCGCAGTCCTCCGCCTTCATGCCGAAAACTCCAGTGTATGAGAGATCAGCCTATCGCCGCGATAAACGAGCTTTAGGGAGAAAAAGCGGCGCTCGGTATCGAGAAGGGAAAGAAAGAGCCTGTCGCCCTCCCACAGTGCGAGCTCGTATACCTTTTCCTTTTCGACCCACGCGAGGTCGCCCTCGTCGCACACGGGGGACAGCTCGCCGTCGAAGGTGTCGGCGGTGAAAAGATGCATATACTCGGTCTCGTTTCCCTCGGAGACGAACGTGATGATGCCGCGATAGGAAGGGTGGAGGAGAGAAAGCCCCGTCTCCTCGGTCACCTCGCGGTGAACGCAGTCGAATGGGGATTCTCCCGCCTCGAATTTTCCGCCGATGCCGATCCATTTGTCGCGGTTGATGTCCTTTTCCTTCTTGGTGCGGTGAAGCATCAGATAGCTTCCGTTTTTCTCGATATAGCAAAGTGTCGTCTGAATCATATCCGCCCTCCGTTTTGTTATTTATTGTAGCACAAAGCCCCTGAAAATGCAAGGGGGCGAATCTATGGAACCTTACGAAAAATATGAAATAAATGTGAATCTTTGATAGACACCCTTGACATTTTGATAGAATTCGCTATAATAATTAAGTGCTTAATAGTTAAGCTCTTAACTAAAATGTGATCGGAGAAAGGAGAGGACATGAAGGAAGAACTCGTATCCCGCGCCATCGCGGGGATGATAACCACCGATCGTATGCATAAATCGATGATCGACGCAAAGATCAACGACATCGGTTTGCACAGGGGACAGCATTTTATCCTGATGCACATTGCGGAAGAAGGCGCCCTCGCCTCGCAGAAGGAAATTGCCGAGCGCTTCAACATCTCCGGGGCGGCGGTATCGGGCGCGCTGCAAAAGTTAGAGACGGACGGCTATATTTCCCGTTCCCTCGGGGAAGACAATCGGTATAATCGAATCGAGATCACCGAGAAAGGGCTGGAGATGGTCGAGCGCTCGCGCAAGCTCTTTCGCGAGACCGACCGTTACCTGTTTTCCGGATTTACGGAAGAGGAGCTTCTCGGGTACATTACCTGCCTTGAAAAGATCCGTCACAATATTGAGAGCTATCGCAAATGCTGCGATAGCGGAAAGGACAACATATGAAACGATGGTATAAGTACATCAAACCCTATCTGCCGTTTTTCATTCTCGGACCGATCTGCATGATCGTCGAGGTCGTCGGTGAGGTCGTCATGCCGAAGCTTTTGTCGATCGTCATCAACGGCGCGAACGCGGGGACGTTGACCGTCGGCGGGAGCCTCGGTGTCGGAGCGCTGATGATCCTGACGGCACTGCTCATGATGGCGGGCGGCGTCGGCGGCGCGTATTTCGGTGCGAAGGCATCGGTCAATTTCGCGACCGACCTGCGGCAGGACGCGTATGACAAGATCCAGAAATACTCCTTCGCCAACATCGATAAGTTTTCCGCGGGTTCTCTCGTGACGCGTCTGACAAACGACGTGACACAGCTTCAGAACTTCGTGAACATGCTTCTCCGTATGGCGCTTCGCGCGCCCGGAATGATGATCGGTGGTCTGATCATGGCAATCGCCCTGAAGCCGTCGCTCTCCGTCGTGTTTGCGGTCGTGATCCCTCTGCTTCTTCTGACCCTCGCGTTCATTATCTCGAGGGGCTATCCGCATTTCAATAAAATGCAGAAGAAGATCGATAACTTAAACTCTACCGTACAGGAGAATATCACGAACGTTCGCGTCGTAAAATCCTTCGTCAGAGAAGAGCGGGAGATCGAGAAATTCGGTAAGGCAAACAGTGAACTCAAGGACGCGGGAATGAGCGCGATGCGCATCGTGATCTTCATCATGCCCGTCATGAATCTGTTCATGTACGCCGCGACCATTGCCGTCATTTGGTTCGGTCACGGGATCGTGCTCGACGGTGAGATGCAGATCGGCGACCTTTCCGCCTTCATTACCTATGTTTCGCAGATCCTTTCCTCCCTTATGATGGTCGCGATGCTCTTTATGATCTCCTCCCGTGCCATGGCGTCGGGCAGACGTATCTGCGAGGTGCTGGATGAAAAGTCCGACATCGACGACGCGGACGCAAAATATCCCGACCTCAAAGTGAAGGAAGGGAAGATCGAATTCCGCGATGTCTCCTTCCGCTATTTCAAGAACAGCGAGGAAAAGGTGCTCGACGATATTAACCTGACGATAGCGCCCGGTGAGACCGTCGGCATCATCGGCTCCACGGGATGCGGAAAGACGACGCTCGTCTCCCTGATCGCGCGTCTCTACGATGCGGACACGGGCGAGATCCTCGTCGACGGTGTAAACGTCAAGGACTATTCTCTCTATCATCTGCGCGAAGGGATCGGCATGGTTCTTCAAAAGAACGTGTTATTTGCAGGCAGTATTGCGGAAAACCTCCGTTGGGGAGATGAGAACGCGACCGACGAGGAGGTGCGCCGCGCCGCGGAATCCGCCGCGGCGGATAAATTCGTCACCGCCTTCGCCGACGGGTATGACACCTTGCTCGAAAAGGGCGGCGCCAATGTTTCGGGCGGACAGAAGCAACGTCTGTGTATTGCACGCGCACTTTTGAAAAAGCCGAAGGTCCTCATCCTCGACGACTCGACCAGTGCCGTCGATACGGCGACCGAGGCGCAGATCCGCAAGTCCTTCTCGGAAGAGCTCGCGGGATGCACGAAGCTCATTATCGCGCAGAGGATTTCCTCGGTCAAGGACGCCGATAAGATCGTAGTCATGAACGAAGGAAAGATCACGGGCATCGGTACGCACGAGGAGCTTCTCCGCGACAATACCGAGTATCAGGAGATCTGCTATTCTCAGCAGGACAAGAAGGAGGCGTGAGCATGGCAAGAACACTTACTGAATTGCAAAAGCAATACAACAGCATGGAAAAGGGCGGGAAGCGCGCTGGCGGCGGTCCCGGCGGCCCCCGTATTCACGGCGGCGGAAAACCGAAGAACGTCCGCGCTACCGTCAAGCGCCTGCTTCATTATGTCGGCGTTTACAAGGTGCGGCTGATCCTCGTTTTCCTCTCGATGATCCTCCATACGGTATTTTACCTGTGCGGTTCCTATCTGATCGCTCCGATCATCAACCGCATCACCTTAGCGGTCAACCCTGCCGCCGACATTGCGCCGAGCGCCATTGAAAAGGTCGCCGACCGCGTGATCGAGGCGTTTGTCTCCCTACCGTTCATTTCCTCTCTGATGGGAACGACCGCGTCCGCGGTCACGGTATACGTCTTTACGGCGCTTTTGATTCTGGCGGTGGTATATTTCCTCGCTGCCTTTACCAATTACCTGCAAGCGCGCCTTATGCTCGATGTGACGCAGAATTCCGTGGAGAAGATCCGTTACGACCTCTTCACGAAAATGCAGTCGCTCCCCGTTCGTTATTATGACGCCAACCCGACGGGCGAGGTCATGAGCCGTTACACCAACGATATCGATAACATCGATACCATGCTCTCGAACTCCTTAACATCGATCGTCAGTGGTGCGATCACCCTGATCGGTACCTTCATTTTCATGCTGACCACCAATATCTACCTGACGCTGATCACGATCGCGTTTATTCCGTTCTTCATCTTCGGCGGCGGATTTATCGCGAAGCGTTCGTCGAAATATTACATCGGACAGCAGGCGGCGCTCGGTGCCGTGAACGGCTATATCGAAGAGACGGTAGCGGGACAGAAGGTCATCAAGGTCTTCAATCACGAGGAGACCTGCACCGAGGAATTCGGCACGTTAAACGAGGACCTCAGAAACAAGCAGTTTTACGCGCAATTCTTTGGCGGCATCATGGGACCCATCATGGGCAATACGAGCCAGGTCAGCTATGCGCTGACGGTCGGCATCGGCGGCGTCCTCATGTGCACAAGCGGACTGACCCCCGGTGCCCTAACGGTGTTCGCCGGGTATTCCAAACAGTTTTCCATGCCCATCAACCAGATCTCCATGCAGATGTCGACCATCTTTGCCGCTCTCGCGGGCGCGGAGCGCGTGTTCGGTGTCATGGATGAAACGCCCGAGGCTCCCGATCGCGAGGATGCCGTGACGACCCCCATCACGGGAGACGTCGTTTTGAAGGATGTCACCTTCGGCTATGTCCCGGGCAAGACGATCCTGAAAAATATTACCCTGTATGCACATCCCGGTCAGAAGATCGCGTTTGTCGGCTCGACGGGCGCGGGGAAAACTACGATCACCAATCTGCTCAACCGCTTCTACGATATCGATTCGGGCGAGATCACGATCGACGGTGTTCCGTTGAAGCAGTACAAGCGCGATTATTTGCGTGAGAACATCGCTATGGTGCTCCAGGATACGCACCTCTTTACCGGGACGGTCAGAGAGAACATTCGCTACGGACGCCTCGATGCTACGGACGAAGAGGTCATAGAGGCGGCGAAAACGGCAAGTGCTCACAGCTTTATCATGCGACTTGAGCACGGCTACGATACGCTGCTCGAGGGCGACGGTGCCAACCTGTCGCAGGGACAACGTCAGCTTTTGAATATCGCACGTGCCGCACTTTCCAAGGCGCCGATCCTCGTCCTCGACGAAGCGACCTCCTCGGTCGATACCAGAACCGAACGGCATATCGAGCACGGTATGGATCGCCTAATGAAGAATCGCACCACCTTCGTGATCGCACACCGTCTCTCCACGGTCAGAAACGCGAATGCCATCATGGTGCTCGAAAAGGGAGAGATCATTGAGCGCGGGAACCACGAATCGCTCCTTGCCGAAAAGGGAAGATACTACGAGCTTTACACGGGCAAAAAAGAACTGGATTAAAAAAACGGCTTCGGGTGTACATCGTACATTCGGAGCCGTATTTTTGTAGCCTTTAGCGAAAAATAAACCACCACCAGAGGTGGTGGAATTAAAGAACTTCAGATACAAGTATTCCTCCTGTGATAT
>CAVEOF010000021.1:0-29817 GCA_963617165.1 Coriobacteriaceae bacterium | reverse complement strand
ATCTGAATATACCGTCCGGCGATCAGCGTCGCGAGCTCGCCCGACAGGAGCTTGGAATTGGAGCCGGTGATATAAATGTCACAATCCACATCGACGAGAAGGGAGGAAACGACCTCTTCCCAGCCCGAAACGACCTGTATCTCGTCAAGGAAAATATACGCCTTCGCATGGAGCGCCTCACATGCGGAGATCAGGTAGTCATAAAGCACATCTCCGTCCTTGAATTTTTTGTTCTTTTTGGATTCAAGGGTGATGTTGAGGATCTGCGCCTCCGATCTTCCGTTTTTCAGAAGATGATCCTGAATCTGCGAGAGCAAAACGGTTTTCCCGGAGCGGCGGACTCCCGTCAGCACTTTGATCAGATTTTTATCTATCAACGGGATGATTTTGTTCAGATACGTTTCCCGAATGATCATACTATCTCCTCGTTCGGTCAGTTTTTCTTATATTATAGCAGACAAAAACGGGAAAGTCAAGACTTTTGTCGTTCCTAAGACGGACAAAAACAGAAAAATCGGAATTTTGTCGTTTCTAAGACAGACAAAAATCAGAAATTCGGAAATTTGTCGGCGAAAAACGAAAAAATAAAGGATCTGAAAGCTTTATTCCGCGCCCTCCGCCGTTTCTCTGCGTCTGCGGCGATAGCGGGCGGGCGTTTCTCCGTGCGCCTTGCGGAAGAGGGAAATGAAGTATGCCGCGGTGGAAAAGCCGACTGCCTCCGCGATCTCCGTGACGCTCTCGTCGGTGGTCAGGAGCAGGCGTTCCGCCTCACCGAGGCGTACCCTGCCGAGAAAGTCCGAGAAGGTGGCACGCATCCCCTTGCGGAAGACACGGGAGAGATACGCGGGTGTGACCCCCGCCGCCCGTGCGACCTCTCCTTCCGTGAGGGAGGCGTAATTCTCCTTGATGTAGGCGATGGCGCGACGCAGCACCTCCGTCCGCCGTCCGAGGTCGAGGGCGGCAAAGCGGGTGGCATCCTCTGCCTGCCAACGCCGCAGGATCAAAAGCACGATCGCCGTGACCTCCGCCCGCAGGGCAAGCTCGTAGCCGAACGCCTGACGCGAGAATTCTTCCTCGAGACGGCGAAAGCGCTCGGCGATGTCGGTGCCCGCAAGGCTTTCCGCGTCGAACAGGATCCGCTTGCCCGCCGTGTTCTCCATGAGAAGGAAGGCGTAGGCGTATTCCGAATAGCTCTGCTCTCCCGCAAACAGGATCTGCGGGAGAAATTTTACGACGGTGTAGGTGCAGGATTCCTGCGAAATGACATTGTGTGGGATGCCGTTGTGAATGATGATCATGTCGCCCGCGCCGAGCGGCAGCGTGTCCGCACCGATCAGAACGGTTGCCGCGCCCGTCAGACCGAAAAGAAGCTCGGTGTAGTCGTGGTAGTGCAAAGGATGCTTCGATGGGGGACTGCCGGGCAGTATGCGGTGCAGGACTTGGATCGAGAGAGGGACGCCGTTCTGCGTCGCCCGCGCTTCATAAAAATATCCCATGGGTTTTATCTCCGCATTATATAAGATTATATAATTAAAATTTCGCGCCGAGGATGTTCAGCTATATTAAACGTCCCCATGCGCGAAACAAAACTTCGCGCCGAGAACGTTCAGCTATATTAAACGTATTCATGCGCGAATTTTTTTATATTCGCGCCGTTAGCGTTTGGTTATCTTGAACGTCGGTATGCGTGGCCACTTTTTCAAAAGGTCAAAAAAACGATATTTTCCCGTAAAACAATTATAGCATAAAAAGAGGCGATATGCTATACTTTTCTTGAAAAAATATTTTCGGTGAAAATTCCGCCTGCGCGGCTTGCGCAGAGGATAATATTTTTCGGAAAGGAAGAGATCCCGCATGAAAATTCTTGTATGGAACGAATACCGCCACGAAAAACAGGAGGAAGCCATCCGCAAGGTCTACCCGAACGGAATCCACGAGGTCATTGCCGATTTTCTTCGCGCCGACGGACACGAGGTGCGCGTCGCCACATTGGACGACGAGAATCACGGCATCACCAAGGAGATCCTCGACGACACCGACGTCCTCTTTTGGTGGGGACATATGGCGCATCGCGAGGTGCCCGACGAGGTCGCCTATCTTGTGAGAGACGCCGTGCTTGACGGCATGGGCGCGGTCTTCCTTCATTCCGCCCACCATTCGAAGCCCTTCCGCTATCTGCTCGGTACCTCCTGCAACCTCTGCTGGCGTGAGTCGCACGACAGCGAGCGCCTGTGGGTCATTGAGCCCTCGCATCCGATCACGCGGGGCATCGACCGCTCCTTCTTCCTCCCCGAGGAAGAGACGTACGGCGAGCCGTTCGTCATTCCCACCCCCGACAAGCTTCTTCTGATCGGCTCTTATAGCGGCGGCGAGGTCTTCCGCTCGGGTTGCCTTTACGAGAGAGGAAACGGAAAGATCTTCTATTTCCAGCCGGGACATGAAGCCTACCCGACCTATTATGTGCCAGAAGTGCAAACAATTCTTCGCAATGCGGCAAAATTTGTCGCGCCGGCGGAGAAGATCCGCGTGACCTGCCCGCACGTCCGCCATATCACGGATGCGGAAGGCTACGTGATCGGCTAAATCGAGAAAGAAAACAAGATCAATCGTCATAAGATCAAAACAATAACAAAACAATAAGGAGAAAGAATGATGGCAAGAGTTATCAAAGTCGGTATCATCGGTTGCGGCGGTATCGCAAATGCAAAGCATATGCCCGCGCTCAAAAAGGTCGCGGACTGTGAGATGGTCGCGTTCTGCGACATCATTCCCGAGCGTGCGGAGAAGGCGGCGAAGGAATTCGGCGTCGCGGGCGCGAAGGCGTACACCGATTATAAGGAGCTGCTTCGCGACCCCGAGATCGAGGTCGTGCACGTCTGCACCCCGAACCGTTCGCACAGCTTCATCACCGTCGACGCACTTGAGGCAGGGAAGCACGTCATGTGCGAAAAGCCCATGGCGATCAACGCCGAAGAGGCGAAGAAAATGCTCGATGCGAAGAACCGCACGGGCAAAAAGCTCACCATCGGCTACCAGAGCCGTTTCCGTCCCGATTCCCGCTATCTGAAAGCAGAGGCGGAGGAGGGCACCTTCGGCGATATTTATTTCGCGAAAGCGACGGCGATCCGCCGCCGCGCGGTCCCGACGTGGGGCGTGTTCCTCAACGAGCATGAGCAGGGCGGCGGTCCGCTGATCGACATCGGCACGCACGCACTCGACCTCACCCTTTGGACGATGAACAACTACCGCCCGAAATACTGCGTCGGCACGACCTACCATAAGCTGAACAAGGACACGAATCAAGGCAACGCGTGGGGCCCGTGGGATCCCGACAAATTCACCGTCGAGGACAGTGCCTTCGGTTTTGTCGTTATGGAAAACGGCGCGACCATCATTCTGGAGTCCGCGTGGGCACTGAACACGCTCGACGTCCGCGAGGCGGTGACCTCCGTCTCGGGTACGAAGGCGGGCGCCGACATGAACGACGGGCTTCGCATCAACGGCGTAAAGCGCAACGTCCTCTACACCGATAAGCCGAGCTTCTCCGCGGGCGGCGCCGCCTTCTTTGACGGCAACGCGGGCGAGAGCGCGGCGGAAATGGAAGAGCGCCTCTGGATCGAGGCGGTCAGGGAGAACAAAGATCCCGTCACCCTCCCCGAGCAGGCGTACGTCGTCACACAGATCCTCGAGGGCATCTACACCTCCGCCAAAACAGGCAATATCGTCTTTTTTGACAACTAATCTATACAAAACCCGCCCCTTTGCTCCGAAAAAGCAAAGGGGCGGGTTTTTATATGCACACGCAAGAATAAAGATTCGTTTTATAAAAGTGAGAGTCGGCGGCGACGCGCTCGCGCGGGTCGGAGACAAGCATGAGAAAAGGCACACCCACACAAGTCAAAGACAAAAGCGGGAACCGTGCACCTCACGAAAAGCAAAAGCAAAACGCACTTTGCAACCCGTCTGCTTTTTACGAGCCACGCAAGAATTCATGCCAATTCATAATTCATAATTCTTAATTCATCATTTTCAAACCGCTTCCGTGGTATTCCGATAGGGCAGTCCGATGAAGGCGGTCTGCTTGAAGGCTCGCATGTTGTGGCGGATGATGTAGTCGATGTAGGAGACGACCATCTTCGCGGTCAGAATATAGCCGCACTCGCTCATATGCCCGTAGTAGAAGAGACGGCGGAATTCCTCGTCATAGACGGGCGCATAGGTGCGGAAGTCGAGAACGTAAATGTTCTGGAAGAGGTCGGCGAGCCCGTAAAGAAGCTCGCGGATGCGGTCGTACAGCTTCGCACGCCGAGCAGCGGGGCTGTCGCCGTTTGCATCGGGAGTCGATGCGGTCTGACCCTCTGCGGGATTTTCGCCCCGCGGCATGGTCATGAGGAAGAATACGCAGTCGGGCGCCAAGGCGCGAACGCGCTGGATCAGGGCGGCGTAATAGCCGATGAAGGTCTTTTTGTTGTTTTCGCTGTTTTGAAGGTCGATGTCCGAAAGGTCGCCGAGCTCGCCGTTCCCTGCGAGGATCTGCGAGACGTCATTGACCCCGAGCGCCATCACGTACCCCTGACAGAGAAGGGAACGGTCGTAAAGACGGCAGGGGATGTGGTAGCTCTCCGCCATCTCCTTTGCGGTCATGCCGCCGCGCGAGAAATTGCGCGCCGTAAGCCCCGCGATCCTGCCGACGTATTGCCCCCACGAATATTCGTAGAGGTCGTGGTAGGACTTTCCGCCCTCCGCGTTCGTCGCCTCGAACTCGCCGGACGACAGGCTGTCGCCGATGAAGCCCATCGTGCGGAAAATACCGACAAATCCCCCGTCGGGAAGCAGTTTGTCGAGAGGCTTTTCCCCCTCGGGAAACAGATCTTTGATGTTCATAAAAATCTCCCGTCCGCCGCCATGACGGCGGCATGAAAAAGTATCGAATGGAAACCGTTGCGCGGAGCACATGAGCACACGTTCCGCACCGAAACGATTGTAGCATATTCCGCCGCCTTTGTCAACCCCGCCCGCCAATGATTTGACGGGTGTTTTACACGAGGATTTTACACGAAGCGCTCCACACCGCAAAATTTCGGAAGCATTCGGAAGCCGATCTTCAAGGCGCTTTTCGGCATCCTTTCAGTAAAATTCCTACACAATTTTGTAAAAATGTGAAAATTCAGCCATAAAAACACGGAAAAACGTGCAAAAAGCTTCCGCAAAACGCGGAAAAATGTGTTTTTTAGAAAATAAAAGAAACAAACAGTCGGGAAAGGCAATTGCTTTTCCCGACTGTTTGCTCAAAGATTATTTCAAAAGCGCGTACTGGCTGTTGTAAATTTCGGAATACAACCCGCCTTTTTCGAGGAGCGTCTTGTGCGTTCCCGACTCGACGATATGCCCGTTGTCGATCACGAGAATGAGGTCTGCATCAACAATGGTTGACAATCTATGCGCAATAACGAAGCTGGTCTTGCCGCGCATGAGGTCGTCCATGGTATTCTGAATGAGGATCTCGGTGCGGGTATCGACGTTGCTCGTCGCCTCGTCGAGGATCAGGATCTTTCTGCCCGAAAGGTAGGCGCGGGCAATGGTGAGAAGCTGTTTTTGCCCGGCGGAGATGTTGTTCGTTTCCTCGTTGATGTGCGTGTCGTACCCGTTCGGAAGCGTTCTGACAAAGCCGTCGACATGCGCGCGCCGCGCCGCCTCCATGACCTCCTCGCGGGTGGCGCCCTCCTTGCCGTAGGCGATATTTTCGTATACCGTGCCCGAGAAGAGCCACGTGTCCTGTAAGACCATAGCGAATTCCGAGCGCACGTCGGAGCGGTTCATCTCCTTCGTGTCCTTGCCGTCGACGAGGATGCGTCCGCTCTGCGGGTCGTAAAAGCGCATCAGGAGATTGACGATCGTGGTCTTGCCGCCGCCCGTCGGTCCGACGATGGCGACCTTCTGTCCCGGGGTCACGGCGATGGACAGATGCTCGATCAAGGGCTGTTTTTCGGTATAGGAGAAGGAAACGTCTTCAAAGGTGACGGCGCCTTTTCCGTCGGGAAGAGGCGCGGGCGGAAGCTCCTGCATCTCGTCTTCGTCGAGAAATTCGTAGACCCTCCGTGCCGCCGCTACCGTCGATTGCATCATCGAGAGCCCGTTCGAGATGCTCTCGAGTGGCCCCGCGAAGAGCTTCGCATACAGGACGAAGGCGACAAGCTCGCCGATACCCACCGTCCCGCGCACGGCGAGCAGTCCGCCGACAAGGCAGATGGCGACGTACGTGATACCGTTGATGAAGGCGACGGTCGGCTGTACCTTTCCCGAGAGGCGCATTCCGTCGGCATACTGCCGCTCGGCGCCCTCGGTCAGCGCGTCGTATTTTTTCTGTTGCAGAGACTCGAGATTGTATGCCTTCACGGTGTCAAAGCCCGTGAAATCCTCCTCGGTGAGGGCGTAGATCTTGCCGAGCGTGCCGCGGTAGTCGTTGAAGTGCTTTTCGCTCTTCGCGGCAAGCAGGGAGGAGAGGATCAGGGAGAGGGGAACAAAGACGAGAATGATCGCCGCCATCAACGGATTCATCAGCAGGATGATCACGGTGACCATGACGAGCTTGAGGATGCCGTTGATTAGGATGTCGAGAATGTTATGGATGGAGTTACCCATGACGGACACGTCGTTCGTCATGCGGGCGATAACGTCGCCGCTCGGCGTCCTGTCGAAATAGGAGCAGGGAATGCGCGCGATCTTTTCGCTCATGTCGGTGCGGATGCGGCAGGTGTAATGGCGGGAGACGACGTTGTTCATGAGCACCATCATCGCGACGCTGAGCGCCGCCGCCAAGACGTAATAGAGTGCGAGCCGCCCCGCCTCGGAGAGGAAGAGCGCGCGGTCGATCGCCACGCCGTCGGTCTCGTATTCATAGAGCATGTCGGTCAGCCGCCCGAGCAGGTCGGGACCGAGCATCGTCAGCGTCACGGCGGCGAGGTCGATCAGCACCGCGAGCCCGAGCCACGGCAGGATCGGCTTCGCGTCCCGCAGGATCCGCCGTATGACCGAGAAGGAGGTCGAGAGTCCGAGCTTCTGTTCTTTTTCTTTTTTCATCACGCATTCCTCCCTTCGACGGCTTCGCGCGAGCCGAGCTGGGAGTCGTAGATCTCCCGATAGACGGAGCAGGTCGAAAGAAGCTCTTCGTGCCGTCCCGCGCCGACGAGCCGCCCGCCGTCGAGGACGAAGATGCGGTCGCACCGCATGGCGGTCGCCGCGCGCTGGGTGACGACGATCTGCGTCTTTCCTTCGAGACGGCGATTGAGCTTTTGACGCAGGCGGCTCTCGGTCAGATAGTCGAGCGCCGAGAAGCTGTCGTCGAAAATGTAGACCGACGCGGGCTTCGTCAGCGCGCGGGCAATGTTGATCCGTTGCTTCTGACCGCCGCTGACGTTGGTGCCCGAGCCGGCGAGACGGTAGTCGAGCCCCTCTTCGTGCATGGCGAGGAAGGGGGACATCTCCGCAATGTCGAGTGCCGAGAGGAGCGCCGCGTCGTCGGCGTCATGGTTCCCCATGCGGACGTTGTCCCGCACGCTTCCCTCGAAGATCATGCTCTTTTGGAGCGCGACCGAGAAATTGTCCCGCACCGCCGCCCGCGGAAGGGAGGCATAGTCGGTATCGCCGAAGCGGATGCTCCCGCTCTGCGGGGTATAGAAGTCGAGAAGCAGCTTGACAAGCGTGCTCTTGCCGCTTCCCGTGCCGCCGATGAAGGCGACGACCTCCCCCTCCGGAACGGTCAAGGAGATGTCCGAGAGAACGGGCGCCTCGGCGTCGGGGTAGGCAAAGGTCACGTCGCGGAGTGTGAGGTCGCCCGAGAGCGTCACGCCGCGGGTGTCGGCGCTTTCCTCACTCGGCAGCTCGAGCACCTCGCCGATCCTGCGCACACTCACCCGCAGGTGGGGGAGCCACGCGATCGTCCACGAGAGCATCAGCACCGCGTTCATGATCAGCGCGACGTACTGAATGACGGCGATCACGTCGCCCGCCTTCAATATCGCCGAGGTCGTCATTCTCACCGAGCCGACAAAGAGAAGAAGCACCGTCGCGAGGTTTAAGATCAGAGCCACCGCGTCGTCGAGATAGCCGCTTCGCACATTGGCGCGGATGATGTATTTCGTCATGTTTTCGGTCGCGTCCTTTGCCCGCGCGTGCTCCGCCTTTTCCTTTCCGAAGGCGCGGATCACGCGAAGTCCCGAGAGCCGCTCGCGCACGATGCGGTTCTGCACGTCGATATAGCGGTCGCTCTTGTCCCACATGTCGCCGAGCGGACGCGTCACGAACCGCGCGAGCAGGAGGACGAGAGGGATCGCCGCGAGGAAGATCAGGGCGAGCACGGCATCCGCCGAAAAGGAGAGGATCACCCCGCCGACGAGCAGCACGGGCACCGTCGCCACCGTGGCGACGAGTCCGCCCGCGGCATCCTCGACCGAGAAGATGTCGTCGGTGGAGCGGGTCAGAAGTCCCGAGGTGCCCACCTTGGAATATTCTTCAAAGGAGAGGGAATTGATCTTTCCGAAGACCGCGCGGGAGAGGGACCGTCCGAAGGCGGAGGACACCTTCGCGTTCATGCGCACGGTCAGAAGACTGAAAAGGAAGGAGACGACGCCCACTCCCACCATCAGAAGGCAGAGGCGCAGGATCATGGCGCCGTCCTGCTTCGCAATGCCGTCCGAGACGACCGCGCTCATAAGATAGGGCATGAGCAGGGACAGAAAGGTCGACAACGCGTGAATAATGAACATAAAGATCAGTTGTTTTTTATAGGGACGAAGATAAGAAATAACAGATTTCATAATGATTTGTAAAGTATACTTTCCATATCGAGGGTGAAAACGAAAGAAAAAGGCATAGGCGTTCGCCCATGCCGAGATCTCGTTGCGGACTATGCACGTCGTGTGAGACAGGAGTCATACGCAAAAGCGGGGAGCAGTCTTTTCGGTGTGAGTTTCATATTCGTATCCTCCTTTCTTGATTTGACAGGAAAAGTATAGCACATTCTTTTCGTATTGTCAAGGGATATTTCACGTTTTTTCGGAAAATTCCCCGTGTGCCTGCCCGTTCAGCGAGGCGCGGTATTCCGACGGGGAAAGCCCGCTCTCCCGCTTGAAGCTCTGGCTGAAGGCGTAGACACTCGGGTAGCCGAGCGCGTCGGCGATCTCTCCGATGCTTCTGTCCTCGGTATGAAGGAGCTTTTTCGCCGCGTCGGTCAGAAGACGATTTTTGTAGCGAACGGCGGACATTCCCATCCCGCGGGAGAAGAGACGGCGGAAGTGCGTCTCGCTCAGAAAGCAGAGCTTTGCGAGCTCACCGACGCTCACGGACTCGGTGAAATGATAGCGCAGGTATTCGACGGCGGTCTGGATCTTCTCGGACGGGGCATGAGAGGCGGAGGGCGTCTGCCGTCTCGCGAATTCGGAGAGCAGAAGGAGGAAATTCCCTGTGGTGTAGAGCGGGTCGGAGCCGCCGAGGATCGCCGTGACGACCGTCTCGAATAGTGCCGCCGTCTCTCTCGTCGCTCCGCGCAGGAGAACCGTCGGATGAGAGGAGAAGGTGATCGCCTCCTCCCCCTCAAAGATCTCGAATTCCGTCTGCACGGTGAAGGTGTTCTCCGCCGACGGGATGTCGTAGGTATAATGCCCGCCCCGTGGCACGTAGACGATATCGCCGCTCTGCGCGTGCGCCTCGCCCCCGTGGTAGTGATAGAGATAGGTGCCGCGGCGGATGTAGAACAGGGTGCTGTTCTTTCTGCCCTCGATGGTGCAGTGAAGCACCTGCGGCTTGTATTTCATGCCCGCGTAGTAGACGATGCGCCGTCCGTCGGGGGAAAAGTCCGAGATCCGTTCCATAAAATGCCCTCACTGCCGTAGCCGTTTTTTGATGTGGCGCTCTCCCGCTTCCCGCACGGGGACGCTCGGAGCTCCTTTTTATTCTATCACGCCGTGCGCACCCTGTCAAGGGAAGAATGGTCGGAATTTATAAATCTGCGGACAGAATCGCTATTGAAAGAGGGGGAGAAAAGGAGTATCATTAGGACTGCAACTGCGAAAAATCCGAAAAACACCGCAAAAAGCGCTGTTTCCTCGCGGACGCGATGGTCGGATAACGAAAATCGAGGGTCTTATGCTGTTTTTATTTCTCGCCGTTCTTTGCGGCACGATCAAGGGCTATTTCGGAAAACGGATCAGCAGCTACGGCGATACCGCTTCGGCGTGCGTGCATATGCAGCTGTTTCGTCTTGTGATCTGTGCCGCCGTCGGCGGCGGAATGCTTCTCTTCCGTATGCCCGCCGTGGTGATCGCGGGGCCGGAGGAGTTTCTCGTCGACCTGCTCTCGGGCGTGTCGACCGCGGTCTTTTTGATCTCGTGGACGCTCGCGGCGCACTCGGATGCGTACATGCTCGTGACCGCGTGCAATACCGCCGCCTTTCTCATCCCCATGCTCTTCGGCTTCTTCTTTTTCGATGAGAGCATTTCGGGAAAGCAGATCGCCGGCATCGTCTCCATCGTCCTCGCGGTGTTCTTTCTCGTTCTTTATAACAATAAAACCAAAGCAAAGTTTACATGGAAGAGCGGTTTGCTGCTCTTCACCCTCTTTTTGACGCAGGGACTCGTCGATGCGTCGAAGAAGCTATATACCTATCGTTATCCCGAAGGGAGCAACGAGAGCTTTCAGTTTTTCACCTTCCTGATCGCGGCGTTCTGCCTCCTCCTTTTCCAAGGCGTTCATCTCATCCGCAACAAAGGAAAGAGCACGGGAGAGCCTCTTCCGAAAAAGGTCTATATTTTCCTTGCCGTCATGGCGGTCTGCCTCTTCCTCACGTCCTATTTTCTGACCCTCGCGACGAAGACGGTCGCCTCGGTCATTCTCTTCCCGTTAAACAGTCTGTTGTCTCTCGCCACCGCCACGCTGATGGCAGTCTTCTTCTTCGGGGAGAAGATCACGTGGACGAGTGCCGTCGGGCTCGTCTTCACCTTTGCCGCTCTGTTCCTCGTCGCTTGACATAAAAAACCGCCGTGCCGAAGACATACCACTTCGGCACGGCGGTTTTTTATGCTTGCTTGACGGTCAGATTCTTCATCCAGTCGTAGCGGTTGATCTTGACGACGGCGACGAAACATTTGAGGATCTGATCGCATTTGAGACAGGCGAAGACGACCCAAGGCGGCGCGCCGAGGGAGAGCGCAAGGATCGCGGCGGGCAGAACGACGAGAAAGACGAAGATCGCATCGTTTTTGAATACGAAGGCGACGTCTCCGCCGCTTTTGACGAGCCCGAACAGGCAGGCGCATTGGTAGCAGGTGCCGATCACGGTCACAGAGAGCACATTGACGAACTGCGCCGCGTATGCCGCCGCCTCGGGCGTGACGTTGTAAAGGGAGATGAAGGGATCGCGGAGAAGGAAGAGCACGCCCCCCGTCAGTACGCCGAGCGCGAGGAAGATGAATTGCACCGTGACGGCGTATTCCTTCATCTTTTCTTCCTTGCCTTCGCCGATGGTCTTACCCGTGATGATGCCGACCGCGCCCGCCATGCCGTTCATCACGACGTAGGCGAGGTTGTTCAGCGTGCCCGTGATGCTGACGCCCGTCACCACCGCCTTGGAGAGGCGTCCCATGATGGCGGCGCCCGCGAGCATGTTCGCCGCCCAGACGAGCTGCCCCGCGACGATCGGCGTGCCGTACCTGACGAAATCGCGGAGGATGGCGCCGTCGCGATGAAAGAGGTCGGTGATCCGGAAGCGTAGCTTTTTGTCAAAAAAGAGGACGAAGAGGAGGATCATGACGCTCTCCGCGATCCGCGCGACGAGCGTCGCGATGGCGGCACCGCGGATCCCGAGCGCGGGTGCGCCGAGCTTGCCGAAGATGAGGACATAGTTGAGAACGCCGTTCACAACGAGGGAGACGAGCGAGACGTACAGTCCGATGCGCGCGGTCTCCACGCTTCGCATTGCGGCGATGAGCGCCTGCGTCAGGCAGAAGAAAAGATAGGAGAAGCAGACGATGCCGAGGTATTCCGCACCGCTCGCGATCACGCTCTCCTCTCCGGTAAACAGGGAGATCACAAAGGAGGGGAAGAGCGCGCAGACGACGGAGAGGACAAGCCCGAAGCCGAGGGAAAATTTCATGCCGACCGAAACGATCTTCCGTATCGTCTCGGTGTCCCGCTTGCCCCAATATTGCGCCGCCAGAATGAGGATAGCACCCTCGATGCCTCCGCTGAACACCTGGAGCAGGGTCTGGATCTGCGTCCCCATATAGACGCCCGAGACCGCCGCGTCGCCGAGCGCGCCGATCATCACGTTGTCGAGCAGACCGACGGCGAAGGTCACGAGATTTTGCAATGCGATGGGGATCGAGAGCGTAAGCAGGGATCTGTAAAAATCGCGATCCTTGGTAAAAAGCTTCATGCCTTTGTGTGCTTCCTTTTCGTAATAAGGCTATTGTAGCATAGTTTGCCCGAGGATGCAAGGAATTTTTCGCACTTCGGGAATTTTCACTTTTTTCACTTTTATAAGGTGAAAAAAGTGAAAAAAGTGAAAATTCAACGATTTTACGGTGAAAAACGGGCTTAGAAACAAAATTTTCGCCGCGATGGGCTTTTGTAAATTGCCGACAGAGTGAAAATGTCGGTCGACAGAATACGTATTTTTACTTATGTTAAATCCCGGCGAACCTAAAAATCCGTCGGCGGAGCATGGAAATCGTTTTTCCTCTTGCAAAAAGTGTTGCTTTGTGTTAGAATACATACGCTTGCCTTTTTGCGGCGGTCGGTTTTCGGGTCTGCCGCGTTCGGGCGTGAAGATTTGACCGTACGCGGGGTGTCCGCGGGCGGCAGAACGGAGAAAAACGTGAAGCTCAAACAATATTTCGGCGATCGTGCCTTTTATCGCACGGTGCTGACCGTCGCCGTGCCCATCATGGTGCAGAACGGCGTGACGAACCTTGTCAACATGCTTGACAACATCATGGTCGGCTCTCTCGGGACCGAGCAGATGTCGGGCGTTTCCATCGTCAACCAGTTTACCTTTATTTTCAATCTTTTGGTTTTCGGGGCGGTGAGCGCCGCGGGCATCTTCACGGCGCAGTATTTCGGCGTCGGGAACAAAGAGGGCGTGCGCGACACCTTCCGCTTCAAATTCTTGATCAACCTGCTCATCGGCGTCCTCGGCATCGGCACGCTTTGGCTGTTCGGCGATGCCCTGATCGGGATCTTTCTCCACGAGGGAAGCGCGGAAGGGGATCTCGCCCTGACGCTCGCCTACGGAAAAGAGTATCTTCTCGTCATGCTCATCGGACTCGTCCCCTTCGCCCTGACGCAGGTCTACGCGTCCACCATGCGCGAGACGGGGGAGAATATGATGCCTATGGTCGCGAGCATCGTCGCCGTGGTCGTCAACTTCGTCTTCAATACGATCCTGATCTTCGGTACCTTCGGCGCGCCTGCCCTCGGCGTGAAGGGCGCGGCGATCGCGACGGTGATCTCCCGTTTTGTCGAGCTCGCCGTTCTGGTGATCTACGCGCACACGCACAAGGAAAAATGCGCGTTTGCCGACGGAGCGTTCCGCACCTTGAAGATCCCCTCCCGCCTCGCGGGGCAGATCGCCCTGAAAGGGCTTCCCCTGATGCTCAACGAGTTTTTCTGGGCGCTCGCCGTGACCCTCCGCAATCAGTGCTATTCCACCCGCGGACTGGATGCCGTCGCCGCACAGAACATTGACGCCACCCTGATCAACCTCTTCTCGGTCGTTTATATGTCCCTCGGTACCGCCATCGCCATCATCGTCGGCAACAAGCTCGGCGCGGGGAAGATCGAGGAGGCGAAGGACACCGACCGAAAGATGATCGCGTTCTCCGTTCTTTGCGCGCTCGGCATGGCGGTACTGCTCGTCGGCGTAGCCTTCCTGTTCCCGATGCTCTATAACACCACGGCGACGGCGCGGGAGATCTCGACCTACATGATCCTGATCTCGGGACTTCTGATGCCCTTCAACGCCTTCTCGAACGCCGCGTATTTCACCCTCCGCTCGGGCGGGCAGGTGATGATCACCGTCCTCTTCGACAGCGTGTACATGTGGGGCGTCGTTCTGCCGACCTCCTTCCTCCTGACCCACCTCACGGGGATGGATATCCGCTGGCTCTTCCTCGCCTGCCAAGGCGTCGAAAGCATCAAATTCCTCCCGGGAATTTTCCTCCTCCGCCGCGGAACATGGGCAAATCAGCTCGTCAAAGAAGAAGAGAGTGCCGAAGAGCTCGACTCGCTTTTGAATTCATAATGCAAAGAAAACGTAACAAAAAACAGGGATTCCGCAAGCGGAATCCCTGTTTTTTTGAATGAGACAGCCCTTTCGACGGGTTGTTTTTCGAAGCTTATTTTGCCTTGTTCAGTGATTTTGTCGTCGTTCCGTCGTAAAGGTAGAGATACCCCTCGCCGGTGACGCCGCCCGCGAGCGGCATTTCGGACACATAGGTGATCTTGACATCGACGAAGGTGATGCCACGGCTCGTCGAGCCGAGACCGTCGACCGCGCCGGAGTAGACCTTTTGGGACTCGCCCGACGAAACGTCGAATTTGTAGAGACCTTCGCTTTCGCTCGTGATGCTTGCATAGTAGACGTTCGTACCGTCATTTACCATATCGACGATCTCGACCTCTTTCGCCAAAGCATCGGATTTTGCTTCGGTCGTCGGGTCGTAGGAATACAAGGTTTTGTCCTTTTGATTGAAGACATAGAAGATTCCGCCGACATAGGTGAACATCTCTCCCAAACCGATCTCCGTGCCTGCCGTCTTTTCCGAGGCGTCTACGGCGATATAGCAGAATTTTTTCTGCATGATAGTCGGGTTCGTGCAATAGTACACTCTGCCGTTCAATACAAGGATCGTCCGATAGTTGACATTGTCCTTTCCGATCTGCACGGCGTCGGTGTCGAAGTCGATCGAGGTATTCGGAACGCGCTTGAGGCGGTTTGCCGTCGCTCCGTTGTCGACAAAATAGATATAGTCGCCGTCAAAGAAGAGAGCATCGATGCGATTCTTCGATACGCGGACGGGCTCGGAGCCGCTCTTCAGTTCGAGCTTGTATAGGTCGTAGTTTGTCAGAGAATACTTGCTGTAGAAGATATATCCGTCGTGGAACCAAAAATCGGCACATGCGTCCGCGATCACCTTGAAATTTCCTTTGGTGATCGGATTGTACTTGTAGATGGCGCCGCCGTCACGGTTGTTGATGTAATAGATCTCGCCGTTGTATTCCTTTGTCTCGGCATATCCCATCACATAGGTATTGTCGATCGGAACAAATCCCTCCATCACATCGGTGGCGGTGCCGCTTGCGATATGGTAGCACATAAGATGCTTGTTTGCGTTGCGGTAATAGTACAGGTTCGTGCCGTCGCCCGTGAGAGCGTAGACCTGCTCGTCGACAAGCTTTGTGCCGGGCAGACTTCCCGAGGCGCTTGTCAGAACCTTGTAAACCCCCTTTCCGAGCACGGAGGAGGTCAACAGATCGGCATTGATATAATACAGCGTATTGCCGACGACCGTCAGATTCTTTCCTGCGTCGCAGGTGAGCTTCGTGATGGTGCCGGAAGACAGATCGATCCGATGAAGGGCATAGCCCGATGTGGCAGAGCCGATATTCAGGTAAAGGGCATTGTTGCTGACGATCATTTCGGTGACGGTCTTCCCGTTCAGCAGATCGCCCTTATATTCGCTTGCACTGCCGCCGGACACGGGAATGCTGTATAACTTCCCCTTTGAGGAGCCCTCTACAAAATACAGCGTGTTCCCGTCGACGCAGAGCCAGCTTGCATTGCCTTGGTATATTTGTGTTGCAAGGGTATCTTCCGCGGCGGAGAGGGAATAGCGATAGATCCCGTTCTTTTCCCCGCCGAACAGGCTGTTGATCGCAAAATATACCCATCCGTTCGAGATCGTGAGATATTGTGCGTTTGCCGAATATACGGCGGACGGATTCGAGCTCGAGATCGCCGACGCGGTATCGAGTTTTTTGATATTGGAGCCCAAGAGACCCTTGCTCGTGAAATACAGGTCGTTTCCGTAAGCCGTCAGGTAGTTCGCCTCGTCGTTGCTGACCTTTGAGATCGCGCCTGCCTCGTATTTATAAAGGGTGTCGTTGTCGAGCGGATTCTGGAAGTATACGGCATTTCCGACGATCACGCTCCAGAGCTGCTTTTCGGTCGTTTTGATCGTAAGCGTTGCGGTATAGCGGCGCGCATGATAGTTTTGCCCGGACACCGTGGCAACGACCACGTACTCTCCGCCGTCCGTTACGGAATCGCGTACCTCTCCGTTGTATGTATAGACAACGGTGCATCCGCTCGGCACGTCGCCGACGATGATGAGCGAATGAGCGAGACCGTCGTACTCCACCGTATTGTCGGAAAAGGTAATGAGCTCTTCGGCGAAGGTCGCCTTTTCAATGACCAGCTTTGCCGTCAGCGTCAAGGGATTGTAGTTTTCCTTCGTGATTGTCACGCTTGCATTGTACGTCCCCGCATTCGTGCCCTTTTCGTTCTCATAGACCACCGATGCGCCCGAGGGAAGGGTTCCCGCGATCGCGAGCACATGCTCGGTGCCGTCGTAGGTCACGGTCTTATCGGGGAAGGTGATGCCCGTAAAGTCCGCCTTGTTGATGGTCAGGGTGGCGGTGAGGGACAGCGTGGTGTACCCTTCCTTAGAAAGAGTCACCTTTGCCGAATAGGTGCCCGCGTTCGTGCCTTTTTCGTTCTCGTAGACGACCGTCGTTCCCGAGGGAAGCGTGCCCGTCACGGCGAGCGTGTGCTCGGTGCCGTCGTAGGTCACGGTCTTGTCGGGGAAGGCGATGCCCTCGAAGACCTTCGACACGGGGGTCTTGTCGTCGCTCGGTGTGTTGTCGCCGGAATCGTCGCTCGGGTTGTCGCTCGGGTCGTCGTTCGGCGGCTCGGGCGTGGGGGTCTCTCCGCAGGCGACAAGCGCGAAGAGAAGGATCAGGAGAAGCAGGGGGAGAAGAAAACGGATGCGGTGTTTCATGAGATACCTCCGAAAATAAAAATTTTAATCGTCAAGGTCTTCGCCGCGGTTCAACTTCAGAAGCTGGGGAAGGAAGGTGAAGGGGCTGATGATCACGGCGGCGATCACGGTCGCGACCAGTGTGATAAGATAGATCAGAAGACGGATGATCGCGAAAAGGATCTTCATCGCGATCAAGAAGATAAAGCCGTCAAGGTCAAATTCGAAAATGACCCCGGGCGAGCCGACGAGCCGTCCGCCCGCGAACGCGACGTCGGTCACCTTGCCGCCCCAGAAGATCTGGGAGAAGAAGGTGTAAAGAAAAACTCCGGACAAAAGGACGGAGGGGATGATCTCACCCGCAGAGGTCCCGTTTCCGATCATGCCGATGATCCCGACGATCAATATCGCGGCGGTGATGATCCCGCCGAGGATCAGACCGCGGTTGCGCGTCTTTTTGAGGCCCGCCACGCGCTCTTCCTCTTTATGGCGCGCGATCTCCGCCGCGCGGCGCTTCTGCTCGGCTTCCTTTTTGCGGCAGGCGCGGCACACGAGCGGGGTCCCGCCCTCCGCCTCACCCTCTCGGATGACGGCGCCGCACTTTGTGCACATGCCGATGATCTCGGGCTTTGCTTCCTCTTGATTTTTAGCGGCGTCCGCGCTCTCGCCCGTCACGCGCTCGCTCGCGGTGCTCTCCGACTCCTCCGTGGAAGAGTCAAAATAGGAGAGAGGGACGTCAAAGAATTTTGCGAGCAGACACACCGTCTCAAAATCGGGCGTGGAGCTTCCGCGCTCCCACTTGGACACCGCCTGAAACGTGACGTGCAGCTTCTCGCCGAGCTCCGCCTGCGTCAGTCCTTTTTCTTTTCTCAGCTTTGTGATCTTTTCTCCGTAGGTCATAAAAATGCGTTCCTTTCAAGATGTTTTCGCCGAATTCGGTCGTGATTTCATGATACAACCGAGCGACGAAAAAGTCAAGGAAAATCGCTCTTCCGTTCGTTGAATATTTTCTACTTTCGGTTGAATCGGCGAAAAAACGCCCTTTTCCCGCGTTTTTTTTCGCAGTGCGCGAACGAAAAAATCGACGGACGGTAGAAAAAATTCTCATCTTCTATATTATACACCTTAAAAGGTGTAATGTCAAGTGAGAAAATTCAACCTGTGGTAAAATAACCGAAAAAGGGAATTTCGGCACCCGCGGGTGAAAAAACGACCGACGGAAACAAAGGAGGGGCGCGCATGACCACCTATCAGAGACTTCGCGATGTTAGGGAAGACAGGGACAAAACACAGGCACAGATCGCGGCACTTCTGAAAACGACGCAACAGCAGGTGAGCAAGTGGGAGACGGGCGAGCAGCTTATGGGCATCGACAAATACGTCATTCTTGCGGAATACTACAATATTTCCGTCGACTATCTCTGCGGGCTCGTCGACACCCCGCGAAAGCTGCATCCCGACGACATGTATCGGAAGACCGAAGAATAAGAAGGAAAACCTTCGGACGGTGTATGATTTCCGTGAAAACAGCCATACTAATCCCGAGTATTTTTTAGGGAGGGTGTATGGCTGTTTTTTTGATCGTCGGAGGAGGCGTCGCGGGACTGTCCGCGGGAATTTTTGCCGAGCAGGCGGGGCATCACGCCATCGTTATGGAAAGAGGCGCGAGCGCGGGCGGGAATCTGACGGGCTGGCGTCGGGACGCGTATACCGTCGATAACTGCGTGCATTGGCTCATCGGAACGAGGGAGGGGAGCGCCGACCGCCGCCTTTGGGAGGACGTCGGCATTCTCGACGGGGAGGGCGTGAGGAGCCTTCCTCTTCTCTATACCGTCGAGGGGGGAGGGGAGAGCCTTTCGCTCTTCCGCGATTTCGGAAAGACCGAGCACGCGATGCTCGCCCTGTCGCCCGAGGACAGGGAAGAGACGCTTCGCTTTTGCCGCGCGGTGCGTGCGCTGATGCGCTTTTCGGGCTTGTCCCGCGATACGAGTCTTGCCGCCGCGGTGCGCGCGGTGCCCTCGCTCGCCCGATACGCGTTTTTGTCGGCGGGCGCGCTCGCGGACAGATTTTCGCATCCTCTGCTCCGCCGCTTTATGACGGGACTCGTCGGGCGGGACTTCACCTCTCTTGCTCTGCTTTCTACGGCGGCGAATTTCTCGTCGGGCAACGCCGACCTTCCCGCGGGCGGCTCGCTCGCCGCGGCGGAGCGGATGGCGGAGCGCTTCGTTTCACTCGGGGGTGAGCTCCGCACGAAGAGCGAGGTCGCAAAGATCCTGACCTCGGGCAGGGAGGCGTTCGGCGTCCGCCTTGCGGACGGGGAGGAGATCCCCGCCGACGCGGTGATCCTCGCCGCCGATCCCGCCGCCCTGTTCGGGACGGTGCTCGACGCGCCGATCCCGCCCGCCCTTCTGTCTCTTTATAAGGATCCCGCCATGCATCGGTTTTCGAGCGTGGGGTGCGCCTTCGCCGTCTCGCGCGCCGCTCTGCCATTTTCGGGCGATCTCGTGTTGCAGATCGGGCGCCGCGGCGAAAGCTATGAGGTCGGGGACGGGCGCCTCGTCCTCCGCGAATTCTCGCACGAGCCCTCCTTCGCTCCCGAGGGGGAGACGGTGATCACCACCATGCGCTTTTGCTACGAGGACGGATGCCGCCATTTCCTCGAGCTGTCGAAAAACACGGACGCCTACCGCAAGGAAAAGGAGCGTCTGCTTGCCGAGACCGAAGGGGACATCGTCGATCGCTTTCCCACCCTTTCGGGGAAGCTGCGCCCCCTCGATATCTGGACGCCCGCGTCCTACCGCCGCTTCACGGGTGCGCCCCTCGGGACGTATATGAGCTTCGTGCTACCACCTGCACGCTTGTCGCGCGTCTCTGCCCGCGTTCCGGGCTTCCGAAACCTCTATCTCGCCACGCAGTGGCAGTCGCCTCCCGGCGGGCTTCCGACGGCTCTGCATCTCGGAAGACGCGCCGCAGGACTCGCGTGCCGCGCATTTGCCGAGCCGGGAAAACAACGCGCTCCGCACAGAAAAGCAAGCGCAATGTAATGTTTTCTGCGCAAATACAAAGAATAGAAGGGAGATTTGCCTTTGAAAGAGCTGACAGAGTCATATTCGGTGAATGTGGAAGAAATGACGGCAAGGCTTCGCGTGTCGGAAAACTTCGATGTTATCCGCCGCGACCTTCGCGTCGGAGACGTGACGCTGACGTTTTTCTATATCGACGGTTTCACCAAGGATTCCGAGACACAGCGTCTCATGCAATATTTTCTCTCGCAAAAGAGTATCGGTACGGCGACGGAGTTGCTCTCCCGCCTGCCGCACGTGGAGGCGGAGCGGGTAGAGAATGCGGATACCGCGCTCTCCGCGATCCTCTCGGGGCAGACGCTCCTCCTCGCCTCGACCTTCGTCGGGGAGGGGCTGCTCATCGATCTGCGTACTTACCCTTCCCGCGGCGTGAGCGAGCCGGAGGGGGACAAGGTCATGCAGGGGGCGCGCGACGGCTTCGTCGAGACGCTGATCGTCAATACCGCCCTGCTCAGACGCAGGATCCGCGACCCGCGTCTCACCATGGCGCATTTCAATCTCGGCGGCTCGTCGAAGACCGACATCGTCGTCTGCTATCTTGCCGGGGTCGCCGACGAAAAGAAGGTCATGGCGATCGAAGGGAAGATCCGCTCCATTCGTCCGAAGTCTCTGACCCTCGGGACACAGAGCCTCGCGGAGACTCTGATCCGCAGTCGTTGGTATAACCCCTTTCCGAAGATCCGGACGACCGAGCGCCCCGACACCGCGGCGGCGCAGGTCGTCGAGGGGAGCATTCTGATCTTTTGCGATACCTCCCCGCAGGCGATGATCCTGCCGACCTCGATCTTCGATTATCTGCAACAGGCGGACGACTACTATTTTCCGCCCCTGACGGGGACCTATCTGCGCGTCGTGCGCACCTTCATTCTTTTGCTCTCACTCGTGGCGACCCCGCTCTGGTATCTCGCGCTCCAGTATCAGAGCGTGCTGCCCGAGGCGCTTCGCTTTCTGATCCCCGACGATCCGGGCGCCCTGCCGATCCTGCTTCAGCTCTACCTTGCCGAGGTGGCGATCGACGGCTTGAAGATCGCCTCGATGAACACGCCCGACATGCTGTCGAACTCGCTCTCCATCGTCGGCGCCCTGATCCTCGGTGATTTCGCCGTCGGGGTCGGCTGGCTCTCGGAGGACGTGATCCTGTATATGGCGTTCGTCGCCATCGCGAATTTTGCCCAGCAGAACAACGAGCTCGGCTACGCGATCAAATTCATGCGCGTGATGATCCTGACGCTGACGGCGATCCTCGGCGTGTGGGGCTTCGCACTCGGGATCGTTCTGACCTGTGTCTTCGCCGCGTGCAATCGGACGGTCGGCGATATGCACAGCTACCTCTACCCCCTCATCCCGTGGAACGGAAAGGCAATGCGCCGTCTGCTCTTCCGAACGAGAAAACAGGATTTTGACGACTAAAGCCTACGGGCGCGAATGTGATGCACATTCGCGCCCGTAGGTTTTTATTTCTAAAATACAGCGTTTTGGCTGATATTGTAATCATTTATTTGCAAAATATATTTTTCACGATTTTGAAGCGCGCCATTCAGCTTTCTCGGTAGCAGGCATCGAAGGCGGGACGCATGTCCTCTATATCCGTTCGATTCAATCCGTATTGCTTGGCGAGGCGCTCCGCGTTCTCTTTGACCGTTGTCAGAATTTCGCTTGCCATGCGCTTTGCGTCGGTAATGCCGATGCCGTAATAAGAAGCCGTTTCGATGGCAAGGGGGATAGAGATCCGATTGTCATTTTCACTCACGGCAAGCGACAGTGCATCCCCCTCGGCGGTCGGATTTACGTCATAGAGGGGTGACAGCCGCCAGCCGTCCCGCGTGAAAAGAAAACCGTGATTTCTCAGATGATCGTCGGTGTTGGAGATCGCCATGTTGAAAACGACCCGCTTCCACAGCTCGATCAGATCCTCTTTCGGGGACGCGCCGCCGGCTTTCAGAAAAGAGGCAATATCGAGATACCCGACGCCGTCCTCCGCACCCGCACCGTCGGTCCTTCCGAGCATGGTCATCGCCGAGGAAAAATGAATTCTCTTCTTACCGACCCGATCAAAGCGCTTTGTCAGAAAGGTGCTGCCGCATGTTGAAAATGTTTGCAGCTTTGCCTCCGGGACATTCAATCCGCAAAGCCGCGCTAACTCGTGCGCGACCATCTCCCACGCCCCGACATTCCCTTCGTCATGCTTGGAGGGGAATTTTGCGATCCATAAATTTCCCGCAGGGTCCGTGACATTTGCTTTCGGACGGGCACCGCCGAGGGATGATCCGGGCTTCAGAAGCTGCCTTAGCCACTTGTCGGATAGCCCCCGCTCGTCCTTTTCAAATTCTCTCGACGCCTCCTCCAAGGTTCGGAGAGAGGCCCACGGGGGCGTCGGTATATCCGTATCGTCCGACAGAAACGGTCCGCCTTCCTCTAAAGAAAACCGTAACGCGCCCATGCGCGTTTCATCATAGACGCCGAGAAGGTAATCGCTTTCCGTCAGCGCCCTCGGTTTTCGCCCTTCGCGCTCTGCAAGGATCCTTTCTCTGCGCTTCATCAGGACCCGTCCCCATCGGTCGGGACAGGAATCGGAGAACAGTCCGAACATTGCCTTCTCCGTCGGATATTGCCTCCCCGCAAACAGAGAAAGATCGGGGTCAAGGATGACTGCCGTCCGACTCTGTAACCATTCGCTGTCGTATTCGAAAGAGTAGCTTTCCGCGCCTCTGACGGTATCTACATACAGTCTTCCGAACGGGGAAGGGACATCGGAAAGCAGGTTCTCATAGACGTAGATCGTTTTCATCGTCATTCCTCCTTCGTATGCGGGGCGCGCTTTCTCGTCGGCAATCGCAGATCCTGCAATTTTCTGCCGAGCTCGTCATCCTTCGCGACAAGCAGCAGATCTTTGTCCATATAATTCAAAGCGTGGAGAACCGCCGCGTAAATTCCGATGGCAACGGACGGACTGCCCTTTTCGACATTCCACAGGGTCGCGCGGCTGATGCCTGCCCGTTCCGAGACCAGCTTGACCGACAGATTGCGCCGAAGCCGCGCCATTTTGATCTGTTCGCCCATCTTTGAAAGAATATCCTGCGTCCCGGGCAGGACCGTGACTCCTTTTTTGCTCATGCTTGTCGCCTCCTTACATTTATTATTATATACCGAAACATCTATTTTGTCAATATATAAAAACATAAATTTCAGAATTAAAAAGAAGAGGAGAAATTTCGGAGCATGGAATGCCGGCGAAGACCGATGTCGGGGATCGTTTTCGTCCTCCTTCATGCGGATCTCCCTCGTCGGGAATCTTGCGTGCCCGCGCGATTTTTTATGCGCGCCCCCTTGCAAAAGAATAAAAGATATAGTATAATAAAAGTAAATCCGTCGCGAATGAGCGACCGTTTGAGGTGAGATATGAGTGCTTTCAGAAGATCCGCCTGCGCGGTAATTTGCTTTCTGCTTTGCCTTTGTGTGAGCGCGCTATGCGTGTTTGCCCTCGGGGATGCCGAGCCTTTTATTGCTGCCGTGAACAGAATCGACGAGATCGAGACGTACGAAGACCGCGAAAAGGCGATCGATGCCGCCTACGGACTTTACGACGATGCCATTGCCGACGAGACGGGCGTTGCGGAAGCGAAGAGGGCGCTCGATGCCCACGCGGAAAAGCTTGCGAAAGTAAAGCGCGCGGCAGAGGCGTATATCGAGGCGGTCAACCGCGCCGTACAGGCGCACAAGGAAGAGGATTATGCCGCGACGGTCGCCGCACTCGCCGACGCGGACGCAAATCAGACCGATGCGGAGGCGATCGCAGACTATCCAGGCTTTCCCGCCGCGAAGTACGATCGGGAACTCATCCGCAAGGAGCTGTTCAATCCCGAGCAGGCGTCGAAAGCCTATATCGAAGCCGCCAAGACGATCAAGACATGCACCACCTACGAGGATACACTTTTATGGTATCGTGAAATGCAGAGCCTTGCCAAAGAGATGATCTCCGACTACCCGGGTGTCGCGGAGGCAGAGGAGACCTTCCGGGAAGCGGGAGAATATCTCGCCGCGTGCGAGCAAAAAGCGAGCATCTTCATCGAGGGCGTGACGAATGCCGCAAACGCGGATCATTATGACGCCGCGGAGCTCTGCCGCCTTCTTCGCCTGCGTGGCGATGTGGATCTCACCGTGGAGGGCGCGCGCGACGCGAAGACGACGCTCGATTACCTCGTGCGGGAATACAATAAGCTCGTCCGCGCCGCGAACGAAGTGACGGACGATATGTCCTCACTCGGTATGACGCTCGGAATGACCTCCGCACAGGGGAAACTTTCGAGCAACGTCCTCGAACTTCTCAAATAAGCAAACAAAACTTGTCAATATAAAAGGAGCAACTCTTGGAAACACAGGAAAAAGAAACGCAGTCCGCCGTCGGACTGACTTCGGAAGAAGTCGCGGAACGAGTCGCCCGCGGCGAAGTCAACAAAACGAAAGAGAAGAGCGGAAAGAGCTATTTCCGCATCGTCACCGACAATCTCTTTACCTTCTTTAATATGATCTGGGCGCTCATTGCGGTGCTGATGATCGTCTTTCAGAGCTACTCGAACCTGACCTTCCTTGCGGTCATTATCCCGAACGTCCTGATCGCGATCATTCAGGAGTGCCGTGCGAAGCACACGGTCGAGAAGCTCTCGGTCACGACCGACCCGCGCGCTACCGTCCTGCGTGACGGAGCGCCGACGGAGATCGCCGCCGACGAGATCGTCCTCGGCGACGTGATGCGCGTTTCCATGGGACAGCAGATTTTGGCGGACGCCATCGTGGTCTCGGGACTCGCCGAGGCGAACGAAAGTATGCTGACGGGAGAATCGAACGCCATCCGCAAGAGCGAAGGGGACAAGGTCCTCGCGGGCAGCTACCTTGTCAGCGGACAGATCGACTGCCGCACGATCCACGTCGGGGCGGAGAATTACATCCATAAGATCGAGAAGGCGGCGAAGGGCTTCAAAAAGCCCGCGTCCAACCTCTTCCGCGATCTGAACAAATTGCTGTTCTACATTGCCTGCCTAATGGTGCCCCTCGCGATCGCCATGTATATCTTCCAGAGGATCTCGACGGGGAGTGTGACCGACTCGGTGCTTCAGACCTGCGGTGCCGTGATCGGCATGATCCCCGCGGGCATGTACCTTCTCGTCACCGTCACCCTGACGCTGAGCGTCATTACCCTCGCGACCAAGCGCACGCTCGTGCAGGATATGTATTCGATCGAAATGCTGGCGAGCGCCGACGTGGTCTGCCTCGATAAGACGGGAACCATCACCGACGGCACGATGTGTGTGTCCGCGGTGATTCCGCTCGGCGGACATACCGAGGAGGAGATCGCCCGCATCATGTCCCTCATTGAGGGCTCGGAGCAGTCGATCAACGCGACCTCCCGCGCTCTGATCGAGCGCTTCGGCACCGCGAGCGACGATACGCTGCTCGATAAGATCCCCTTTTCCTCCGCACGCAAATATTCCGCCGCGTCCTTCTCGGGCATCGGCACCTATTCCGTCGGCGCGCCGCACTTCGTGAAGTGTGAGGTCTCGGATGAAATGGAGGAAACGATCGGTACTTACGCGAAGAGGGGAGAGCGCGTTCTCCTTCTCGCAAAGCACGAGAACCTCACCGCCGAGGGAGGCGAGCCCGTCGCCCTGATCGCCGTCTCCGACCGCATCCGTCCGAACGCGAAGGAGACCATCGAAAAATTCCAGTCGCAGGACGTGACCGTGAAGATTATCTCGGGCGACCACGCCGCGACGGTCGCCGCCATTGCCGCCCGTGTCGGAGTGAAGAATGCCGACCGTTACGCCTCCTGCGAGACGATGAGCGATGAAGAACTCATCGCCGCGGCGAACGAATATACCGTCTTCGGCAGAGTGACCCCCGAGCAGAAGGTGCTTCTCGTCAAGACGCTGAAAGCCGAAGGGCATACCGTCGCCATGACGGGCGACGGCGTGAACGATACCCTCGCCCTGAAAGAGAGCAACTGCGCGATCGCCATGGCGGACGGAAGCGAAATGGCACGCAAGGTGTCGCAGATCGTCCTGCTCGATTCCGACTTCGGCACGCTGCCCGACGTCGTAAGAGAAGGGCGCCGCTGTATCAACAATGTGCGTCGTTCCTCCACCCTTTTCCTGATGAAAACGGTCTTGACCATCACCCTGTCGATGGTGACGGTCATTACGGGACTTCTCTCCCTCTTCACCTCCGTCCCCGTCTTCGTCTATCCCTTCCAGCCGAAGGGGCTCATGCTCCTCGAGCTCTGCGTGATCGGTATCGCCTCGGTGCTTCTCGCATTGGAACCGAACAACGAGCGCATCGAAGGCTCGTTTATCAAGACCGTTTTGAAGAACAATATTCCGAACGCCATCGGCTTGATCGTTCCCGTCTTTACCGTGGTGCTGCTCGGCGCCCTCGGCGTGTTTGAGAGTACGGAACAAAGAAACGTCCTCGCCATGATCGCCGTCACGCTCGCCGGACTTGCGAACCTTTGGATGCTCTGCATTCCCTATACCAAGTGGCGCGCCTTCGTCGCGGTCGGTATGACCGTCTTCCTTGCGCTTGCCGTTCTTGTTTGCGCGACGATCCTTGCCCCCTTCATGAAGCTCGGCTTTGAGCTCGTCGCTCCGATTCCCGGTATGGTCGTCGCCGTCGGACTCGGAAGCATGGCGTTCGCCGCCCTGACCCACGTCGTGAATGCCGCCATCCGAAAGCTCCGGAAGATCAAAAAGACCGCATAACTTCAAAAAATGTAAACAAAAGCTGCCGAAATCTGAGGATTTCGGCAGCTTTTTGAATCAACATGCCGCGCAGTCGCTAACCTTCAATTTATAATTCATAATTCTTAATTCTTAATTAAAAACCACTTTCATATACGCCGCGACCGCTTCGTACATACGATAGAAGCCGAGGTCGGTCGGGTGACAGCCGTCTACGGTGCAGTCGGTGGAAAGATCGCCGTGATACATTTCGGCGCCGTCGACGAAGTAGGCGTTTTTGTCCCCCGCCAGTCTGGCGTTTTTGTATACCGAGAAGATGTAGTCCCGTCTCGCAAGCCCGCAGTCCGCCCCCGGGGAAGAAAGGAAGAAGAAGGGAACGTCGGGGTGCGCCGCACGGATCTTTTCGTAGACGTTCGGGAGGGTCGCCTGCAAGTGCTCGAGGGTGGGTGCGTTGTGGTCGTAGTCGCACACGAAGGCACGCATCGGAAGCGTCGCCATGTAGTCGACGATGGCGGGCTCTCCTTTGGCACAGCCCGAGAAGCCGAGATTGCGGTAATCGAAGCCGAAGCGGCGGGAAAGTCTCGCGGTATAGCAGGTCCCGGGACGGGAGGCACAGCCGCCCTGCGTGATCGAGGAACCGTAAAAGACGACGGGCAGCGCTTCCTCGTAGGCTTCCCCCGCGGTCAGCTTCGCATCGGGGGCAAGACCGATGAGCAACCGCTTGCAGGTCCCGTACAGCGGGAAATCCAAGGTGTACGAGGTCATTCCCTGTACGTGCGTGTCGAGAACGCCCGAGAACTCGGTCTTTCCGAGCGCGTCCATCGGCGGGAAGAAGGTCTTGCGGAAGACTTCGGCATCTCCACGCTTCACGTAAAGGTCGAATCCCTGCGAGCCCGAAAAGGGCATGTGCGGCATACAGGTCATCGGCTTCGCCGTCTCACAATATAAAAGAATGTAGGGAGAATCGGCGGCGAAGCGCACCCGTCCGCCCGCAGTGTGATAGTTTAGTTCGGCGACGCCCGCGCTTGTCGCTTCGGCAACGGCGGGGTCGAGACGATGGAAGGGAAGAGACGCGTCCTCTGCTCGCTCGAGACCGTAAAGCGAAAACGGCGCTTCTCTCACGTCGTGGAATACCGCGCCCTCCCGCATGATGTCGGTGGGGATCGCGAAGTTTTTGTCGATCTCCTCGATTTTCATAGTCCTTCTCCTTTGTCGGGATTATTCTTCGTCCTCTTCGCGTTCTTCTTCGTACGCCTCTTCGTCGAGCTCGTCGTTGAAGTGCTTGATCTTTTTGCTGTTGACATAGCTCGTCGAGCCGCGCTCGCTCGTGAAGACGTATTCTTCGTCGTCGAGGTCGTAGAGCCTGCCCGAGAGATCGAGGTTCTTCGCCGCCTTGCAGAAGACGTCGAGGAAGTCCTCGGGATTGAATTCGTCGATCTCGACACCGAGGTCGTCGTTGGTAAAGGTAAAGCCCGTTTCCGCCGCGTCGTCGGCAGACGCGAAGTCGTCGTCATAGGCAATATAATCGTCGTTCACGTCAAAGAAGTCGTCAAGCTCACCCGATTTTAAGTACTTCACGAATTTCTTAAGGTCGGATTTCGCACCGTTCACCGTGATTTCAAAATACAGCTCTTCGTATAAAGTCATAAAGCCTCCCGCGCGGCACCCGCGCATGATTTTCATTTGCGAAATAGAGTATAGCACACCGCCTCTCGGTTTGTCAATAGCTTTTCGGCGCTTTGCGGAGAAATGTTCACCCGCACCGCGGGGGAGGTGCGCTTCCCTCTGTTTCCTACCTTTTATTATATACGGAAGGGAGCTTCCCGCTACAAGGTGAGGTCACCGACCGCGAATATATCCGACGATCCTGCTGCCCGACGGCTCCGCTGTCGCTTTACCGCTTTTTTTGTCGTTCGGACTCGCTTTTTGACGGGTGCGTTTTCCGTTATGACGACTTTTTTCATATTTTCGAAAATTTTTTTAATTTTTTTGCAAAAACCCCTTGACAAGAGAGGGAAAAAGGGATATAATAGACAAGCCGATTTAAGGAAGGCGGTCAAAAAGCCTACCATAAACCACGGCAGAATTCGGTCATTGAAAATTGAACAACACGAAGAAGAGAAGAAAACACTGAAAAGTGTGAAGATCTCGTTAGTGAACTTTGAAAAAAGAAAACTCAAACAAAAGTAATTAGAAGCTAAGAAAAAGCTCTAAAAAATGATATAGACCGAGGGAGAGATCCTCCGGTAGATATAGAATTTTTCAGAGAGTTTGATCCTGGCTCAGGATGAACGCTGGCGGCGTGCATAACACATTCAAGTCGAACGGTCTGTAGAAATACAGATAGTGGCGGACGGGTGAGTAACGCGTGAGTAATCTGCCTCAGGGTGCGGAATAACAACCGGAAACAGTTGCTAATACCGCATGACACTTAATCACTGCATGGTGAGAAAGTCAAAGGCTTGCTGCCCTGAGATGAGCTTGCGTCCGATTAGATAGTTGGCGGGGTAAAGGCCCACCAAGTCGACGATCGGTAGCCGGACTGAGAGGTTGAACGGCCACATTGGAACTGAGATACGGTCCAGACTCCTACGGGAGGCAGCAGTGGGGAATATTGGGCAATGGGCGAAAGCCTGACCCAGCGACGCCGCGTGAGGGAAGAAGGTCTTCGGATTGTAAACCTTAGTCAACAGGGAAGAAGCAAGTGACGGTACCTGTGGAGGAAGCCACGGCTAACTACGTGCCAGCAGCCGCGGTAATACGTAGGTGGCGAGCGTTATCCGGAATTACTGGGTGTAAAGGGTGTGTAGGCGGGCAGACAAGTCAGATGTGAAAACTATGGGCTTAACCCATAGCCTGCATTTGAAACTGTATGTCTTGAGGATGGGAGAGGTAAATGGAATTCCCGGTGTAGCGGTGAAATGCGTAGATATCGGGAGGAACACCAGTGGCGAAGGCGGTTTACTGGAC
>CAVEOF010000020.1:0-30534 GCA_963617165.1 Coriobacteriaceae bacterium | reverse complement strand
TTCCTCTCTCCGCACGCAGGGCGTCATAGCTTCCTTTCGTCTCAATTATTTTTTTTAAAATTTGGTCTCACATCATTGACAAATATACAGAGAGAAAAATTTACGCGCGCTTCAGAGAGAAAAATTTACGCGTGCCTCATTTTAGTGCATCATTTCGCGCTTCATTTCGTCATTTCGTCGGGGCGCACTTTTTCGGATCTGCGAAAGTCGATCCGAATCAGGGCGACGAGGATGGAGATGTAGGTGAACAGCTCGCAAAGAACCCCCGCGATCGACTGCGAGTAAATATTGTAGACGAGCCAGCAAAGAGAGGTCGGGAAGGAGAGCAGGCGGAGGATCTTCGGATTTTTGATCCCGTAGGCGACCGTCGTCACCACCTTGGCGCAGAGGATCGGGATGCCGATCGAACCCTGCCACGTCGTAATGCCGAACCCGACGAAAAACAGACTGAAAAGGATCTGACAGGGCAGCGTAGAGCGCCCGTGTGCCACCGGCGCGGCGAACAGCGTGTTGCGCGCGGCGCCGATCAGATTCATCGTGCCGCCGGTATACGCGCCGAGAAGGAAGTATTGCAGGGCAAACGTCAGCTCGTTCAGCGTGCGGAAGATCATGATCTTCTTGTGCGAACGGCACTGAAACGCAATGACGGCAAACAAAAGCCCGATAAACCCGATCGCCTGGCAGAAAAGAAATTCGGGCGACGCCGCTTTTTCGAAAAATTCATTGATCGCATCCATCTTCATGTTCCTCTTGACAAACAAAATTATTTTGTATATCATTATAATCGATCACAAAGCCGCGCGGTGCTTTCCCGCGCGCGGACGAAGATCTACGTCTCCGACGGAGAAAAATTCGGCTTGTACGCTCCCCACGCGCTCTGCACGCTCGCCGATACGGATGCGATAATCACGAACCGCCCGCCAGAGCCTCCGTATGCCGCCTATGCGGAGAAGTGGTTTTTCGGAAAAGAGAGCGGCACGCACGGAAAAGCGCACGACGCCCCCGACCCGTCGGAGAAGGGATGAAGACCGAAGCGCACTTTTTCGCGAAAGAGGGAAAAACGCCTTGACAAAGCGCAAAAAAAATATTATAATATTTAAGAAACTCTATTTATATCTTTCGGAGGCAAACCATGAACAGAAAAACCGCGCGGGAAAACGCCTTTCTCCTTCTCTTTGAGGACGCGGCGAGAAAGAACGACGACGCCGAGGAGATCTATACCCTTGCGACGGAGGAGCGGGAGCTCGAGACCGACGATTATGTCAAACGGGTATTTTTCGGTGTGCGCGAGCATCGCGAGGAGATCGACGCCGTGATCGGCGATTGTCTCGTCGGATGGAAGAGGGAGCGCGTCTCCACCGCGTCGACGGCGATCCTTCGCCTCGGCGTATACGAGCTGATGTTCTGCGAGGACATTCCCGCGAAGGTCACGATCAACGAGGGGATCGAGCTCTCGAAAAAATTCGACGATGAAAAGGCGTATATCTTCGTCAACGGCGTGCTGAATGCCGCCGCCGACAAGCTCGGGAAAAAGGAATGAGCGGGGACGTGTGTTCTTCTCTCACGGGTGACGCCTCCCGTCCCTTGCCCGAGCGGGGCGTTTTTCTCGGGATCGATACGAGCAACTATACCACCTCGGTCGGCATTCTCTCCGTCACGGGGGAGGTGCTCGCCAATATCAAGCGCCCGCTTCCCGTGAAGAGCGGGGAGTGCGGACTTCGGCAGTCGGACGCCGTGTTCGCCCATGTCAAAAATCTTCCCTCCGCGATGGAGGAGGCAAAGGATATTCTTCGCGGACGTTCTCTCCTCGCCGTCGGTGTAAGCACGCGTCCGCGCGCGAGAGAAGGCTCCTACATGCCCTGCTTCCTCGTCGGTCGGGCGGCGGCAGAGAGCATTTGTGCCGCGACGGGCGTTCCGCTCTATTCTTTCTCGCACCAGTGCGGGCATATGATGGCGGCGATCGTTTCTTCGGGGCGCCGGGATCTGCTTCAACGCGATTTTTACGCGTTCCATATTTCGGGCGGGACGACCGACCTTCTCTCCGTCCGTATGGCGGGGGATGAATTTCTCACCCGCGAGGTCGGCGGGACGGACGATCTTCACGCCGGACAGGCGATCGATCGCGTCGGCGTGATGATGGGACTGCCTTTTCCCGCGGGCGCTCCGCTCGAGGCACTCGCAAAGGAAAACAAGACCCCCCTGCCGAAAAAGCATCCGAGGATCCGAAGCACCTATGCGTCCCTTTCGGGACTTGAAAATCTCGCGGAGAAGCTCTATCGCGAGACAAACGACGCGCCCCTCACCGCCGCGTTTACCCTCTCGTATCTCTGCGACGCGATCGAAGGCGTGACAAAACGCGCCCTTCTCGAAAACGGCGACGCCCCCGTCCTCTTTGTCGGCGGGGTCATGAGCAATTCGATCTTGAAAGCGCGCCTTGCCGAAGCCTTTGACGCGGCGTTCGCGATCCCCGCACTCTCGGCGGACAACGCCGTCGGGATCGCGGCGCTCGCGGCGAGGCGATACGGCGTCGACTTTTCTTAGAAAGGAGAACCCCATGGACCTGTCTTCGCTCAGGGAACGGCAGACGCCCGAGCCCTTTTCCGTCTCCGAGCTGAACGGCTATATCAAGTCGATGATGGAGGCGGATCCCCGCCTGACCCGCGTGACGGTGAAGGGGGAAATCTCCAATTTCGTGTCTCATACGAGCGGACACCTGTACTTTTCCTTAAAGGATGAGGAGGGGCAGATACGGGCGGTGATGTTCCGCTCCGCCGCCGCGCGTCTCGCCTTCCGACCCGCGGACGGGATGCGCGTCATTCTGTTCGGCTCGGTGTCGGTGTATACGAAGGGCGGAAGCTATCAGCTCTATGTCAACGCGATGCAGCCCGACGGCGTCGGCGCCCTGTATCTCGCCTATGAACAACTGAAAGAAAAACTGCGGGCGGAGGGACTCTTCGACGAAGCGCATAAGCGCAGCATTCCGAAGATCCCGCGCGCCCTCGGCGTCATTACCTCGCCGACGGGCGCGGCGATCCGCGATATTCTCCATATCACCGCGCGCAGATTTCCCGCAACGAAAATCTATCTGTATCCCGCGCTTGTACAGGGCGAGGGGGCGGTGCCCTCCCTCCTTGCCGCCCTCGACTTTTTCGAGAAGAGCCGACTTTGCGATACCGTCATTATCGGTCGCGGCGGCGGCTCCATCGAGGACCTCTGGGCATTCAACAGCGAGTCGCTCGCACGGAAGATCTACGATATGACGGTCCCCGTGATCTCCGCCGTCGGGCACGAGATCGATTTCACCATCTGCGATTTCGTCGCCGACCTGCGTGCGCCGACCCCCTCCGCCGCGGCGGAGATCGCCGTCCCCGACCGAAAGGAATTGTTGCTTTCCCTCGACAGGACGAAGGATCGGCTCGATGCCGCCCTCACTTCCTTCGTCGGGCGGAAGAGAGAACGGCTCGACGCGCTTGCCGCCCGCCGTCCGCTCACGGAGCCCGAGACGATCCTGACACCTTTTTACGACGCGGTGCGTTCCCTTCGCGAGAGGGCAGACGTCGCCGTGCGCAGGAATACGGAAAAGGCGCGCGCGTCACTCGCACTCCTTGCGGGAAAGGCGCAGGCACTCGACCCGATGTCGGTGCTGACCCGCGGCTTTTGCGTGCCCGAGCGTGACGGACACCCGATCTCCTCGGTGCGCGAGGTGAGCGTCGGAGAAGACCTGACCCTCCTGTTTGCCGACGGCGAGGCGGTCGCAAGCATCAAAGAATCCAAACCATACGAGGGGGAGAGAACAAAATGAAAGACGAAACGATGACATTCGAGAGCGCGATGGAAAAGCTCGACGGCACGGTCCGACGCTTGGAGGGAGGCTCTCTTCCGCTCTCCGAGGCACTCGCCGCATACGAGGAGGCGGTCGGACTCGTCCGCTTCTGTAACGAACGACTGGAGGATGCCGAGCAGAAGGTGCGGATCCTGACAGAAGGAGAAGGGGGTACGATGACCGACGCCCCGTTTGCCGCTCCCGATGAGACTTGACGTTTTTTTGTTCGAGAACGGGTTTGCGGGGAGCCGCAGTGAGGCGAAGTCTCTGATCTCGGACGGCGCGGTCTTCTGTGACGGAAAGGCGGTCACGAAGCCCGCCTTCGACGTGACGGGACGGGAAGAGAAGATCTTCCTCGACCACGGCAGAAAGAAGTATGTCGGTCGCGGCGGATATAAGCTCGAGGGCGCACTTCTCACCTTCGACGTCTCCGTCCGCGGGCGACACGCACTGGACGTCGGCGCGTCGAGCGGCGGTTTTACCGACTGCCTGCTTCAGAACGGCGCCGCGCGCGTGATCGCCGCCGACGTCGGGTCGGGACAGCTCGTCTCCGCTCTTCGTGCCGATCCCCGCGTTTACGTGATGGAAAACTACAATGCAAGATATATGACGCGCGACGACCTTCCGTATGTTCCCGACCTTTGCGTGATGGACGTGTCCTTCATCTCCGCCACGCATCTGATCCCCGCCGTCTACCGCACGCTCGACGACAATGCCGATTTTATCTGCCTTGTCAAACCGCAGTTTGAGGTCGGGCGCGCGGGCGTCGGAAAGGGCGGGATCGTGAAGGACAAGGCGCTTCGCGAGGATGCGCTCCGCCGCGTATGCGCCTTTGCCGAGCAATACGGCTTTGCCGCGCGGGGCAGTATGGTATCTCCGATCCTCGGCGGGGACGGAAATACCGAGTATCTCGTTCATTTTACCAAAGGGGAGTCCCGAAAGGAGAGACAGCCGTGAAGCGAATCGCCCTGTTGCCGAATCCGAAAAAAGACCCGACGCTCCGCGTCACGGGAGAGATCGTCGACCGCCTGTCGAAAAACGGCGCGACGGTCACACTTCCGCCGCAGTATCGCGGTGCGTTTCCGACGCTCGCCTCGGAGAGCTTTCCCGACGCTCCCGACCTGTTTTTGGTCGTCGGCGGGGACGGCTCGATCCTCGACGCTTCGGTCGATGCCGTCGCGGCGGGCGTTCCCGTCCTCGGCGTCAACCTCGGGAAGCTCGGCTATCTCGCCGAGCTCGATCCCTCACAGCTCGACCGCCTCGACCGCCTCTTCTGCGGCGAGTACGACATACGGGAAGAAATGCTTCTGACCGTCTCGGTCTTCCGAGAGGGACGGGAGCTGCCCTCCGCGCGCTATGCGGTCAACGAGGTGTTCGCCTCGCATGACGGTGCGGTCGGACTCGCGACCCTGCGACTTCGTACCGAGGCGGGGGAGAGCGTCTCCTATCGCGCGGACGGCTTGATCTTTTCCACGCCGACGGGCTCTACCGCATATTCGCTTTCCGCGGGCGGCCCCATCGTCGCGCACAGCGTTCCGTCGATCACCGTGACCCCCGTCTGCCCCCATTCCTTCTTCAACCGTTCCATCGTTTTTTCTCCCGACGAAAGACTTACCCTTACCGCGGGAGACGTGCCGATCGGACTCTCGGTGGACGGCAGACCCTTTGATACCCTGTACCCCGGGGAGACCTGCGCGATCCGTCGCGCCGAGCGCTCTCTGAAGCTTTTGACCTTCCGTGAAAACGATACCTTTTCCGCACTGTTTTCGAAGATGCGGAAGCTGGAAGAAATATAACCGACCGCGCGGCGACCGTGCTCCGCTTTGTCGAAGCCTTCGGAGAGCGCCGCGAAAAAAGAAAGGACATCCGTTATGAAACGCACCCGTCAGAACAAAATTCTCGAGCTCATCGAGAAATACGAGATCGATACGCAGACCACGTTGCAGGAACGCCTCAAGGAGGCGGGCTACGACGTGACGCAGACCACCGTTTCGCGCGACATCAAGGAGATGAAGCTCGTCAAGGGCTTGACCGAGCGCGGAACCTATAAATACGTTCTGCCGAACCTCAGGCAGGACCCGCCCGCCCCCGTTCTGAATTCGACGCTCGCCGCGGCGATCACGCGGATCGAGGTCTCGGATAACATCATCGTCGTGCGCACCCTCCCCGGGATGGCAAACGCCCTCGCAAGCTGTGTGGACGGGCTCTCTCTGTCCGAGATCCTCGGCAGCGTGGCGGGAGACGATACCATTCTTTTCGTCGTCCGCGCGGGAGAGGCGGAGCATGTCAGAGAGACTCTGCACGACGTGTTCGAGAGAAGATAACGGACAAAAACGGCACTTGTCGGACCGCCGACAGACAGAAAGGAAACGGCACATATGTTACTTTCTTTGCACATCGAAAATATCGCGGTCATCCGCTCGGTGGATCTGGATTTCCCCCACGGCTTTTCCGCTCTGACGGGCGAGACGGGCGCGGGAAAATCGATGATCATCGACAGCGTGTATCTTCTTCTCGGCGCAAAGGCGGATAAGAATCTCATCCGCACGGGTGCCGACGCCGCGACGGTGAGCGGACTCTTCGGGGAGTTTACCGAGAGCATTGCGGAAAAGCTTTCCGAGGTCGGCGTTGCCCCCGACGAGGAGGGCAATATTTTCGTGCAGCGCACCCTGACGCAGGACGGAAAGTCGCAGATCCGCATCAACGGACGGGCGATCAGCCTCGCGCTTCTTCGCGCGGTGACGCCCTATCTCGTGAGCGTGCACGGTCAGAACGACACGCAGTCCCTCCTGAATTCCGAGCGGCATATCGAGCTCGTCGATACCTACGGCGGCACGCTCGAAAAGCTCGCGGAATATAAGACGGCATACGCATCCTATTGCGAGGCGAAGCGGGAGCTCGAAACGCTCGCGGGACAGGCGAGGGAAAGAGAACGCCTGACCGAGATGCTGAAATATCAGATTGCAGACATCGACGCGCTTTCTCTGCACGACGGAGAGGAAGAAGAGCTGGTCGACAAAAAGGTAAAGCTTCGCAGCAGCGAGAGGATCATGAAGCAGGCGTCCTTTGTATTCAAAGCCCTCAAGGGGAGCGAAAAGGGAAGCGTCTCCTTCCTCCTCGACCGAAGCGTTGCCGCCCTCTCGCAGATCGCCGACGTGATCCCCGCCGCGGGCGAATATGCGGAACGTCTGCGGGATATTCTTTACAGCGTGGACGATATTGCCGAAGAGGCATATGCTATTACCGAGGATGCGGACGGCGACCCGACCGATAAGCTCAACGCGATCGAGTCCCGCCTCGACAAGATCTCGAAGCTGAAACGAAAATACGGCTTGACCGTGGCGGATATTCTCGCCTTTCGCGAGCGCGCCGCGCACGACCTCGAAACGCTCGAGGACGCGGACGGCAGACTTGAAGAGCTCGCCGCGCAAAAGGAGAGCCGCTACCGCAGGGCGCTTGCCATCGCGGAGGAGCTTCATACGCTCCGCACACAGGCGGCGGCACGTCTCGAAGGGGAAGTCAAGGCAGTGCTCGATTTTCTCGATATGCCGAAGGTCGTGTTCTTCGCTTCCGTCAGGAAGGAGACCGTCGGCGGAGAAAGGGTGCTTTACCCGAACGGCGCCGACAAGACGGAATTTTTCATCAGCGCCAACCGCGGCGCCGACCCTCAGCCGATCGCGAAGATCGCGTCGGGCGGCGAGCTTGCCAGAATTATGCTGGCATTGAAATGCGCTCTCGCCGAAAAGGACGGCGTTCCGACCTTGATCTTTGACGAGATCGACGCGGGCGTCTCCGGCAAGACCGCGAGAAAGATCGGTATCAAGATGAAGGAGCTTGCCCGCGGGGCGCAGGTGTTCTGCGTGACCCATTCGGCGCAGATCGCCTCTCTGTCGGACACGCATTTTCTGATCAGCAAATCGGACGTGAACGGCGCGACGGAAACGCAGGTGCGCGTCCTCGACTTCGACGGGCGCGTGGCGGAGATCTCACGGATCCTCGGAGGCATCTCCGTGACCGATGCGCAAAGGAGCGCCGCCGTGGATATGCTCCGCGCGGGAGATACGGCGGAGCCCGAGAACGTATAACTCCGAAGCTGCAAATGCTTCGGGACGCGTAAATTGCCCCATCCGAGCCCTCGGGAGAGAGAACCTTGACGCTGTCGGAGTTTTTGAAAGAAAGAAATATTCCGTTTTCCGAGAGGGAAGACCTGTCCCGCCATACCTCGATCCGATGCGGCGGTACGTGCAGGGCATTCGTGTCCCCGAAAAAGAAAGAAGACCTCATCGCCGTCGCAGACTTTCTGTCTCGCGAGAAGTACCCGTGGTACCTCGTCGGATATATGACGAATACGTTGCCGCCCGACGGAGAGTGCGACGCCGTTTTCCTGTCTACCCGTGCCATGCAGGGAGTCTGCCTGTCGGGCGATACCGTCAGGGTATCTGCGGGGGTCGGCGGCGCGGCGCTTTTCCGCTTCTTGCTCCGAGAGGGACGCATGGCGTTTCCGTCTCTTGCGGGGATTCCCGGGACGGTCGGCGGCGCCGTGCGCGGAAACGCGGGCGCTTTCGGTTATGAAACGGCGGATGCCGTTCTGTCCTGCGAGATCTATTCGGTGCCGAAAAGAAAAGTCTATACGCTTCCGCTCGAGGAAATGCGGTTTTCCTATCGGCACAGCCGCCTTTGCGAGGAGGACGGGGAGTTCCTTCTCTCCGCCGTGTACCGCGCGCCTCTCTTCGACAGAGAGACGGCGCGGGCGGAGCTTTGCCGCCTAACGGCGCTTCGCCGCGCGTCACAGCCCGTCGGTATGCCGAGCCTCGGCAGCGTCTTTTTACGTGTCGGGGAAACGTCCGCCGCTTATTATATCGATCGCCTCGGCTTCAAGGGATACCGCATCGGCGGCGCCGAGGTGTCGCAAAAACACGCGGGCTTTATCGTCAATGCGGGCGGTGCACGCTCGGCGGATGTGCGTCTGCTTTCGGATACCGTAAAAGAAGCGGTCGAGCGCGCATACGGAGTCACCCTGAAAACGGAGATCCGTATGCTGTAAAATATCACAAAGATCGGGAAAGGAGATGCCGCATGTCGTTTTCCAAAGAACAAAAAGCGGCGGTGCTGAAGGAGTCCTATAAGCAGCCTTGCTGTCGGCGGAGCTTCCTTGTCGGGATCCTTCTTTCCAAGGGCGAGTGCAGGGAGGGAAAGATCATCCTCCGAACGGACGGCGAGGAGAGCGCGGCGGCGCTATTGCCCCTGATCTCGGAGGCGTTCGGACGGGATGCCGACGTGACGACCCCCGCGCTCGGCGGGCGCGGACGGGAGAACTCCTTTTCCTCTCCGAGTGCCGAGCGTCTGCTTTTGCGCAACGGGGAGGGCATCCTCTACTATCCGTCCCTCACGTGCACGGGTTGTCGAAACGCATTCTTTGCGGGAATTTTCTATGCCGCCGGACGCGTCAGCGATCCGAAAAAGCAATTCTGCCTCGAATTTTCATTCGGAAGCAAAACAAATCTATTCAAATCATTCTTCGAGGAAACGGGGCTTTCACCGAAATATGCAAAGCGGCGGGAAGAGCAGCTTCTCTATTTTCGGGATTCCGCGTCGATCGAGGATTACTTCGCCCTCGCGGGGATGAACCGCACGGCGTTCCTGTTCATGAATTTCAAGATCGAGAACGAATTCCGCAACAACGCGAACCGCGTTGCCAATTGCGAGACCAATAATATTCAGAAGGCGGTCGTCGCCGGCGCTCTCCAGATCGCGAAACTCGAAGCGCTCGAGCGCCGCGACCTGCTGTCCCGCCTGCCCGAGGAGCTTGAGCGGACGGCGAGGCTCCGCCTGCTTTACCGCGACCTTTCACTTTATCAGCTCGCGCAGAAGGCGGTGCCGCCGATCACGAAATCGGGGCTTTCTCACCGCCTGTCGAAGATCGTGAAGCTTGCGGACGAGCTGCTCGCCGAGCCGCAGAAGCCGTAACGCCGAGCGCGGAGGGGGCAGATGACACCGCCCACGGACAAGCCCGACAAACAAGGAGGAAGAGATGGGAGAATTCGTACACTTACATTTGCACACCGAATACAGCCTGCTCGACGGCGCCGCTCGCATCTCGGAAATTGCGGCGAAGGCGATCGCCGAGGGACAGGATGCCGTCGCCATTACCGACCACGGGGTCATGTACGGCGCGGTGGATTTCTACCTTGCCCTGAAAGAGAAGGGCGTCAAGCCGATCATCGGCTGTGAGGTCTACGTCGCACCGAGGCCCCGCTTTCTGAAAGAAGGACGGGGAGATTCCTCGGGGCATCACCTGATCCTGCTCTGCAAGAATGCGGTCGGGTACCGCAACCTTTGTTATATGGTGTCCGAGAGCTTCGTGAACGGCTTTTATATGCGTCCGCGCATCGATATGGATCTTCTGCGGGAGCACTCGGAGGGACTGATCGCCCTGTCGGGATGCCTTGCGGGGAAGATCCCGTCCCTAATCTTGGCGGGCAGTATGCCCGAGGCAGAGAAGACCGCGCTCGAGATGAAGACGCTGTTCGGCGAGGATTTTTATCTCGAGGTGCAGAATCACCACATGGACGACGAGCGGAAGGTCGCCTTCGGGCTCAAAACCATCTCCGAAAAGTACGGGATCCCGCTGGTCGCGACCAACGACGTGCACTATCTCGAGCGCTCGGACGCCGACATTCAGGCGACGCTCCTCTGCATTCAGACCAATAACGTCATCACAGAAGGGAAGCCCTTCGGGTTTGAGACCAACGAGTATTATTTCCGTGGGACGGCGGAGATGAAGACGCTCTTTTCCACTTTCCCGAATGCGATCGAGAACACCGTGCGGATCGCGGAAAAATGCAATTTCGACTTCGAGTTCGGAAAGCTGTATCTTCCGAACTTCACCCCAGAGGGGGGCATGACGCACGCGGAAAATCTGACGCGGGACGCCTACCGCGGCTTCGACCGCCTCGTCGCGGACGGACGGATCACGTTCGGAAAATTCCCGAAGGAGGCCTACCTCTCCCGCATCGAATACGAGCTGTCGGTCATTATCAAGATGGGCTTTGATGCCTACTTTCTGATCGTGGCGGACTTTGTTTCCTATGCGAAGCGCCACGGGATCCCCGTCGGACCGGGCAGAGGCTCGGGCGCGGGCTCGCTCGTCGCGTTCCTTATCGGAATTACCGACGTCGACCCCATCGCCTTCGATCTTCTGTTCGAGCGTTTTCTGAATCCCGAGCGCGTTTCCATGCCCGACTTCGATATCGATTTCTGCTACGAGAGACGGGAAGAGGTCATCGATTACGTCAAGCGGAAATACGGAGAGGATAAAGTCGCGCAGATCGTTACCTTCGGGACGCTCGCACCCCGCGCCGCCGTGCGCGACGTCGGGCGGGCACTCGGAATGCCGTATGCGTCGGTGGACGCCGTCGCGAAGCTGATCCCGAGAGAGCTGAACATCACCATCGACGACGCCTTGAAACGCAAGGAGCTTCGCGCGCTCTATGACGACAATGCCGAGGTAAAACGCCTCATCGACATCAGCCGCCGCCTCGAAGGGATGCCGCGCCACGCGTCGACGCACGCCGCGGGCGTCGTCATTACCGAGAAGCCGACCTACGAATACGTGCCCCTCTCTTACAGCGGAACGGGCGTCGTCACGCAGTTTGACATGACGACGGATGCCAAGCTCGGACTCGTGAAATTCGACTTCCTCGGGCTTCGGTACCTGACCGTGATCGACGATGCCGAAAAGGCGGTGAAGCGCCGCGTCCCCGATTTCGATATCGCGAAGATCCCCGACGGCGATCCCGCCACCTTCCGCCTGCTTTCCGAGGGGCGGACGGACGGCGTCTTTCAGCTCGAGTCGGGGGGGATGAAGCAGGTTCTTTTGCGGCTCGCCCCCTCCTCGCTCGAGGATGTCATCGCCTGTATCGCACTGTACCGCCCGGGACCGATGGATTCCATCGATACCTTCATCGCGCGAAAGCACGGGAAGGAGAAGACAGTCTATAAGATCCCCGCGCTCGCGCCCATTCTCGACGTCACCTACGGCTGTATCGTCTATCAGGAGCAGGTCATGCAGATCTGCCGCGCACTCGCGGGTTATTCCTACGCACAGGCGGACATCGTCCGCCGCGCGATGGCAAAGAAGAAGGAAGATGTCATGCTCGCCGAGCGGGAGCGCTTCCTCGACGGAGCGAAGAAGAACGGGATCCCCGAGGCGGATGCCTCGGAGGTGTTCGACGAGATGGTGAGCTTTGCCAAGTACGCCTTCAATAAGAGCCACGCGACGGCATACGGGATCCTCTCCTATCGGACGGCATATCTGAAAGCGCATTATCCCGCGGAGTATTTTGCCGCGCTCATGACGAGCGTGCTCGACTCTCCCGTGAAGATCCGGGAATACATCGCCGACGTGAAAAAGTACGGCGTCCGCGTTCTGCCCCCCGACATCAACGAGAGCGAGGCGACCTTCGCCGTCGTTTCGGGGAACATCCGCTTCGGTCTTCTCGCCGTCCGAAACGTCGGGCGTCAGTTCGCCGACGCGGTGGTGAAAGAGAGGAGAAACGGGCGCTTCCGTTCCTTCGATTCCTTCGTCGGCAGACTGTCGGAGGCGGAGATCAACAAGCGCACGATGGAATCGCTCATCAAGTGCGGCGCGTTCGATTCGCTCGGCGTCCCGCGCAGCGCGCTTCTTGCGTCGTATGAGGCGATCGTGGACGGTGAGCACGACCGCTCCCGCAACAACGTTTCGGGACAGCTCGACCTGTTTTCGCTTGCCCCCACCGCGGGGGAGAAGAGCGGATTCGTCTACCCCGACATTCCCGAATATTCGCAAAGAGAGCTGTTGCTTCTCGAAAAGGAGAGCTCGGGCATGTATTTTTCGGGGCATATGGCGGATAATTACTCGAAGCATATCGCCTCCCTGTCTCCCGACAGGATCTCGGACATTTTCGAAGAGACGGCGGAGGAGAACGAAGCCTTCGCCACCAAATACCGCGACCGCGCCAAGGTGAGCATCGCGGGCATCATCACGGCGAAGAAGACGAAGACTCTGAAAAACGGGGATACCATGGCATTCTTGCGTGTGGACGATACCTACGGTGAGATCGAGGTCATCGTCTTCGCAAGGCAGTATACGAAGTGCGGGGACGAGCTCTCGCCCGAAAATGCGGTCTTCATCGAAGGGACGCTCTCTCTCGAAGAGGGAGAAGCGCCGAAGATCCTGCTATCCTCGGTGCGCCGCCTTCTCGGGAACGCGGAGTTCGACGCGAAGGCGGGCGGAGACCGCGGGGCAAGGTCGGAAAAGTCAGAGACGGAGGAGAAAAAGCCCGCCCGCCTCTTTATCAAGGTTCCCTCGACGTGGGATGAACGGCTCGGGACGCTCCTGCGCCTTTGCTCCCTCCACCCCGGGGACTGCGAGGTCGTCCTGTACGACGGGGCGACGGGAAAATACGTCCGCTATCGCGGCGCGACCCTTTCGCCCGACGAGGGGGTCCTTCGGCGGCTCTCCGCCGTATTCGGGGAGGAAAATGTGGTTTTTCGCCCGTGAGACTTGACAGAGCGTGCGCGCATGGTGTATAATATTTCGGAAATCCTAATAGGGAATCGTTCTTCGAAGACTCCCGAAAAACCGTCCGAAAGAAGGAGATTTTTATGAAGTATATTCTTGACATCGTTCTTATCTTTATCATCCTGCTCGGGATCTTCCTCGGATATAAGAGGGGATTTGTCAGGACGGTGGGGCGTCCCGTGAAGTTTTTCGCCACGCTGTTCTGCTCCTTCCGCTTTTGCTCCCTCTTTTCGGAGCGGGTGCTTCGTCCCTTGATCTCGGAGCCCGTGACGCGGCAGGTCGCGGATTATATCCGCACGCATTGCGGTGACGTGACGGCGGAGAACGCGGGGGAGACCCTTCCCACCGTTTTGAAGCTTGCCGCGGGGCTTTTCGGCATCGACGTGTCGGAGGCGGCGTCTCGCGGGGAAAACGTCATTGACAGCCTGACCTCGACGCTGACGGCGCCCGTCGTGGATATCGTTTCCACGGTGCTTTCCTTTGTCGCTCTTTTGATCCTTTGCACTCTGATCTTCAGCGTGGTGCTTTGGCTCGTGGATCTTCTTTTCCGCATCGGACCCGTTTCGATCGTCAACAAGGTCGTCGGTGTGCTGTTCTCGGGCGCGTTCGCCTTTTTGATCTCGTGGGCGCTCGCATCCCTTTTCGCGTTCGTGCTGGATACCTCGCTCTTTGACGGTGTCGCATGGGCGGAGAATTTCGAGGGCGGCTTCTTTTATCGGTTTTTGAATCAATATAACCCACTTGACCTGATCCTCAGCTTCTGAATCGGGTCGTGAGAACGGAATACGCATGGAAATACAGAAATGTGCAAGATGTAAAAAACGTCCCGCCGTGGTGTTTATCACCCGCCTCGAGGACGGAAAAAAAGTGAATGAGGGGCTCTGCCTGCTCTGCGCCAAGGAGCTCGGGATCCAGCCCATCAACGATATGCTGAAACAGATGGGGATCAGCGAGGACGACATCGAAACGATGAACAACGAGGTCGAGGGACTTCTTTCCTCGACGGACGAGTCCGTTTCGGGCGGGGAGGACGGCGGCGCGCCCGCGGTCGATCTGCCGAAGATCTTCTCGGGGCTCGGCTTCCCGTTCGGTCAGGCAAAGGATGCCCCGAAGAAAAAGGAAGCGAAAGCGGAAGAAAAGCCGAATGCAAACCGCAAATTCCTGTCCGCCTATGCCACCAATCTGACGGCGAAGGCGGTGCAGGGGAAACTCGATCGCATCGTCGGACGTGATCGCGAGCTCGATCGCGTCATTCAGATCCTCTGCCGCAGACAAAAGAACAACCCCTGTCTCATCGGTGAGCCCGGCGTCGGAAAGACCGCCATCGCCGAGGCGCTCGCCCTTCGCATCGCCGAGGGACGCGTGCCCGAGCGGCTTCGCGAGAGTGAGATCTGGCTTCTCGACCTGACGGCTCTCGTCGCGGGGACGCAGTTCCGCGGACAGTTTGAGTCGAGGATCCTCGGACTCATCAAAGAGGTGAAGTCGGCGGGGAACGTCATTTTGATGATCGATGAGATCCATAACATCGTCGGCGCGGGAGATTCCGAGGGCAGTATGAGCGCCGCGAATATTCTGAAGCCCGCGCTTTCCCGCGGGGAGATCCAGGTCATCGGCGCGACCACTTTGAAGGAATACCGCAAATATATCGAGAAGGACAGCGCGCTCGAGCGCCGCTTCCAGCCGATCACCGTCACGGAACCCTCCGTCGAAGAGACGGTGGAGATCATCAAGGGGATCCGCTCCTATTACGAAACATTCCACGGGGTCAAGATCCCCGACGATGCCGCCCGCTTCGCCGTTACGATGTCGGAGCGGTATATCACCGATCGCTTTTTACCCGATAAGGCGATCGATCTGATCGACGAGGCGGCGTCCCGCACGGCGCTGACCTCTCCCGAATTGAACGAGTACAAGCGCAACGAAAAAGAGCTTCTCGCCCTCGCGAAGAAGAGAGAAGCGGCGGAGGCTGCCGCCGATGCCGCCACGCAGGAAAAGGGCGGCACGGCGGATGAGGAAAGATATAAGCTGCTCGCCGATCTGAAGGTGGAGGAGCTTCGCTTCGAGGAGCGCCAGGCGGCGCTCTTGCCCGTGATCTCGAATCTTTCGCTCTCTCCGTCGGATATCGCCGACGTGATTGAGATCTGGACGGGCATTCCCGCGTCGGATATCAAAAAGAACGAGCTCGGCGAGCTGACGGGCCTTTATGAAAGGATCTCCTCGCGCATCATCGGGCAGGACGAGGCGGTGAGCGCCGTCTGCCGTGCCGTGAAGCGGAAGCGGGCGGGCGTTTCCTACCGTCAGAGCCCCGTGTCGATGATCTTCGCGGGTCCGACGGGCGTCGGAAAGACCGAGCTTGTCAAGGTGCTCTCGCGTGAGCTCTTCAAACAGCCCGAGGCGCTCATCCGTCTCGATATGTCCGAGTTTATGGAGAAATTCGCCGTTTCCCGTATCATCGGCGCACCGCCGGGATATGTCGGCTACGACGAGGCGGGACAGCTGACGGAGAAGATCCGCCGCCGTCCGTATTCCGTCGTCCTGTTCGACGAGATCGAAAAGGCGCATCCCGACGTCATGAACATCCTGCTTCAGATCCTTGACGAGGGCAGGATCACCGACGCGCAGGGAAGAGTCGTCAATTTTGAAAACACCGTCATTATCATGACGACGAACGCGGGGAGCGAGACCTCCTCCGCGATCTCGGGCTTCTCGACGGCAAAGGAAATGCAGAGCAAGGAAAAGACCGAGCGTGCGCTCGCCTTCTTCCTGCGCCCCGAATTTTTGAATCGCGTGGATGAGATCATCACCTTCCGCCATCTTTCGAAGGAAGATTTCGTGAAGATCGCCGCCATTCAGCTCGGGAATCTGCAAAAATATCTCTCGGAGGAGAAGGGGATCCGCCTGACCTACGGGGAGGACGTTCTCTCCCTCGTCGCCGAGCGCTCCTATTCCGAAAAATACGGCGCGCGCAACATGCGCCGCTATATCGAGCGTCACATCGAGGACGCGATCGCCGCGGCGGTCATCGAGCATTACGAGAATAAGCTCATCGGCATCGCCCTGTCGGTGCGTGACGGTGAGATCGCTCTCGATACCCTTTGAAATAAGTGAGGAAAAGAAATGTCGGAATGTACACACGATTGCTCGACCTGTAAGGAAAAGTGCGAGGAGGGCTCCCTTCTCGCACCCGAAAACAAGGCAAGCAAGATCAAGCACGTCATCGGCGTCGTCAGCGGAAAGGGCGGCGTCGGAAAATCCCTCGTCACCTCCATGCTCGCCGTCACCATGCGGCGCCGCGGCTACCGCACCGCGATCTTGGATGCGGACATTACGGGACCCTCGATCCCGCGCGCCTTCGGTCTTTCGACGGGATGCGTGCAGGGGAGCGACCTCGGCATGTTCCCCCCCGTGACAAAGACGGGGATCGAGGTCATGAGCATTAACCTCCTCGTCGACGACGAGACAAAGCCCGTCGTATGGCGCGGACCCGTGATCGCGGGGACGGTAAAGCAGTTCTGGACGGACGTCGTATGGAACGAGGTGGACTATATGTTCGTGGATATGCCGCCCGGAACGGGAGATGTCCCCCTGACGGTGTTCCAGAGCCTGCCGCTCGACGGCATCGTGATCGTCAGCAGTCCGCAGGGACTCGTCTCGATGATCGTGGATAAGGCGATCAACATGGCGGATCTGATGAACATTCCCGTTCTCGGCTTGATCGAAAATTACAGCTACTTTTCCTGCCCCGATTGCAAAAAGCAGTATAAGATCTACGGGGACAGCCACATCGACGAGCTCGCCGAAAAGCACGGCACCGAGGTCCTCGCAAAGCTCCCGATCGACCCCGAGCTTGCCTCCCTTTGCGACAAGGGCGTGATCGAGCTGTTCGAGAACACCGAGCTCGAGGCGGCGGCGGACAAGATCGAAGAAAAACTTTCGGAAGAAACAAAAAAGTAATCATTCGCAAAACCGTTTTTCGGAGAATCCCCCCGCGCTGAAATTGCTCTTACCGCCGAAAAAGTAAAATGCGGGGGACGCTCGGAAAACCGATATTCGGAATTCTTTCGTGAAAAAACAACCCCGTCTTTCATAACACAAAACGCAGGGACATTCGTAAAGCGTCCCTGCGTTTTGTTTTCTTGATGTCAAAATAACCGACGGAGCGCGGCTCAGCTTTTCGCCGATCGTGCCGCCTGCCGTTTCGCTTTTGCGGCTTCCTTGTCGCGCATCCGGTAATTTTTGGAGCGCTTTTTGCGGAGATAGACCGTCCAAGTCCCGAAGGCGAGAAGGGAAACGACGATCACGCCGCTGACCACGTGGATCCACGGTTCGATGGCGCTCTCGGTCTTCAGGTTTTCCCAAAGAGAGTTGACGAGCTCCTGCGTTTCATCGTCGAAGCTGTAATACACGGGGTCGTAGCCGTAATTGACGTTGGCTTCCTCACCCGAAAGCTTGTAGAGGATCTCGTACGCCTCTTCGCCCATTTCGTCAAGATAGTCTTCGCTCTCCTTGACGAGACGGTTCGGCGATGCGTAACCGATATACAGTGCGTTGGCGACCGCCGCCTCCTCCGAGAGCATGAAATTGATATACTCCTTCGCGAGGTCGGGGTATCTTGCCGACTTCGGAATGCACATGGCGTCGACGAAAACGTTGGTGCCTTCCTTCGGATAATAGAAGGCGAGGTTCTCGTTCTGATCCGCCATCGTGATATAGTCGCCCGCATAGTAGGGCGCCGCGGCGGCAGAGGCGGAGATCATCTTGTTGAAGATCTCGTCGCTGACGTAGCCCTGCACGTACGGCTTCTGCTCGAGAAGCTTGTCGAGTGCCTTTTGCCACACGGCGGGATCCTTCGAGTTGACGTCGAGATTCAGATAATACATCGCCGAGCCGAAGCCGTCGCGCGGATTGTTGAACTGGAGGATCTTTCCCTTGTACTTTGCGTTCCAGAGAAGACCCCAGCTTTCCTCCGCAACGTCCTCCTCGTCAATGATGGAGGCGTTGTAGATAATTCCCGTCATGCCGTAGGTGTAGGGGACGGAATACCTCTCCTCGGGGTCGTAGAGCATTCCCTTATACGCATCCTCGATGTACTCGTAATTCGGAATGTCTTCTTTCACATTGAAGGAGAGAAGCAAGCCCTCCTTTGCCATCTTCTGAATCATGTAGTCGGAGGGGATAATGACGTCATAGGTGCCCGCTCCGCTCGAGATCTTCGCGTACATGTCTTCGTTTGTGGCATAGGTGGTGTAGACGATCTTCACCTTGTCCTTGTGGGTGCTGTTGTACCACGCCTCAAATTCCGCGTTGGTATCGTAGGAGCCGAGGGAGCCGTCGGAGATGTATTCACCCCAGTTGTAGACGTTGAGGACTCTGACCTCACCCTCTTTGACCTCGCCGTCCGCCTCGTTGTTCCCGCAAGACGCGAGGAAAATCATGACAAATGCAAACAAAAGTATGAAAAATAGCAGAGAAATTCGCCGTTTCATCTCTTTTTTCCTCCTGCTTTCTGCGCACGTCTTCCGCTACGGACATTGGAAATGACAAGCAGTGCGAAAATGACGAGGATGATCAGAGTCGAGAGCGCGTACATGTCGGGCGTCACCTTTTTCTTCGTCATCGAGTAGATGAGAAGGGGAAGCGTCTGAAAATTCGAGGAGCCGACAAAGTAGGAGATCACGAAGTCGTCGAGCGAGAGCGTGAACGCCATGATGAAGCCGGAGAGAACACCTGGCATGAGGTTCGGGAGCTCTACCTTGAAGAAGGATTGCAGCGGGGTGCAGCCGAGATCCATCGCCGCCTCGGAATAGGTCTTTCCGAGATCGGTGACTCTGGGGAGCACCGACAGAATGACGTAGGGAAGAGAAAAGGTCGTGTGTGCGATGAGCATCGCGACAAAGCCGATGGAGTCGTAAGCGATGCCGATAATGCCCGCCACCGCGACGAAAAACAGCATCATCGACATACCCGTGACGATATCGGGGTTCATCATCGGAATGTTGGTGACCGACTTGACGGTGCTCTTGATGAACTTGTTTTTCATGCGGTAAATCCCCTCTGCCGCCGCGGTGCCGATGATCGTCGCGAGGACGGAGGAGGAGAGCGCGAGGATCAGCGTGTTACGAAGGGCGACGAAGGTGTCGGGCGAGCTGAAGAGCTCGCGGTACCACATGAGGCTGAAGCCCGAGAAGACCGCCGTGCTGTTCTGCGCATTGAAGGAGAAGAAGATCAGCGTCAGGATCGGGATATACAGGATGCCGAAGATGAGGCAAAGATAAATTCTCGAGAGGTGTTTCATACGATGATACCTCCGTCTTCGGGGTCGGAGAAGCGGTTCATAATAGAGAGCGAGATCAGAATGAGGATCATCATGACAAAGGAGATCGCCGCGCCCGTACTGTGTGCACCCGATACGAACTGCCGCTCGATGGTGTCACCGATGAGCTCGAAGGTACCGCCGCCGAGCTTCTGCGAGATGTAGAAGGTGCTGATGGAGGGAACGAACACCATTGTGACGCCCGAGATCACGCCCGAGAGCGACAGGGGGAAAATGACCTTGGTAATGACGCGCATCGGACTGCATCCGAGGTCGCTCGCCGCCTCCCACATGTGCTTGTCGATCTTGGAGATGCAGGTGTAGATCGGAAGGACCATGTAAGGAAGAAAGTCGTAGACCATGCCGAAGATCACGGCACCCTTTGTCCCGATGATGTGAAGCTCCGTGCCGAGCAGCTGATTCAGAAATCCGCCGTCGTCGAGGATCGCCATGATCGAGTAGGTGCGGATCAGAAGGTTCGTCCACATCGGAAGCATCAGAAGGATCACGAAGAACTTCTGATGCGAGGGCTTTGCCTTCGCCATGATGTAGGCGAGGGGATAGCCGACGAGCAGGCAGACGAGCGTCGCGATCACGGCAAGCTCGACCGAGAGCAGAAAGATCTGCGAGTAGTCGGTCAGCCCGAAAATGTTCTCAAAGGTGAATCCCCCCGCATCGTCGGTGAACGCGTAGTACACCACGATCAGAAGGGGAACGATGATAAAGAGGATCGCCCACACGATGTGGGGCGCCGCCGCGATGGAATGAAACAGCTTGTTTTTCGTTTTCATTTCCGTCACCTCGCGCCGCGTCAGAATTCCTCCGCCGCATCCGCGTCGGAGAGCTGGTCGATCTCGTCGGAGAAGGAGGAATAGTCGCCGAACATACCCGAATACTTGGACTTTTTCATGATATGGATGGCGTCGGGCTCGATGAAGAGTCCGATGTGCTGTTCGGGCGCCACGTAGTCGGTCGACTGGATCATCCACTTGAAGCCGTGGATGTCGACAATGATCTCGTAATGCACGCCCTTGAAGGTCACGCTCGTGACCGTGCCGGTCAGCATCCCGCGCTCGGGCGCTACAACGTCGACGTCCTCGGGGCGGATCACGACGTCGACCGGCTCGTTCTTTGCGAACCCGCCGTCCACGCAGTCGAAGGTATGTCCCGCCATGCGCACCTTTTTGTCCGCGAGCATAACGCCGTCGACAATGTTACTCTCCCCGATGAAATCGGCGACGAACGCGTTTTTCGGCTCGTTGTAGATGTCGGTCGGGGTGCCGATCTGCTGGATCTCACCGTCTGCCATGACGACGATGGTGTCGGACATGGAGAGTGCCTCCTCCTGGTCGTGCGTCACGTAGATGAAGGTGATCCCGATGGCTTTCTGTATATTTTTCAATTCGTTCTGCATGTCCTTGCGAAGCTTGAGGTCGAGCGCGCCGAGCGGCTCGTCGAGAAGCAGTACGCGGGGATGGGAGATCAGGGCGCGGGCGATGGCGACGCGCTGTTGCTGTCCGCCCGACAGGGTGGATACGCTCTTGTTTTCGAATCCGACGAGCGCGACCATGCGGAGCATCTCCTCCACCCGTCGTTCGATCTCCGCCTCCGCCGTTTTTTGCAGGCGCAGAGGAAACGCGATGTTTTCATACACATTCAAATGAGGAAAAAGGGCATATTTCTGGAAAACGGTATTGACGTGTCGCTTATACGCGGGCACGCCGCTGATCTCCGTTCCGTCGAAATAAAGCTGACCTTCGTCAGCCGTCTCGAAGCCGCCGATGATGCGGAGGGTCGTTGTCTTTCCGCAACCCGAGGGGCCGAGAAGCGTGATGAACTCGCCGTCTCTGATGTAGAGATCGATCCCGTTCAACACCTTTTCGCCGTCAAAAGACTTTGAAATTCCTTTCAACTCAATGAGTTTTGCCATTTTCTTAAAATCTCAGATCCTTTCTGTTTTGAACTCGTCACGAACCGTCGTTTTTCGTCGGAATCATAACGAACGATATTATAGCAAAAAGGAAATGAATTTGCAATAGGTTTTCACAAATTTTTCCGAAAAAATTTAGAATTAACCCGAATTAGCCGAAATTAGGCGGAATTTTCCCGACGAAAACTTGTGCTTTGCTCACGAATCCGCTGAAATCCTCATTTTTCCTCCAGAAATCTCCGAAAATTCTCGTTTTGCCTTTCACGGACGCCGAGAAGCAGGGAAACGAAGAAAACACCGAAGAGCCAATACCCCTCGCCGAGGGTCCCGATGAGGGCGAGAGATAAAAAAACAAGGACCGCGGTGAAGAAAAAAGAGAGACGTTCGGAGAAGCGCCCCGTATATCCGTGCGAGGCGAGATACGCGGTGAGGATCCGCTCGCCGTCGTACCCGCGCACGGGGATCAGGTTTGACAGTCCCGTCAGAAGCTCACAGAGCGCGAAGGAGGAAAAGAACGCCACCCCGAGCGGGCAGAGAAGAAAGAAGAGGACGGCGAGCAAAAGATTCGTCAGAGGTCCCGCCGCCGCGACGAGGATCTCCTCCCGATAGGAAAGGGTGCGCCGCGGCGTGCAGACGAGCCCGTTCAGATGCGCGCGGAACCGCCCGCCGCGGATCCCGAGGGCATAAAGAGCCAAAAGGTGCCCTCCCTCGTGCATGAGGGCGGAAAGCAGGGTCATGACGGCGAGCGACGGCGCGTCGAAGCCGAAGAGCAAAAGAAGAAAAAAGAGAAGCGTGAGCAGGCGTTCGAGAAAGGAAAGGACACGAATTTTGCGTTTTCTCTTGTGATTATTCATAAAAAACATCTCCGTTTCCTGTGCAAAAGGACGAAAATCGTAAATGAGGGGAGAACTCCTTGCAATGTGCGGGCTTGATATGATAAAATATATAAAGAAAATAAGGGAAGTATGATCCTTCCCGGAAAACGGACGGTACCGCAATTGAAACGAATGATTCTCTGTATTCTTTGCGTGCTGGCGGCACTTTTTCTTGCCGTCGGCTGTGATCTGATCAATATCAAGCCCTCGGGGGACGGAGGGGATACACCCGACCCGACGCCGAAGCCGGAGCCGACGGAGCCCGAACCCGAGCCCGACCCCGACCCGGAACCGGTCTACTATACGGTCACCTTCAAGAACGCGAAGACGCAAAACGCCTCGACGCTCTTAACGATGAAGGTCAAAGAAGGGGACGCGCTTTCGGAGGAGCAGATCGACGATCTGAAAGAGGTGACCTACCACGGCTACACCTTCGTCGGATGGTATACCTATCCCACCGCGGTAAAGCTGGCATTCGATCCGACGGCGAAGATCACGGAGGATACCACCGTTTACGGGGACAGAGGAAAGCTCGCGGGCGAGAAGATCACGTGGGAATACGACGCCGTCAGCTGTAAGCTGACCTTTACGGGAGAAGGCGAAATGTTCTCCTTCCTCTACCGTGAAGACGTGCCGTGGTTCAACTCCCGCAAATACATTCAGTCGGTGGAGATCGATCCCCGCATCAAGACGCTCGCGAATTACGCCTTCTACGAATGCACCGCGCTCAAAAAGATCACCCTCCCCGAAGGGATCGTTACCATCGGCAAGGGCGCTTTTAAGGAGAGTGCGATCCGGGACGTCAATTTCCCCTCGACCCTGACGCGGATCTGTGAGGCGGCGTTTGACGAATGCCGTTCGCTCGAGATGCTGAACCTGAACGCGGGATTAAAAAACATAGAGAACTATGCGTTCGCGAATTGCGTGAACATTCATACGATCGTATTTACCGATTCCGTCCTGAATTGCGATACGAGCGCATTCCTGAATGACAATGCGCTCACCGCCGCATATTATATCGGTACAAAAGAGGCATTCGGAAAAATTAAGGTCGCTGTCGAGAACTTCTGGCTCTTCGACCTCGCCAATATCTATTTTATTTCGGAAGAAAAGCCGACACAGCGCGGTCCCTATTGGTATTACGACGCGGACGGCAACATCCGTCAGTGGTATTATACAGTCTCTTTCTACGCGAAGAACAGCAGCAATAGAGATTATGCGAAACTCCCGTTCCTGAATGACTATGTGGATGTGGAGACGGGCATGGATGCGGAAAACGTGAGCTTTTATGAAAAGATATCGTATCACGGTTACCGCTTCGCTTATTGGAAGAGCTCTCAAAAGAGCGGTCGCTATGACGATTACAAGGCGGGGACCAAGCTTGACGGAGACCTGCGTCTTTACGGCGAGAGAGGAAATCTCTGCGGAGACTCTCTGACATATAGCATCGAGGGCGATACCCTCATCATCGAGGGGACGGGCAGAATGTGGGACTTCGAGGGATATACTGACGCGCCATGGTATGCTATCAATAACAATTACACCAAATCGATCCGGATCGGCAGTGACGTGACGTATATCGGGAAAAATGCGTTTTCCGATATGATCGAGCTCGTCTCCTTCCATATTCCGACGAGTGTCACGGGGATCTCCGAACAGTTTATCGTCGGATGCAGAAAGCTTCTGTACATCTATTACGACGGAACGAGGACGGAACTCGAGGGCGTAACGGGTGCAGGTACCGCTCCTATCTCTGTCGAGACTCCCTACGAGATTTATTTCTATACGCGCTTTACCGAGGACGATAAGGGCACGGACGGGAACTATTATCTCGAGATCCCCGATCCCGGTCGTCCCGAGAGGACCGCGGTCGCCGTCGCGTGGTCGGTCGCGGGGAACGTTTTGACCGTCGGCGGAGACGCGACGATGCCGAATTTCAATGCCTTCGCCGATACGCCGTGGGTGTATCTTGCCGACAGCGTGACCGAGCTTTGTCTCCGCGAGAACATCCACATCTTCGGTCATCATACCTTTGACGGAATGTCGAAGGTAGAAAAGATCACGCTTCCTTCCTCCGAGAATAAGTACTATACCACCGTCCAGAACTACCGCATTTCCGCGACGGCATTCGCGGGGACGGCGTATTATAACGACGCGAAGAACTATACCGCCGACGGCGCGCTCTATATCGGGCGCTTCCTCATCCGCGTGGATGCCGCGAAGGTTGGGAGCCTCTTCCTTCTGCTTGACGGGACGGAGGCGATCGCGCAGGATGCGTTTGCGGACTGCGGGGAGAAGATCCGCGAGCTGGTCTTCTATGCGAGTGCAGATGCGGGACTCTACACGGACGTGTTGAGCGGCTTGACGAATCTGACGCACTTCTACTACTACACCGCGGCAGGGAACACGACCAAGCTCCCGGAGACCGTACAGAAAGCGCTTCCCGATAGCGTGAAGTCGAAGGTCGCCTTTTTGCGTGTAAATAAGCCCGCCGAGACCGATGAAGGCATCTTCTGGTACTTCGACGAAAGCGGAAAGCCGCAGCTTTGGTAACGTAAAGAACGACTGAAGAAACGGCGCACCGAAAAGAGGATATTCCCCGACAGATAACCGTTTGTCGGGAATGTGCATCGACGGTTTTGCCGTCACACAATAAAACATAAAAACGCAACGGGAATATCGGGCACGGGTTCGTGCCTCGGTAGTCCCGTTGTTTTTTTATATTTTTGAGCTTGTCGCAACATATCCAAAAGAACCGAAAAAATTCTTGCAAATCGTGTTCTTTTCTGCCTTTTCTTGCAGTCGCGTGCCGTTTTCCTCTTGCAAAGCGGTCGGTAGTGTTGTATAATAGAGAGCGAAAGACAAAAAACGGCGGAGGTGCTTTATGAGAACGGCGAAGGAGCGGGCATACGCGAAGATCAATCTTTTTCTCGACGTTTGCGAAAAGCGGGCGGACGGGTATCACGACATTCGGAGCGTGATGCACGCGGTGTCACTCTCGGACCTTCTGACGGTGACGGTCACGCCCTCCGCGCGTGCGTCGCTCAGCCTTCGGACAGACGGCGCCGCGCATGTGCCGACGGATGAGAGCAATCTCGCCTGTCGGGCGGCAAAGCTGTTTCTCGGTCGTCTCGGGGCTTCCGCCGCGGTAGAGATCGCGCTCGAGAAGAAGATCCCCGTCGGCGCGGGACTCGCGGGAGGCTCCACCGACGCGGCGGCGACGCTCCGTGTTCTGAACCGACTCTTCGCCCGTCCGTTTTCGGGAAGGGCGCTCCTTTCGATGGCGGAGGAGCTCGGTAGCGACGTTCCGTTCTGCCTGCTCGGGAAGAGCGCCCTTTGCGAAGGAAGGGGAGAGAAGCTCACGCCGATCTCGCTCCCGCCCCTGTCCCTTGTCATCGCGGCGTCGGGCGAGTACGTTTCGACCCCCGCGGCATATGCGGCGCTCGACCGCCTGTATTCCGATTTTGACGGCAGTGTGCCGACGGAGGGCGCTCGCGCCTATCGTGCGTTTTCCGATGCACTTTCGGGGGACGGACGGCTTGCCGCAGGGCTTTACAACGTGTTCGAGCCCGCCGTCCTGCCGCAGATCCCGAAGGCGGCGGCGCTCAAAGCCCGCCTCGCTTCGCTCGGTGCCGAGGGTACGCTCATGAGCGGGAGTGGCTCTGCGGTCTTCGGTCTCTTTCCCGATATTTCCCGCGCCGAAGCGGCAAAAAAGATCCTCTGTGAAGAGGGTGCCGCGGCATATGCCGTGACGTCCGTTTGATAATTAAGAATTAAGAATTATGAATTATGAATTATGCTTGATTCTTGCGGTCTCATAAGGCGGTGTAGATTCGCGAAGCGGCTTCGCCCTCGCGGTAAACGAAAAGCAGGACGCGTTTTGCGCCCTGCTTCTGCCTTGATTTATTCTTCTGATCTTTTATTTATCGACCTTAAAATTCAGGACGATCTGCGCTTTGGTGGGCTTTAGCTGTGTCAGACGGATGCCTGCCGCGTTGAGCATACGGCGGGAGGCGAGCGTCGAGTCGGTGCCGTTGTACTTGTCGGAAAGGTAGATGACCTCGCGGATGCCCGTCTGAATGATGGCTTTTGCACACTCGTGACAGGGGAACAGCCCGACGTAAAGGCGGGAGCCGGCAAGCGACTTTCCGCGCGTATTCAGGATGGCGTTCAGCTCCGCGTGCACGACGAACTTGTATTTCGTCTCGCCGTTCTCCTCGTCGCGGTTCCACGGGAACTCATCGTCCGAGCACCCCTGCGGAAATCCGTTGTAGCCCGTGGAGAGAATACGGTTCTGATCGTCGACGATGCAGGCGCCGACGCGCGTGTTCGGGTCCTTCGACCGCTCGGCGGCGAGCAGGGCAACGCCCATGAAATACTCGTCCCAAGATATGTAATCCGCTCTTTTATCCGACATAAGCTCCTCCGTTTCATCGCCGCATGGGCGGCGTCATCCGTTATAAGATCCCGTTTTTAACAGTGTACCATAAAAATCCCCGTCTGTCAAGAAAAATTCCCGAGAAAGTGAGAAAAGCCATGTCTTTTTGCGATTCCGCCTATCATCGCTGTACCCTCTGTGCGCACCGTTGCGGCGTCGCACGTGACGAAGGGGAACGCGGCGTCTGCCGAATGGGGGACACGCCGCGTATCGCCCGCGCGGCGCTCCATTTTTACGAGGAACCGCCGATCTCGGGCAAGGGCGGCTCGGGCGCCGTCTTCTTTTCGGGGTGCTCGCTCGGGTGCATCTATTGTCAGAATCGCGAGATCTCGCACGGCGGCTTCGGCGTGCAGGTCGACGAAAAGACGCTCGCGACGATCTATCTCCGCCTTGAAAAAGAAGGCGCGGAAAACATCAATCTCGTGACCCCGACGCACTTCGCGCCCTCCGTCGTCTCTTCGGTCGCCGCGGCACGCGAGGCGGGACTTGCCCTTCCCATTGTCTACAATACCTCCTCCTACGAGACGCCCGAGACGGTCGATGCCCTCGACGGGACGGTCGACGTTTTTCTCGCGGATATGAGGTATCACGACGCGGCACTTGCAAAAGCCTATTCCGCCGCGGCGGATTATCCCTCGACCGCAAGAGAAGCCATTTCACACATGGTACGCCTTCGCGGGACGCCCGTCTACGACGCACGGGGAATGCTTCGCTCGGGCGTGGTCGTGCGGCTTCTTTTGCTGCCGGGGCATGTGGCAAACTCCTGCCTTGCCCTCCATCGCCTCTATGAAGCCTACGGAGATCATATCGTGTACAGCCTGATGAACCAATACACCCCGCCCGAGGGGATGCCATCGCCCTTAAATCGCGGCGTGACGCGAGAGGAATACCGCGCTTTTCTCCGCTACGCCGAGAAGATCGGCATCACGGATGCTTTTATTCAGGAGGAGGGAACGGCGTCGGAAAGCTTTCGTCCCCCCTTCGACCTGACGGGCGTTCCGCAGGGGGAAAATTTCTAAAATCGGTTGACAAAGCATGGTGTATATGGTAAAATGAAACCACCGAAACAAAAGAAGGAGAACTCTCTCATGATTCCGAACATACCGAACATCGAGCATCCCGAACGCTACGCGGCGTTTGATCTGCCGAAGGAAAAGCTCGAATACGCGCTCGGCGAGGCATTGAAGAAGATCGACTTTGCCATCCCGACCTTCACCCTCGACTTTCCCGGGCACTCGAGCGTAAACAATGTCTATCCCGCGGTGAAAAACAACGGCGGATGGAACACGGGCTTCTGGACGGGTATCCTCTGGCACGCCTATCAGCTGACGGGCGACGAAAAGTATAAGAAGGTGGCGCTCGGACAGATCCCCGGCTTCTATGAGCGCATCAAGAATAAGATCGGCGTCGATCACCATGACATGGGCTTCGTCTTCATTCCGTCCTGCGTTGCCGCGTGGAAGATCGCCGGCTCGGAGATGGGAAGAGACGCCGCGATCATGGCGGCAGACCATCTGATCACCCGCTACCACGAAAAGGGCAAATTCATTCAGGCGTGGGGAAAGGTCAATGACCCCGAGAGCTATCGCCTGATCGTCGACTGCCTTCTCAACATTCCGCTGCTCTATTGGGCAAGCGAGGTGACGGGGGATAAGAAGTACGAGGAGATCGCGTACAATCACTTCAACACGACCATCGACGTCTGCTGCCGTGCCGACGCGAGCACCTATCACACCTACTATTTCGATCCCGAGACGGGACTTCCGAAGAAGGGCGTGACCGCGCAGGGCGCGTCGGACGAGTCCGCGTGGGCAAGAGGACAGACATGGGGCATTTACGGTCCGATGCTCACTTATATTTACAAAAAGAATGAGAAAGCCATGCAGGTCTTCAAGGCGACCTCGAACTATTTCCTGAATCACCTGCCGAAGGATTACGTCGCTTTCTGGGATCTCAGCTTCACCGACGGGGACGACGAGCCCCGCGACTCCTCCTCGGATGCCATTGCCGCCTGCGGTATGCTCGAGGGAATGAAGCATATGGAGAAGGACGACCCGCTCCGCAAGATATACACGAGCGGCGTCAACCACATGATGAGCTCTCTGATCGACAACTACCTGACGAAGGACATCCCCGAGTCGAACGGACTTCTCCTTCACGCGACCTATTCGAAGCCGCATAAGAACGGCGTCGACGAGATGAACATCTGGGGCGACTACTTCTACATGGAGGCGCTCCACAGACTCATCGATCCCGACTGGAAGCTTTATTGGTAATTTTCCCGTTTGCGGGAACAAACGACAGCCTCCCCTCATATACTCGGAATATCCGTATATGAGGGGAGGACTTTTTTTGAAATTCGGAATTTTCGGTTACGGCAATCTCGGCCGCGCACTCGAGATCGCGATCGGGGAGAGCACATCCGACGAGGCGCGGGCGATCTTTACCCGCCGCGACCCGAGAGAGGTCAAGAGCGGCGGCGCCCCCGTCTGCCCCTCCGAGCTGGTCGAGGACTACGCGGGGGAGATCGACGTCATGCTTCTCGCGACGGGGAGTGCGACCGACGCGCCGAGGGACGCGCCCCGCCTCGCGGGGAATTTTCATCTCGTCGACAGCTATGACTGCCACGCGAGAACGGGGGAGCACTGCCGCACGGTGGGGGACGAGGCGCGCAGAACGGGGCACACCGCGATCCTTTCCGTCGGGTGGGATCCCGGGCTCTTTTCCGTCCTCCGCACCCTCGCGCACGCGGTTGCTCCGCGCGGGTGTCACAACACCTTTTGGGGGCGCGGAGTGAGTCAGGGACATTCCGAGGCGGTCCGCAGGATCGCGGGTGTCCGATATGCAAAGGCGTATACGCTCCCCGACCCCGCGGCAAAGCTCGCCGCCTATCGCGGCGTCGGAACGCTCTCGGATACCGAGCGGCACACGCGGGAGTGTTACATCGTGGCAGACCGTGAGGAGCACGCCCGCATCGAAAAAGAGGTGCGGGAGATGCCGCATTATTTCGAAGGCTACCCCACGGTCGTTCATTTCATCTCCGAGGAGGAATTCCTCGGGGAGCACGGGAAAAATCCGCACGCGGGCAGTCTGATCTCCGTCTTCCGTACGGGGAAATATCGGGAAAACAGGGAAGAGATGACCTTCAATCTGACGCTCGATTCCAATCCCGAGTTTACCGCCGCCGTCATGCTCGCCTACGCGCGTGCAGCGTTCGCTCTCGCGAAGGAGAAGAAATTCGGCGCGTATACCCCCCTCGACATTCCGCCGAAGCTGCTTTTGCCCGAAGGGGAGGCGGAAAGGTATTTATAATTAAGAATGTAGAATTCAGAATTCAGAATGAGAAGGACGTCTTGCGCCGCTTTCGAAAGGCTCGCATCGGGGGAGCTTTCTTGCCTTCGAAGGGAAAGCCCGGCGCCTGCCATCTGTCAAGAACGACCTTGCCTTCATGATAGAAAGAATCGCCTCCGCATTTTGTGTGGAAGCGATTCTTTTAGTGCGCTCGGCATGCGATACAACATGGTGGTGAAAGTCCACTACAGGCATGGCAGTAGGAACTGTTAGCAGAGGGCAAGGGCGTCCGTCGTGAGGCG
>CAVEOF010000019.1:7177-30835 GCA_963617165.1 Coriobacteriaceae bacterium | reverse complement strand
TCTCATAGTAAATTCCGCTCCTTTCCTACTGTGGAATTTACTTTGGGAATTCACGAAAATTTCGAAAAATCAAATCTTTTCCTCGATTTTTTTGCGGAGGCGGAACATGATCTTCTTTTCAAGGCGCGAAATATAGCTTTGCGAGATGCCGAGAGCGTCGGCGACCTCCTTCTGCGTCATTTCCCTTCCGCCCTTCAAGCCGTAGCGCATCTCGATGATGACGCGCTCTCTTGCGTTCAAGTTCTCTACTGCGGCGCGGACGATCTTCCGTTCTTCGTCCTCCTCCATTTCGTGAGAGACACTGTCCCCTTCACTTCCGAGGATGTCCGAAAGGAGGAGCTCGTTCCCGTCCCAATCCACGCTGAGCGGCTCGTCGATGGAGACTTCCTTCTTCTGTGCGGCGCTCTTACGAAGGAACATGAGGATCTCGTTCTCGATACAGCGCGACGCGTAGGTCGCGATCTTGATGTTCTTCTCCGCGTTGAAGGTCGAGACCGCCTTCATGAGTCCCACCGTACCGATGGAGATCAGCTCCTCGATCCCCGCGTGTGTGTTCTCAAAGCGCTTCGCGATATAGACGACGAGGCGGAGATTGTGCTCGATCAGCGTGTGCTTTGCCTCTTCGCTTTCGATATTCGCGATCATGCGCTCCTCTTCCTCTGCTTCAAGCGGAGGCGGCAGGCGTTCGCTACCATTTATATAATAGACACGATCTCTGCAAAAAATACGGGCAAGAAAGCGTCCGAGCGAATGGAAAACTTTCTGTATCAGCATACATCCAACGCGGCGGAAGGCAACAATGCATTGTAGCCTCCGTATGTACCGCCCTCCTCATCAATGGCAATAATCAAATTCACCTTTTCGTTTTTCTTCCCCGCGCTCACCGTGACGCCGCTTATGCGATAGCCTGTCAGGATGCGGGTACCGTTTCCGCTCCGCACGGGGATCAGACGGATGCGACTCTTCATTCTTTCATCCGTCGGGAGCTTCCCTGCCGTTAGGTGCACGGGCAGGTGATGTAACGCGTCCGACACCTTCCAAAGCATGACCGGAGTGCCGTCGAGCGGGTCCTTCAAAAGATTGCCCGAATCGACGAGCGCGCCGACGTGTACGGAACGGGAAAGAAACTCGAAGGAGACCTCACACGTCTGCTCGGAGGATGTGCCGGAAAAGGAAGCGCAGACAAGACGTAAAACGCCGATCGACAGTAGCACGATGATGGACAAAATTAAAAGATTTCTGTTTTCTGCCCCGCCGTTTATGTCGATATTTGCATTTTTCATCCAATTTCCGAGGATGCCATAGAAGAAATATACGAGTCCGCCGATTAGGATCTCGAGGACGAGAAAGCTGAGAGCAAAGCGCGCCGATCGGGCGATCCGCGTGCCTCCCGTACAAAGTGCCATCATCAAGAGAAAGCCGAGAGCGGTAAAGAGAACGACCAAAAAACGGTTCTGCGAGCAGAGCACCGCCGCCGTGGCAAATGCCGCACCCCCGACCCCGGCAAGGGTCAGTCGCCACACGCGGATCGGCAGATGAAAGAAAAGAGAGGAAAAGTGAAGCGCGAGGATGTCTACGGTCAGGTTGATCAGAAAATACACATCGATATAGAGGGTCTTCATTCGCATCCTCCCGCGTCTTCTCTTTTTTATGTTTCCATTCTATCACACGGAAATCGCGATTCTTGTCATAAAAGAAAAAAGGAAAAAGTTTTCCGAAAAACTCTTCCCTTTTTCTCTATGTTTTCTGTTTTGCGGGTTATTTTCTCAAGGCGTCCATGGCGGCACGGCGATCCTTCGCATGGAAGACGGCGCTTCCTGCGACCAGGACGTCCGCTCCCGCGGCGATGACATCCCCCGCGGTCGCGGCATTGATCCCGCCGTCCGCCTGAATGAGCGTCGGCAGCCCCCGACGGTCGATCTCCGCGCGTAGGGTACGGATCTTATCGAGTGTCGAAGGGATCAGTGCCTGTCCGCCGTAGCCCGGCTCCACCGTCATGACGAGGACCATGTCGCAACGGTCGAGATAGGGATACACGACATCGATCGGCGTATCCGGCTTCACGGACAGGGCGACCCGCTTCCCGAGGAGGCGGACGGTATCGAGAGCGACGGGAATGTCCTCACACGCCTCGTAATGGAAGGTGATGCTGTCGGCGCCCGCGGCGATAAAGCGCTCGAGGTACCGCTCGGGCGCGGCGATCATCAGGTGAACGTCGAACGGGAGTGCACTCTTATCGCGCAAAGATTCGATCACGGGAAAGCCGAACGAAATGTTCGGGACAAAGATACCGTCCATGACATCGAGATGGAGCATGTCGGCACCTGCTTTCTCGATCTCGCGGACCTCATCGGCAAGTCGGGAAAAATCACAGGCAAGAACGGAAGGGGCAATACGTATCATATGAAATCCTCACAGGTTATTAAGTTTTCGGGTAGCAGAAGCCGCGTTTTCCCATAAAATAAGAAAGGGACGAAAAAACGGCAAAGCGATCGCGCCGACAGTAAAGCGAAAGAAGTTCCGAGAAGACTCGCGTTCCTCCTTTGTCTCCCCCGCCGTGCCGCTCGCAGATCCGTGCGGCGGCACGGTTTCAGGTTTCGAGAGAAAGAAGGACGACGGCATGGGCGGCGGCACCCTCTTCTCTGCCGGTGAAGCCGAGGTGCTCCTCGGTCGTCGCCTTGACATTGACACGCGACTCGTCACACGAGAGAGCGAAGGCGATATTTCTCTTCATTTTCTCTATATATCCGGCAATCTTCGGCTTTTGAAGGATTAGGGTGATATCCGCGTTAACAAGCGTCGCGCGGCGGGCATCCATTTTCGCCTTGACCAGTGTCAGAAGATGGAGACTCGAAACATTGAGATACCGATCGTCCGTATCGGGAAAATGTCTGCCGATGTCCCCCTCGCCGAGTGCACCGAGGATCGCGTCCATCAGCGCGTGAAGCAACACGTCCGCATCGGAATGCCCGAGAAGTCCCGTCGGATGCGGGATCTCCACCCCGCCGAGGATCAGGCGTCTTCCCTCCGTCAATTGATGCACGTCGTAGCCGTGCCCGATTCGAAGCTCTGTCATTTTTTCTTTCTTCTTTCCATGATATATTCGGCATAGGCAAGATCGCGCGGTGTGGTGATCTTGCGGTTTTCGTCTTTCAGGAGAACGGTCTGCACGGGCTTCCCGATCGCCTCGAGCATCATGGCGTCGTCGGTGATGCCCTCCCCGACTTTTCCGAGTGCCTCGGCGTACCAATCCGCAAAAAACACCTGCGGGGTCGCGGCGAGGCGAAGCTCCGAACGGTTCAGGGTAGCACAGACATGCCCGTCCTCATCCACCGCCTTGACCGTATCGACGACCTCCGTCACGGGAAGCGCGGCGCCGCAGGATGCCGCGACCGTCACGACGGAATCGATGTCACGCGGAGTAATCAGGGGGCGGGCGGCATCGTGGATCGCGACGAGGGTGCTCTCCCTCGGAATTGCCGCAAAGCCGCGGGCGGCGGACTCCCTGCGATCGGAACCGCCGACTACGATGCGTTTTACCTTAGAAAATCCCTCTGTCTCCCGCTCGGCGAAGGCGATCTCATCCGCCCGAACGACAACGACGACCGCGTCGACGGAAGACTCCTCGAACGCGCGGAGCGTATGTCGGAGTAGGCTCTCCCCGAGGAGGAGAAGCTCCTGCTTTGCCACCTCGCACCCCATGCGGGTGCCGTTTCCCGCCGCTAAGATCACGGCAGTCGTATACGGACAAGCTCTCATTTCTTTTCTCCCTATGACGTCAGCTCTTATTTACGGTAATATACAAAATGAACGGTTAAGGTGCGCTCTTTGCCGTCCTCGAGAAGATTCGGTCCCCGCAAGATCACGCCGTCGCCGCTCATAAGGTATGCCGCCTCGAGCTGTGCGACGGGACAGCGAAAGAGGGTATCTCCCGACGTATCGAGCAGGAATTCATCCCCTTTCAGGGTGAGGTGTCCGCCTCTGCCGACGACATCCTCGTTTCCGTCCCGATTCTCGGTCACGTAACGGACGGGTTGTCCGTGCAGCGCCTTTGCCCGATCGAGGCGGAAGGTATAACTTTGGGGATCCTTCCCCACACCGAAGAGCTTTTTCAGAAACGACATTCGGACAACCTCCTTTGAGACTGCCTCTATTCTATCATATTTTTTTCGAAAATGGAAGCATTTTTTCACATTTTCATAAGATTTATGCCCGTCTTTTCGGCTTTTGAAAAATTTTTTTGCTTTTTTTCGAAAACCCCTTGAAATTTTCCGAAAGATGATTTATAATATTGGCAAGGTGGGGAGAAGTGGGGTGAAGTGTCCCGTTTTCCCGCCAAATCCCATAAAATTCCCGATTTTCCCCGAAAAGAGGGGGCAAATACGGAAGAAACGGAGGTAAGATATGTCTTTTGTCGGTTCCTATGTCCACGGCATGGACAGCAAAAAGCGTGTCTTTGTCCCTTCAAAATTCCGTGATGAGCTCGGTCGGGAATTCTATATCACCAGAAAATTCGACTCTTACCTCTCGGTGTACACCGCGGAGGACTGGGAGGCATATGTGGAAAAGATCTCCCGTCTGCCCGAAGCGGACGCGGAGGAATTTCAGGACTTTATTCTCGGTGCGGCGCAAAAATGCGTACCCGATGCCAGCGGACGAATCATTCTCGACGACAAGCTGATGAAGCACGCACACATCGACAAGGACACCAATATCGTTTTTGTCGGTGCGGGAAAACAGATCCGTATCTGGTCCGAGGCACTCTGGAACGAGCGCGAGCAGACCCGCGACTTTGAGAAAATGCGCGAAATCATGCGTCAGTACGGGCTTTGACGGCTCGTTACCGACGAAAGGACAAGCACATCATGAATCAACTTCCCTTTTCGCACACCTCCGTCCTGTTATACGAATGCATGGATGCTCTGAACATCCGGGACGGATATACTTACGTTGACTGTACGACCGGCGGAGGCGGGCACTCTCTCGAGATCGCCAAACGCATGGGGGAGCACTCGAGACTTCTCTGCTTTGACCAGGACGAGACGGCGATCGAAGCCGCGAAGCTCCGCCTTTGTGACTATCTGCCGCAAATCACCTTTATCCACGAGAATTTTTCCACCCTCGGCGACGTACTGACACGTCTCGGAATCGAAAACCTCGGCGGCGTTCTTGCCGACCTCGGTTGCAGTTCCCCGCAGTTCGACGATCCCGAGCGCGGCTTCAGCTATATGCATGACGCCCGCCTCGACATGCGCATGTCGCGCGACAATCCGCTCGATGCGTACGAGGTGGTCAACACATACAGCGAGAGCGATCTGAAAAGAATATTTTACGAATACGGCGAAGAACGGTTCGCACCGAGGATCGCCGCCGCCATCTGCAAGGCAAGGGAGACATCCCCCATCGTCACGACGGGAGAGCTATCCGATCTTATCCGCCGCGCCATCCCGAAGGCGGCGAGAGCCGACGGCCCTCACCCCGCGAAGCGCACCTTTCAGGCGATTCGGATCGAGGTCAACCGCGAGCTGGACGTGATCCGTCCGACGATCGAAGCTGCTGCGCGCCACATGGTACCCGGCGGACGAATTGCCGTGATTTCCTTTCACTCCCTCGAAGACCGCATCGTAAAGCAGACCTTCCGCACCCTGTCGGAGGGATGCACCTGTCCTCGGGACTTCCCTGTCTGTGTGTGCGGGAAGAAACCCACGCTCCGCATTCTCGGAGCAAAACCGATCCTCCCCTCGGAGAAAGAACTCGAAGAAAATCCCCGCTCCCGCAGCGCAAAGCTGCGCGTCGCGGAAAAACGATAAACAAGCTTGATAAGGAGACAAGAAAATGGCTATGACCGAAAACGCATACGAAGTTTTGTACCGTAATATGAAGAACAGATTCACCGTCGTCAGCGGAAACAACGAATATACGCTTGGCGGTTATATGAGAATGAAGGCGAAAGAACGGACGGAAAATACCGCGCTTCCGATGGACATTCAGGCGACGCACCCGACTGCGCTTCGCACCATCGCCTCCTATATCAACGAGAAGTTGCTCGTCAAGGAATTGCCCGCGCCCGAAAAGACCACGCGCGCGTTTCCTTTCCGCGCGGCTTTGGCAGCGCTTTGCTCCGCGCTTCTTCTCTCCTCCGTCGTGATCTCCTTCGCCGCGCTCCCGAAGAATACGGAGTCCGCCTCCTCTTACTCGGCATCCGAGCAGCAGAAGGAAGAGGAGGAAAAGAAGGACGAACGTTATACGACTTACACGGAGAACCGTTAATTTCTTTCATATTTCGGACAAATCCTCAATAAAATGATAGCGATGAGACGCCATGCGTCCTCACCGCTATTCTTTTTTGTCCGGAGAACTTTTCATGAGCGAATCTTCCCTCAAAGGGCGTGCCGCCCTACCCGTGACCCGACGGCGAATCCGAGTCACGGCGATCGCCTTCCTTCTCTTCGCCGCCTACCTTGCGACCAATATTTTCAAGCTCCAATACTTCAAGTATGACTACTATAAGCAAAAGGTCTATGACCAGATCACGACATCCTCCGCGATGCGGGCAAAACGCGGAAACATTTATGACGCCAACATGAATCTTCTCGCGACAACCCGTACCGTATGGCGCGTTTTCCTATCCTCTCGGGATATCAAAAAAGCGGAAAAGGAGGACGGCAAGGACTACGGCGGACAGATCACCGACGGGTTGTCTTCTCTTCTTGGTGTCGACCGAGAAAATCTGCTTTCAAAAATACGGAACACCAACGTTCTCGATATCACCGTCAAGCGCTCGGTCGAAGAGGAGGAATACCGCGCCGTACTGAATTTCATTCGGGAAGCGGGACTCGAGAAGCTCATCTTCACAGAGGCACAGACCTCGCGTTACTACCCCGCGGGAACGATGGCGGCACACGTCCTCGGATTCACGGGAAGCGACAATCAGGGGCTTTACGGACTCGAATACAAATACGAAAAAACGCTCGCGGGCAAAGACGGATATTACGTCTACGCAAAGGACGCGAACGGTCAGGCATTGCCGACGGAATACGCGACCTATTTCCCCGCAGAAGACGGTTACAGTCTCGTGACCACGCTCGATTCCTACATACAGAGCGCCCTCGAGGGAGAGCTCGAAAAGATACGGATCAACCACTTGGTCAACAACCGTGTCGCGGGGATCGTGATGGATACGAAGACCGGTGCGATCCTCGCGATGGCGACCTCCTCCCCCTTCGACCCGAACGATCCGTACACACTCGACAGCGTTTCGGAGGCAAAGCTCGCCGCCTCGGGACTCGCGGCGGGGAGCGACGAATACCGCGCCTACAAGCGTGAGCTCATGCAGATCATGTGGTCGAACAAGGCGGTCAGCGAGACCTATGAGCCCGGTTCCACCTTCAAGATCGTGACCGTCGCGACCGCGCTCGAGCAAGGCGTGGCTACGATGTCCGACCGTTTCTCCTGTATCGGATATTACGAGGTCGGCGGATGGCACATCAAATGCCATAAGGTCAAGGGGCACGGCTCGGGCTTCACGCTCGCCTACGGACTGCAAATGTCCTGCAACCCGACGATGATGCAGCTCGCGGAGCGGATCGGCGCGCAGAGCTTCTACGATTCCGTCGGAAAATTCGGGTATTTCGAAAAGACGGGGATCGACCTCCCGAGTGAGGCGTCCACCATCTTTCACAAGCCCGAAAATATCGGCTCCACGGAGCTTGCGACCGCCTCCTTCGGTCAGCGCTTCAAGGTGACGATCATCGGACAGCTGACGGCGATCGCCGCCGTCGCGAACGGTGGGAATCTCGTCACCCCGCACGTGGTCGAGCGTGTGATCGACAGTGACGGAAACACGGTCTCGCAATTCGAAAATTCCGTGCGCCGCCGCGTGATCTCCGAAGAGGTCGCGCGCACGGTGTCCGCAGTGCTCGAGGAGGGCGTCAGCGGTGACGGCGGTGCGAAAAACGCGAGAGTACCGGGCTATAAGATCGCGGCAAAAACGGGCACCTCACAGAAATTCGATGTTCTCGACGCGAACGGAAACTCCTATCTGCGTATCGGTTCCACCGTTGCGTTTGCCCCCTCGGACGAGAGCGGTATTGCCGTGATCATCGTGGTCGACGAGCCGACCTGCGCCGTCAAATACGGCAGTGTGGTCGCGGCGCCCTATGTCGCCGAGGTGATGGCGAAGGCGCTTCCCTATCTCGGCTACGCACGCGAGGGCGGCGACGACGAGATCACCGTGGAGAATTACGTCGGTATGCATGTCGAGACGGCAAAGAAAAAGCTCTCCGACGCGAAGATCCCCTTCGAGGTGGTCGGCAGCGGCTCGACCGTTCTCCGACAGACACCGACGGGGGGAGAAAACGTGACGGCATCGCTGTCACGCGTCATTCTGTATACGGAGGAGACACCGTCCGACACGATCATCGTTCCGAGTCTTGTCGGGAAATCGGCGGCGGAGGCGAATCGGATCGCCATCGACGCGGGCTTCAATATCTGTATCCGCGGTGTGAAGGATTTTCTATCCGTTGACGGCGCGAAGGTCGCGGCGCAGTCTCTTCCCGAAGGGACGCTCGCGAAGCGCGGCGACGTTATCGTCCTAACGCTCTTATATTACGATTCCGAAGATTAGAAAGGGGATGTCCCGACCGAGATCGGGTAAGACTCGGACTCTCGGTCGGTGTCCGTGAGGAGATATCGATGAAACTTTCCGATTTGATTTTTGATTCCGAATTTTACAGCACTTCCGACATCTCGGACATCGAGGTGGAGAGCGTCACCTCCGACACCTCCGCCATCGACTGCGGGACGGCGTTCGTTCTGCTCCCCGGGGTACGTTTCGATACGGGGAAGCTCGTTTCCTTCATCGTGGCAAGACATCCGGGAGTCATTCTCTGCGAGTCCCTGCCCGACTATCCGACGGAGGACATCCCGATCCTTTTCGTAAAGAGTGCGAGGCGGACGCTCTCGTTCATGCTCTCGCGTTTCTGGAAGGTCGATTACGGGAAGTTACGGATGATCGGCATCACGGGGACCAACGGAAAAAGCAGTACCGCCGTGATGCTGGTCACCGCGCTCCGTGCCGCGGGGAAAAAGGTCGGTCTTTTCGGAACGGGAAAGATCGAGATCGACGGCAAAAGGATCACGCCCGACACTTATAGCATGACGACGCCCGACCCCGCGCTTCTCTATCCGACGCTGAAGCGAATGGAGGACGAGGGATGCGACACGGTGGTCATGGAAGTATCGAGTCATTCGCTTGCCTTGGAAAAGGTGGCGCCGATCCCCTTTTCCTACGCGATCTTCACCAATCTTTCCCCCGAGCATCTGGACTTTCATCGGACGATGGAGGACTACGCCGCGGCAAAAGCGCGTCTGTTCTCTCAGGCGGAGGTCGGCATTTTCAATATCGACGACGCCTATGCGGAGGAGATGATCCGCCTCTCCTCCTGTAAGGTCTTGCGCGTCGGGGCGCTCGAAGACGGAGAGGTATCGGCGACGCATATTGAAGACTACGGTCTCGACGGCATTTCTTATATGTACTGCGCGGGGGACATCCGCTTTCTCGCTACCCTGTCGACACCGGGAATTTATAACGTATACAATTCCATGCTCGCGCTGACCGCCGCGATCGCACTCGGCGTCAAGCCCTGCGTCGCCAAACGGGCGCTTGCCGCCCTCCCCGTGGTGGAGGGGCGCATGGAGGTCATACGGGACGGAAACGTCACGGCGGTCATCGACTATGCGCATACCGAGGAAGCGCTCCGCTGTGCCCTGCGCACGGCGAGAAAAAGCACAGTCGGACGGCTCTTCGTTCTCTTCGGTTGCGGCGGAGAACGGGACAGGACCAAACGTCCGAAAATGGCGGCGGCGGCAGAGGCACTCGCCGACGAGGTGATCGTGACCTCCGACAACCGCCGAGGTGAGGACGCGGGAACGATCCTGCGGGATATTCTCGGCGGATTCCGCAAAGAAAATCACAGGGTCATTACCGACCGTGAAAAAGCCATTGCGAGCACCGTATTGCGTCTTCGTGCGGGGGATGTCCTTCTGATCGAAGGAAAGGGGCATGAGCGCTACACCATCGACAAAAAGGGAACACACGCCTTCGACGAAAGAAAAATCGTTGCCGACGCACTAAAAAAGCGGAAAGGCGGGTATACTACATCGCATGATAGTGAATCTTGAACTTGATCTTACCGCAGGAGAGATCGCGAGAGCCGTCGGCGGTATTTACGAGGGGGATCCGAACAAGCCGATCCTTAGGGTCGTCACCGATTCGCGAGAGGCGACGGAGGGGGCCCTCTTCCTCGCCCTCGTCGGAGAACGGTGCGACGGCGAAGCCTATGTCGGCGAAGCGGTGGCAAAGGGTGCCGTCGCCGTCTCAAAGAGGGCGGGGGCGGGTATCCTTCTCGTGCGGGACGTGAAGGAGGCGCTTCTGTGCCTCGCGAAGGAATACCGACATCGCCTTCCCTCCCTCACGCACGTCATCGGTGTCACGGGCAGTGTCGGCAAGACGACGACAAAGGAATTTCTCGCCGCGCTCCTGTCGAAAAAATACCGCGTCCACGCGACCGAAAAAAATTACAACAACGAGCTCGGCGTTCCTCTGACCGTTCTCTCCGCGCCGAAGGAGACCGAGGTCCTCATCGTCGAGACGGGAATGAATCACGCGGGAGAGATCGCCCCTCTTTCGGAGGCGATATGCCCGACGCTCGCGATCATCACCGGCATCGGAACGGCGCACATCGGAAACCTCGGCAGTCGGGAAATGATCGCGGCGGCGAAGTGCGAAATCCTCGTCGGAATGCGGAGCGGTCCCGTTCTCGTGCCGTCGGAGGAGCCGCTTCTCGAAAAGCTCCCGAACCGTCTTTCGGTATCGACGGAAAATCCGATGGCGGATTTCTTCCTCATGCCGATCCGAACGGACATCACGGGAAGCGTCGCGGACTTCTATCACGGCGAACGTACCATTCCCGCGCTTTCGCTCCGTGCACCTGGAAAGCATTTATTGACGGCTCTTTCCTTCGCGGTGTCGACGGCGGTGCTTCTCGGTCTGTCCGACAGTGAGATCATCGACGGCGTTTCTTCAATTCGTGATGATAAAATAAGGCAGTCCATCTATAAAATTGGGGAGCTGACGATCTTTGACGACGCGTACAACGCCTCGTTCGAGTCGGTCACGGCGGCGATCGAAACGCTCGATCTCTTCCGCGGAATGAAAAAAAGCGCCCTGATCGGCGACATGCTGGAGCTCGGCGGGAAGACGGAGGAGTACCATCGAAAGGTGGGAGAGGCGCTTTTTTCGCACGGATTTTCCTCCCTGTATCTTTACGGAGTATACGCGCCCTTTACCGCCGCCGGTGCAAGGGATGCGGGCTTCCCTGCCGACGACATTTACGAAAACACCGATCCTCTCTCACCGATCGTCACCGCGAAGGAGATCCTTGCGCACGCGGAAGAAAAGGAGATCCTGCTCGTCAAGGGCTCGTGCGGTGTACACCTTGAACGGGTGATCGCCGCAATGAAAGAAATCACGGAAGGAAAAACGAATGCTTGACCGTTACTTTCCCGTTTACGTCCTCGCCTTTTTTGCCGTTCTCGTGCTGACGGTGCTTGTGGAGATCCGTCTGATCCCCGCGCTCTCGAAAAACGCGAAGCAACCCATCTACGAGGACGGTCCGAAATGGCATATGAAAAAGAGCGGCACACCGACCATGGGGGGACTCGCCTTCCTGTTCGCCGTGTTTTGCGCCTCGGTATTCGGCGTTCTGTTTCTCTACCTTGCGGGTGACGCGAGGGGGGCACTTTCCCTTTCCGTCAATTTCGCTTTTGCGTTTGCCAATGCCGCCATCGGCGTCGTCGACGATATGACGAAGCTCCGCCGACATCAGAACGAGGGGCTGATGCCGACGGAAAAGCTGATCTTTCAGTTCGCGATCGCGGGAGGATTTCTGCTGCTCCGTCACACGCTGCTCGGCGAGGGCACCGAGATCGCTTTCGCCTTCGGACATGTTGACCTCGGCTTCTTCTATTATCCCCTTTGTCTCGTACTTCTCGTCGGCATCATCAACTTTGCCAATCTGACCGACGGCATCGACGGGCTGGCGGCGAGCGTTGCCTTCGGCATCGGGGTATCGCTGTTTTACATCTCCGCCGCGCTCTCGGGTGAGGTATCCTTTCTCGCCGCGACCCTGATGGGGGCGAGCATGGGCTTTCTCTTTTTCAATCTTCATCCGGCGAAAATCTTTATGGGGGACACGGGCTCGCTCTTTTTCGGCGCGCTTGCCGCCTCCGCCGTCTTCGCGCTCGGCAATCCCCTTCTGATCCTTCCGATCGGCGGCGTCTATGTTCTCGAGGGGCTGTCGGTCGTGCTTCAGGTCGTGTTCTTCAAGCTGACGCACCGCAGGATCTTCCGCATGGCGCCTCTTCACCATCACTTTGAAAAATGCGGCTGGCCCGAAAACCGGATCTGTCTTGCCGCGATCTTTCTGACCCTTCTCTTCTCCCTGCCCGCATATATTCTTTACCTTCCGTGAGGACTTTCCATGAAGGCTCTTTCTTCCGATTCCGAATTCAAAACGAGTCAGCGTCTCTTTGCCGTACCGCGGCGGATGCTTCGCTCTCCCGCCCTTCCTCTCGACGCGCCGTCGCCCGACATCCCCTTTCTCATGATCGTCGTCCTGCTCGCTCTGTTCGGCACGGTGATGGTATTCAGTGCGGGGTATGCCTACGCGGCGTTCCGATACGGGGATGCGGGGTATTTCATGCGCCGACAGGCGGTCTGGCTCTTTCTCGGACTGCTTGTCATGTTCGCCGCCTCGCACATCCGACCTTCGGTCTATGAGGCGCTGACGCCTGTTTTTTACGCCGTGACGGTCCTTCTGCTGATTCTCGTACTCATCGTGGGACTCGTCGGCAACGGCGCACAGCGATGGATCTCCATCGGTCCCGTCACCATCCAACCGTCGGAGATCGCAAAAATGACGATGGTGATGATGCTCGCGCGGTATTTTTCCGTTTTCGAGGAGCGTGCGCTCGACAAAAAGAAAAAACGGAACATTTTTCTTTACGGCACGATCTTCCCGGGGCTCATCATGCTTTTGCCGATCCTGCTCGTCATGCTGCAAAAGCACCTTTCCTGTATCATCATTCTCGGTACCATCGGGCTCCTGACGATCCTTGCGGCAGGTGTCGGAACCCGCTATATCGGATTTTTCACCGCACTCGGTGGCGTGGGTGTCACCTGTCTCGCCCTGTTTACCGACTATACGAAGGATCGCATCACGGTCTGGCAAAATCCCGAAGCCTATCCTCTCACGGGCGGCTGGCAGACCTTACAGGGGCTGATGGCGATCGGCTCGGGCGGGCTGTTCGGACTCGGACTCGGAAAAAGCGTGCTGAAATACTGTTACATATCCGAGCCGGCAAACGATATGATCTTTACCGTTCTCTGTGAAGAGCTCGGCTTTGTCGGTGCGATGGCGACGCTTGCGATGTTCGGCTTTCTCGTCTACCGCGGGGATCGGATCGCGCTTTCCGCAGATACCCCATTCGCGCGTATCACCGCCTTCGGCGTGACGACGAAGATCGCCGTGCAGGTGCTCTTAAACGTTGCGGTCGTCACCAACACCATCCCGAATACGGGCATTTCCCTTCCGTTTTTCAGCTACGGCGGATCGTCGCTCGTCATGATCTTCTTCGAGATGGGAATGCTGCTCTCCTTTTCCCGATACGCGAAGATCACAAAATAAATCGAAAGGCGTGAAAGCATGAAGTATTTGTTTGCGGGCGGCGGGACCGCCGGTCACATCACCCCCGCCCTGGCAGTCGCCGAGGTCCTGCGTGAGCGGGAAGCCGACGCCAAGATCCTGTTCGTCGGGCGGGAAAACGGTGCGGAAAACGAAAAGGTACGGGCGCTCGGCTACAAGGTACGCGAGCTGCCCGCCGTCGGACTCGAGCGTCGGTTCACACTGAAAAATCTGCGTGCGCTTCTGACCCTTTTTCGCGGGCTCGGCGACGCGGGACGGATCCTCGACGAGGAAAAGCCCGATGTCATTCTCGGAACGGGAGGATACGTCTCTTATCCGATGCTGCATGTCGGGTCGCGGCGCGGGATCCCCGTATTTCTCCATGAGTCCAACGCGACACCCGGACTCGCCGCCCGTCGGCTCGCGCCTCGATGTGAAAAGGTTCTTCTCGGCGTTCCGGGAAGCGAGAGTGCCTTCCCCGCACGTGCACGCACCGAGGTGGTGGGAAACCCCGTGCGTCGCGGCTTCTCCGAGCGGTCGAAGAGCGAAGAAAGGCGCAGGCTCGGGATCCCCTCCGACCGTCTCCTGATCGTCTCCTTCGGGGGAAGCCTCGGCTCCGAGCGGATGAACGAGCTTTTGCTCTCCTTCCTCGCGGAGGATTCCGCGGCGAAGAGAAAGATCCTTCATATCCACGCGACGGGAGATCGCTACTTTTCTTCTCTGCCCGAAAAATACCGCCGCTTTACGAGAGAGCGGAGCGCCTGTCGGATCGTCCCCTATATCGACGACATGCCGCACCTCATGCGGGCGGCAGATATCGTCATTTCCCGCGCGGGAGCCATGACACTCGCGGAGCTCGCGATCGCGGAATGCGCCGCGATCTTGATCCCTTCGCCGAACGTGACGGAAAATCATCAATACAAAAACGCAAAGCATCTTTCGGACGCGGGTGCCGCTCTTCTCATCGAGGAAAAGGACTTATCGGAAAAATCGCTGACCGACGCCGTTCATCTTCTCGAGACGGACGACGAGCGGAGAAAATCCCTCATGCGGGCTGTCGGGCGCTTCGCCTGTCCCGATGCGGCAGAAAAAATCGCGCAGATTCTCTCCTCCCGTGCAAAAAGCGAAACGCTGTGATATTTTTTCGATTTTATTTCCGATTTTTCATTTTCTGCTACATTCTGCCTCAAAATAAATATATAAAATAATACGAATTTGTAAACGATAAAACATTTTTGTAAAATCTCTTGAAAAAGAATAAAAATCTATATATAATAAATATGGTGGTATATTCAGCCAAAATTCTGCAAATTTTGCAACCATATGCAAACAGATATAGACATTTCACGGAGGATACGAAAATGGAATTCGATTTTGAACCGGTTTTTGAAAACGGAGTAAATATAAAAGTCATCGGTGTCGGCGGCGGCGGAAACAACGCGGTCAACCGCATGATCTCGACCAATATCCGCGGGGTGGAGTTCATCTCCGTCAACACGGACAGCCAGGTGCTGAACACCTCCTGCGCGGCAAAGAAACTCGTTATCGGCGAGAAGATCACTAAGGGAAAGGGCGCTGGCTCCTACCCCGAGGTCGGTAAAAGAAGCGCCGAGGAATCCATCGAGAGCGTAAAGCAGCTGATGACCGGTGCGGACATGATCTTCGTGACCGCGGGCATGGGCGGCGGTACCGGTACGGGTGCGGCTCCCGTCATTGCAAAGGCGGCGCGCGAGCTCGGGATCCTGACCGTCGGTATCGTCACGAAGCCCTTCGGCTTTGAAGGACACAGAAGAATGAAGCAGGCGGAAGAGGGCATCGCCGAGCTGTCGAAGTACGTCGACTCGCTCATCGTGATCCCGAACGACAGACTGAAGCAGGTGGAAGACACCCACATCACGCTTGCCAACGCCTTTGAAATCGCCGACGACGTTCTCCGCCGCGGTGTACAATCGGTATCCGAGGTCATCAACGTTCCCGGCTTCGTCAACCTTGACTTTGCCGACGTGACAGCCGTCATGAAGAATGCGGGCTTTGCTCACATGGGTGTCGGTGCCGCCAAGGGAACCGACAAGGCACAGCTTGCCGCCATGGCAGCGATCTCCTCTCCCCTTCTCGAGACGAACATCGCTGGCGCGCGCGGCGTGCTTGTCAGCATCACCGCTTCGCAGGACATTCAGCTCGAAGAAGTAGAGAAAGCATCGCAGATGATCCACGAGGAGGCACATCCCGACGCCAACATTATCTGGGGTGCTACCTTCGACCCGACGCTCGAAGACGAGATGCGCGTCACGATCATCGCGACCGGCTTTGACAGTGTGAAGGACGAGGAAAAGACCGACAGAGATCTCACCGTCGAGCAGCCCGCAGAAGATGCGGAAGAAGTCGCCGAGGCTACCGTCGAGACCGCTATTCCCACGGTCACGCCCGAGCCCGTTCGTCCGACGCCCGCTCCTGCTCCCGCACCCGCTCCCGCGCCTGCCGCAGAAGCGACGCCTGCCGCGAAGATTCAGACAAACGACAATGCGTCCAACCCGTATCAGGAATATGACAACCTCTTCACCTGCATCAGAAAGGTAAAGAAATAAGCGTTGCCTTACATCGTTTGAAAGTTCCGCGAAGGCGGTAACTTTCAAAATCACAGAGAAGAAAAAGCCCCGTCGGATCTTCGCGAGTCCGACCCGTTGCCCCTTTCTTCAAGCTTTCATAGATAATTCCATAAAAGCAAACTGCCGCCCTGCGAAAAGCGTGTATTTCGCAAAGGGCGGCAGTTTGCTTTTTCAAAAGTATATATTTCCGTTCCGCGTTTTTGCGCCCGTTTTCGCAGGTGTATACTTTTTCCGACGGCTGATTTTTAGAAGAATCTGCGATTTTTATGCTTGTTTTACCAAAATTCACGTCAAAATATCGGAATTGTATACTTTTGATATGGATTCTCCACTTCACGGAATGTGGAAAACTTTTCGTTGTTCCCGAGTTTTCCACTGTGGAAATCTGCCGAACGGAAAAGTGTAATTTCGCTTTTTCAAAAAATCGAACCTCACTTTTTGCCCGTACGCCCTTGTTCACATTCACGCGTACCCCGGAATCTTGCCCCGTGCCTAACGCCGACGATCTTCATGATCGGCACCGGAGATTGCATGTATTTTATCGTTACAAGCGCATCCCGCGGACCCGAGGATGTGCTCGGTGAGGCTTGACGTCGGAGAAAAAGATCGACGCCCTCTGCAACCGCAAAATGTGTGTGCGGAAGAGGGCGTACCTTCTTCTCCTTTTTCCCCTCCTGTCCTCTTTTCTATGTTTCTCCTACTTTTCTCTTTCTCCGCTTCTCCTACTTTTCTCTTCCCTGCCCTCGCAGGACTTCTTTTATGGATGTCGCTTCCCCTCTTTTTGCGGTCGGGGATCCTCCGAACGATTTTGCGAAAATTCGGCGGCGTGTGAAACATTCCCTCGTCAAAGAAGCGACACTTCCCTTGTCGTAGGAAAAGAGTAACAAAAAGACCGCGCCCCTCGTCTCCGAATTGCTTCGGCTACGCGGGGCGCGGTCTTTATAAGGCTTCCGGTGAGAAGGTTCCGTCCGTGTGAATACTCAAACGATCGCTCGAAAGGTCTCGATCTTCACGGCGGGAAAACTCATCCTCGGCGGTCGACGTCGCAAAACGCTCGATCTTGTGCGAAGGTCGCCCTTGTCAGAGGTCGTGCCACAGGGCAACGATTCGTTTTTCTCGCGTCAATGGACGAGCGCGGAAATCAAAACATATACGGCGCTTGCGATCATGAGAAAGGCAAGGACACCTGCGATGATCTGGGCGGTCAGAGTTGTTTTCTTCATTTTGTTTCTCCTCTGTTAGAATTTTTATCGGCAGCTCTTGCCTCTTTTTTCGCTTCGTAGTATTTCGCGAGAGAGGCAGTCACGTCCTTATGACTTTTTCGCGTTCGCTCGGGAAGAAAGGTATTGATTCTTGAAAGTCCGCGTGCCACGCTGTCAAGGGGTTCCTGCGGCATGGTCACGGGCAGATCGAGAACATGGGAGATCATCTTATCAAGTCCGAACAGCTTCGCACCGCCGCCGCTCAGAATGATACCGTTCTTGAAGATGTCGTCGACGCGATCGATCGGGATCTTTTTCACACTCTCCGCGATCGCGAGGATCAAGGCGTGAAGCGGTTTTTCAAACACACCGAGAATATCCTCCGTCGTCACGTTCATGTTGACGCGGTTGCCCGTGAGCGAAAGGGTTCCTCGGATGTCAATGCTTTCTTCTCCCCTTCCCTCCCAGACGGCACCGATCTTTTCTTTGATCGCGCGCGCCACCGAGATGGAAATATTGACGTCCCCCTGCGTGAGTATGTAATCCTTCACCGCGCGGTCGAAATCCTCGCCGCCGATGTGCTCGGTCGAGGAGAAGAGGATCTCTCCCTTGTGCAGAACGGCGATCTCCGTCGCGCCCGCACCGACATTGACCGAGATGGCGCTGATCGTCGGCGCGTAGCCCGCACCTATCAGTGCGGCAAGTGAGCGGCGCACGCCGAAGCACTCGGCAATTCCCGCCGCCGCCATAATGTCATACAGTTCCTTTTCCTGCTTCGGAACGCAGTCGGAAGGCAAGCCGATCACGCATCGGATCTTATCCGAGGGACGAATGGCGCGCACCGCGTTGGCGATGATGGCCCCCGTCAGCTCACGCGAATAGATGAGTCCGTTCTTGAACGGGCGCACGAGGATCCCCACCGTGGTCTCTCCTTCTCCCGATTCAAGTGCCGCGTTTCCGAGCGCGAGAACGCGGCTTGTCTTATCGTCGATCAAAACGACCGAAGGTTCACGCGAAATTCCCGCCGTGACATCACTGAGCGTGATGTTCGCATAGCCGAGATCGAGTCCAACTTTTGTGACCATGCCGCATTCCTTTCGATAAATCTTTTATTTGTATATTATACTATATTTTTGTGACAATTGCAAGGGGTTTTGAAAGAATCATCGGGTTTCTTCGGAAAATCTTTCCCGCAGTGTCGTATAACGCAGAATTTCGCGGTGGTTCTCCACCATCGTGCGGACGATATCCGCGCGTCCGACGAGTATCACCATCCGCTTCGCACGCGTGATCGCCGTATAAAAGAGGTTGCGCGTCAGGAGGATGGAAGCACAGGAATACGTCGGCAAGATGACAACGGGATATTCGCTCCCCTGACTTTTATGTACCGTGATGGCATACGCAAGATCGAGCTCATCAAGCAGATCGTACGGATATTCGGCAAGGCGCTCGTCAAAGCGGATCCGCATTTTTTCCTCCGACGGCAAGATCTCCTCGATCACGCCGATGTCCCCGTTGAAGATCCCCGTGCCGACCGTACCGTTCTTTTCCCACTCGATGTCGTAATCGTTGGTGTTCTGCATCACACGGTCGCCGATGCGGAAGGTGGTGCCGTGACTCTGTTTTTCCTTTTTGAAGGGGGCGGGCGGATTCAGCTTCTCTTGCAGGCGTACATTCAGAATTTCCACACCGCCGGTTCCCTTCTTCGACGGGGAGATGACCTGTATCTTTTCCCGTATCTCCTTTCCGTACGCTCTCGGGAGCCGTTCCGTAATGAGTCCCGCCACCGTGTCGGCGATCGTGCGCTCATCCTCGCGGCGCACGAAAAAGAAGTCGGCGTCGGCACGGGAAAGAACGGGCATCTCGCCGCGGCGGATGCGGTGTGCATTCGTGACGATTAGGCTCTCGGCGGACTGGCGGAAGACCTCGGTCAGGCTGACCGTCCGCACCGCGCCGCTCGCGATCAGGTCGGCGAGCACATTGCCCGCGCCGACACTCGGAAGCTGGTCCGCGTCACCGATCAGGATAAGCCGCGAGCCGCGGCGGATCGCGTGCAGAAGTGCCTCCAAGAGGGAGAGGTCGATCATCGACGCCTCATCGACGATAATTACGTTTTCTTCCAGCGGATTTCTGTCCGTGCGGTCGAAGCGGACGGACCCCTCTGCCCCGCGCTCCATGCCGAGCATGCGGTGCACGGTCTTCGCCTCTTCGCCCGTCGCCTCGCTCATGCGTTTCGCGGCACGCCCCGTCGGAGCGGCAAGCACCGTCTTCATCCCGAGAGAATCAAAGACGAAGAGCATCGCGCGGATGACCGTCGTTTTTCCCGTACCGGGACCTCCCGTCAGGATCATGACACCGCGATGCAACGCCTCATAGAGCGCCTCCCTTTGCAGGGCGGCGTATTCGATGCCGATGCGTGCCTCCGCCTTCTCTACGAGAAGAGCGATGTCCGCGACGGAATACTTCGGGCAATCTCTGTCCAAAGCGACAAGCTTCTTTGCGATATAGCTTTCCGCCCCGTCGATCTCCTCGGTCATGATCATCTCCCTCTCTCCCGCGCAAAAACGGGCGAGCCGCCCTTCCGAAAGGCAACGCGAAAGGTGCGTCTCCAACGTGTCCTTGGGCAGTTCGAGCGTCTCGGTCGCGGCGGCGATCAGCTTTTCTCTCGGCAAGCAGGTATGCCCGTTCGTACGGGCATTGTAATTCAGAATATAGCGGAAGCCGTGAGATACGCGCTCAGGGTGGTCGGGCGGGATACCGAGCGAGCCGGCGATCGCATCCGCCTTCTCAAACGGGATGCCACACGTCTCGTCACACAGGATATAGGGGTTATCGGTGATCTTCTCCACCGAGTCACCGCCGAGATGTTTATATACCCGCGTGACCTCCGTGGTGGCGAGTCGGTCACCGCAGAACATCATGAGGGAGCGTAGCCCCGTCTGCTCACGGAACGCCTTGGAGATCGCCGCCGCCTTTTTCGGCGTGATCCCCGACACATCGGCGAGCCACTCGGGATGGTTCTCCATGACCTCAAAGGTATCGATGCCGAAGCGATTGACGATCTTCAAGGCGGTCACGGGTCCGACGCCCTTCACGGTGCGAGAGGAAAGGTATTTCAAAATATCGTCCACCGCCTCGGGAAGGCGTTTTTCAAAGGCAAGAACGACGAGCTGTTTCCCGTATTCGGTATGATAGGTCCAATAGCCGTGGAGGGTGATCTTCTCCCCCTCCGACGGCATCGGGATCGTCCCGACAGCGGTAATCAGGTTGTTCTTATCGTCGAGGACTTCCAGAACGGCGTAGTCGTTCATGTCATTATAATATACGATATTCTCGATACTGCCTTCCACCGCGGAATCGGCGACATGCTTTTCGTTCACGGAATGTCCTCCTTTTTGATTTGCTTCTTTTATTATACTAAATTTTGTCCTCAAAGGCAATAGTTTTTCGAATATTTCGTCCGATTTCTGCCGAAAATCGCGGATATGTCACGGTTCCTTAGCACATCGCGTCTGCATTCCCGCGACGCCCCTTCTAAATGACAAAAGTGACCGCCGCGAATGTGCTTCGCGGCGGTCACCTTTCTTCATTCCGTGGCGTCAATGTCCACAAGGGGAAGATCGATGGGTTCGTTGTTATCTCCGAAGGGATTGTTCTTGTTCGTGTTGTCGCCAGTGTTCGAATCACCGCCCGGAGTATCCGGCTCGTTGTTTTTCGGCTCGCAGGCAACCAACAGGAGGACAAGAGAGATCACCAGGAGAAAAGCAAGCAACTTTTTCATCGGCGTGCTCCTTTTATTTTTCCGCCCGCCGCCCCTCAATAGGCGGTCGGCTGGCGTAGATAACGGAATTATTCGGAGAGTCTCTTCTCGAGATCGGCGAGCTCATCATAGAGAACGGCGGGAACGCGGTCTCCTACCTGCTTATAGAATTCGTGAATTCCCTTGCAGTCCTCGAGCCACAGCTCACGGTCCACATTGAGAAGTCCCTTGAGGTCCTCCACGGTGAGGTCAAGACCCGTAAGGTCGATGTCCTCGGGACGGGGCTCGTAGCCGATGGGCGTCTCTACCGCGTCGACCGTGCCTGCGCAACGGGCGAGGATCCACATGATAACGCGCATGTTGTCACCGAAGCCCGGCCAGATGAAGTGACCGTTCTCGTCGGTTCTGAACCAGTTGACGTGGAAGATCTTCGGCGGGTTGGCGATCATCTTGCCCATATCGAGCCAGTGCTGCCAGTAGTCACCCATATCGTAGCCGACGAAGGGTCTCATTGCCATGGGGTCGCGGCGGACAACGCCAACGGCACCTGCGGCGGCGGCAGTCGTCTCCGACGCCATGATGGAGCCGACGAACACACCGTGCTGCCAGCTTCTCGACTGGTAAACCAGCGGAGCGGTCTTCGCGCGGCGTCCGCCGAAGACGATCGCGGTGATCGGAACACCTGCGGGATCGTTGAATTTATCGGACAGGCAGGGGCAGTTCGTCGCCTTGGCGGTGAAGCGGGAGTTCGGATGAGCGGCACAGGTCGTCTTATCCTTCTTATCATACTTCGAGGGATCCCACTTATTGCCCTTCCAGTCGATGCAGTTGGTCGGGAGATTGTCGTTGAGACCTTCCCACCAGACGGTATTGTCATCGAGGTTATGCGCAACGTTCGTGAAGATGGTATCGCGCATGGCGGTATGGAGAGCGTTCGGGTTCGAATGCTCGTTCGTTCCGGGAGCAACGCCGAAGAAGCCGTTCTCGGGGTTGACCGCCCGGAGTCTTCCGTCCTTGCCGACACGGAGCCATGCGATGTCGTCGCCGACGCACCATGTCTTATAGCCCTTCTTCTTATAGATCTCGGGCGGGATCAGCATGGCAAGGTTGGTCTTACCGCAGGCAGAGGGGAACGCCGCGGTGATGTACTTGATCTCTCCCTCGGGATTCTCGATGCCGAGGATGAGCATATGCTCTGCCATCCAGCCTTCCTTGCGTCCGAGGTAGGAGGCGATACGAAGCGCGAAGCACTTCTTGCCGAGCAGAACGTTTCCGCCGTATGCGGAGTTGACCGACCAGATGGTATTGTCTTCGGGGAAATGGCAGATATAACGGTTCTCCTCGTCGACGTTGGCACATGCGTGCAGACCCTTGATAAAGTTGTCGCTGTTGCCGAGCGCCTCAAGGACGTTCTTGCCGACACGGGTCATGATGATCATGTTCAGAACGACATAGATAGAATCGGTAAGCTCAATGCCGTACTTCGCGAAATCCGAGCCGACGACCGACATCGAGTATGGAATGACATACATGGGCTTTCCTTTGTAGGAGCCCGCAAAGAGCTTCGAGAGCTTCGCATAGCACTCCTGCGGCTCCATCCAGTTATTGATGTTGCCCGCGTCTTCCTTCTTTCTCGTGCAGATGAAGGTACGGTTCTCCACACGTGCGACGTCGTTGACCGCCGTTCTGTGAAGATAGCAGTTCGGGAGTTTTTCTTCATTCAATTTAATCAGCTCGCCGGACGCGAGTGCCTGCTTACGCAGAGCCTCCGCCTGCTCTTCCGAGCCGTCGATCAGAATGATGTCGGAGGGTTTTACCATATCCGCCATCTCGGCGATCCACGCATTGACGAATTGATTGGATGTCACATTGGTATTCATAATGCTTTCTCCTTTTTTTATTGTCGGACTTCCCTGCGGAAAGCCCAACTTCTCACGTATACGATTATATCATATTTCCTTTTCTTTTGCAAGAATTCCGAAAAAATATTTTGAAGAAAAAAGAAAATAATTTATGACGGAATTATTACCGCGGACTGTACGGATATAAATTCCGCGCTCTTCCTGTCGTTTTGACGCAAAATCTGTCGTTCCTCGTGAATCAAATCACAATTTTGGTAATTTTCACCAATTTCGTATGGAAAATTTTGTAAAATATTTTGGTCATTTTCCTCTTGTTTTTCTCCGCATTTTGTGCTAAAATGATATCAGCTTCCAAATACTACCAAAATTCACACACCGAAGGAGAGAAACAAATGGAAAACGAAGCAAAAATCTTACTTTGTGACGAAAACGCGGAGGAAAGAGAGCATTTGAGTGCCGCTCTGCGGAAAGCGGGTTATACGG
>CAVEOF010000019.1:0-7167 GCA_963617165.1 Coriobacteriaceae bacterium | reverse complement strand
GATATCGCCTGTGCGGCGGACGGCGAGAGCGCCGTCACGATGATGGCAAGTGAAGATTACGACGTTGCGATCGTCGACCTGTGGATGACAAAGCTCGACGGCATCGCCGTCATCCGAAACGCCGTCCGTCAGTCGGACAGGCATCCCGGGTTCATTCTCATGTCCGCGATCAACCGACAGAGCCTTCTTTTAGAGGCAGCCGAAGCGGGCGCCGACCTCTGCATTCTGAAGCCGTTCGAGGACACTTCCCTTGCGGAGCATGTCGCTTCCCTCTGTCGCATCCGCAAAAGAGACGGTGTCGGTTCCGCTCGTCGCATGACCCTTCCTCCCGACATGGAGGCACAGGTCACGAAGATCATTCATCAGATCGGCGTACCCGCACACATCAAGGGCTATCAATATCTTCGTTACGCGATCTTAATGACCATCGACGACGGCGAGATCATCAACTCGGTCACCAAGGTCCTTTATCCGACGGTCGCGAAAAAGTATCAGACCACGACCTCCCGTGTCGAGCGCGCCATCCGTCATGCGATCGAGGTCGCGTGGGACAGAGGGGACGTGGACACGTTGAACTCTTACTTCGGTTACACGGTACAGAACTCTCGCGGTAAGCCGACGAACTCGGAATTCATCGCGATGATCGCCGACAATCTGCGGCTGAAATACAAATACTCCGCCGTCTGAGCCTATCGCTCCGTTTTCGCGGTGAGCGTCTCTCCGTCGGTGAGAAACACGATGCTTCCCGACTCGTCGGTGCGAAGAAGACGGATGCCGTGCTCTTCGCAGCGATAGAGCACATCCTCTGCGGGATGGCCGTATGCGTTGTTCTTCCCGCAGGAGATCACGCCGTAGGTCGGAGACACCGCATCGAGAAATTCGTCGCACTCCGCGCCCGACGCGCCGTGGTGCGAGATCTTCAGAACATCGGCATGTAATCTGCTCACGGAATATTTTGATAAAAGGATGCGTTCCGCCCCTTCGCTCGCGTCACCCGTAAACAGAAAATGACGTGTCCCCACCGTCAGGCGCAGGACAACACTTCCGTCATTGAGCGTGGTCTCTCTGCCTGTCGGAGAAAGAACGGAAAGGGTCGCCCGCTCGAGCGGATATACGTCGCCCGCCTTTGCCTCCTCGGCAATCGTCAAGGTGGAGTCCAACGTGTCGAGCGTCTTCCGAAAGGAGAGCGTATCGTTCACCGCATCGGGCAAAAGGCAGACGGAAACGGACAGGCTCTCAAGCACGCTGACGGCACCGCCGATATGATCCTCGTCGGGATGTGTAAGGAACAGATAATCCAGTCTCTTGATATTCCGTTTTCCGAGGTAGGCGATCAGTGCGTCGGTATGTACGGTCTCGGCATTTCCCGTATCGATGAGCACCGTCTTTTTCCCGTCCTCTATCAGAATGGCATCCCCCTGCCCGACATCGATAAAGTGGACGGCGACCTCACCGTCCTTCCGCGACGGAGGGAATCCCCCGCCGCATCCGACAAGAAGCGACAGAAAAAGCGCGAGTGCGAGCAACGAGAAAAGGACCCGAAAGCTCCGATGGGAGGATTCGGGTCGCGGATCACCGGTCATTTCGATAGGCTGTGACTTTTCGAGATTCATAATTTTCCCTCGGTCCGATCAATGAAAATTGCGACGTCCCTCCATCGCGCGGGAGAGCGTCACCTCATCGGCATACTCGATGTCGCCGCCGACGGGGATCCCGTACGCGAGACGGGAGACCTGCACGCCGTAGGGCTCAAGCGCACGGGCAAGATAGGTCGCGGTCGTATCGCCCGCAGGGGTCGGATTGGTCGCGAGGATGATCTCCCCGACATCGCCCGATGCGACGCGGTCGATCAGCTCCTTGATATGCAGTTTATCGGGTGTCACGCGGTCGAGCGGTGCGAGCGCTCCTCCGAGCACGTGATAGACGCCGCGATAACCGCGCACACGCTCCATCACCGCAACATCCTTCGGATCTTCCACGACGCAGATCACGCCGTGATCGCGCTCGGGGTCGGCGCAGATCTCACATTCCCCGCCCGCGGAAAAGCCGCAGCAGACGGGGCAACGTCTGACATCCCGCTTCGCTCCGAGGATCGCATCGGCAAACGCCGCGGTCTCCTCCTCGGTGCGTTCGAGCATGGCAAAAGCGTACCGTGCGGCGGTCTTGCTCCCAACGCCCGGCAATTTTCGGAATTCTTCGATCAGCCGACGGATCGGCGGAATATACTCAGTCATACATCAAAACATCCCCGGAAGTCCCATACTGCCCGTGATCTTCTGCATTTCCTCCGAGGAGATGCTCTCGACCTTTTTGATCGCCTCGTTGACTGCGGCGACGATCAGATCCTCGAGCGTTTCCACATCGTCGGGATCGACGACCTCGGGAGAGATCTTAACGGAAAGAATCTCTTTTTTTCCGTTGATCTTCACGCCGACGACACCGCCGCCCGCGGAGATCTCATACTCGGCGGCTTCGAGCTCTTCCTGCTTTGCCGCCATATCCTCCTGCATTTTCTGTGCCTGTTTCAGCATCGACTGCATGTTGCCGGGCGCACCGCCCATTCCCTGCGGAAGTCTGACTTTCATTGGTTTCGTCTTCCGTCTTGACGGAAGTCCTTTCCTTATTTATTATTTATTCTCTCATGTGGTAAGCGATAAGATCCCGTCGATCAGAAGAAGGGATTCTGACTGTCGGTCGTGCCCGACGCGCCGTCCGTCTTCTCGGCTACGGTGAATCGGATGTCGGATGCCTGACAGCCCTCCGCTTCCGCAATGGCGCCTCTCACGACGGCAAGATCCCCTTCGGAGGCGGCAAGCTTTTTCGCGAAAAAGGAACTCATGACGGCGCGATAGGAATGAGGAGAGATCTCCGTCACCTCCGCGCCGATAAATTGCACCGAGAGCGACTTTTTCACCTCGGCGATCCGTTCGAGCACCTGCCCCCATTTTGCATACGGGCGGACACTTCCCCGTGAGGATGTCGGCGCTTCGGCGGGAGTCTTACGCGTCGGCGGTTCTGCCGTCGGCGGCGTTTTTTGTGTCTTCTGCGTCGGTGTACCGACGGCGCCGAGCTTCACGAGCGAAAGCTGTTTTTCCAGCTCCTCCACCCGAAGGGCAAGCGCCTCCGCCGTGGTCGAAAGTTTTTCGTCACACATGCGGGCAAGGGTGATTTCGGCGATACTGCGCCGCGAACCACCCGCGCGGGCAAGCTCTGCCATCGTCGCGGAAAGAAGCGAGGTATGATACCACAGCTTCGCCATGGAAAACCGCTCGGAAACCGCGCGCAGTTTTTCAAATTCGGCGTCGGTCAGATCGAGGTATTCCTTCGCGGCATCCGAGGTCTTCGCGATCGCCATATCGCGATACGCGTCGATCAGATCCTGCCAGAAGACCGTCAAGTCCCCTCCCGTCATCACGAGATCGTGGATCACGCGGTAAACGGCGGAATAGTCGGCATCGGCAAGTGCACCGATCACGGTATATGCCATCTCACGGTTCCCCGTGCCGATGATCTCGGACGCACACTCTCCGTCTATCGTACGGCGGGAGCCCGCGCAAAGCTCGAGAAGGCTGATGGCGTCGCGCATACCGCCGAGAGAGGCTCTGGCGATCACGCGGGCACCGTCCGGATGAAGTTCGATCCCTTCCGCGGTGGCGATCTTCGCAAGACGCGCCACGATGGCGTCCGAGGAAATACGCTTGAAATCAAAGCGCTGACACCGGGAGACGATCGTGGTCGGCAATTTATGAAATTCGGTGGTCGCGAGAATGAAAAGGACGTAGGTCGGCGGCTCCTCAAGCGTCTTTAACAGCGCGTTGAACGCCGAAGCGGACATCATGTGTACCTCGTCGATGATATAGACGCGGTATTTCAGCTCTGCGGGAGTAAATGCGATCTCGTCCCGCAGATCGCGCACGTTGTCGACACCGTTGTTGCTCGCGGCATCCATCTCGATGACGTCGGTCGCCGTGCCCGCATCGATCGAGCGGCAGGCAGCACAGCGGTTGCAGGGATTTCCGTTCACGGGAGCTTCGCAGTTCACTGCCTTGGCAAGGATCTTCGCACAGCTTGTCTTTCCCGTTCCCCGGGAGCCGCAAAACAGGTACGCGTGCGACAGCTTGCCGCTCGCCACCTCGTATTTCAGGACATCGGTCACCGCCGCCTGCCCCGACACATCGTCGAAGTCGCGGGGGCGCCACTTACGGTATAAGGCGCGGTAATCGGACATAAGGCTCCCTTTCTCCGCCGTGACGGCGGTACGGTAATAAAAGTTCGGGTTCTAAAAAGAAAGGCGTAGGCGGTCTCTTTTCTCCCACATACGCACTTCTCGGATTCCATAGGTCGGATAGAGCCATACACCCCTCCGTCGAACGAACGTCTACACACGGTAACCGCCCCGTCTGCTCCGAGCAGGCACCCTCGCGGCACATCCGGCTAACTGCTTAATGCTGCTTGGTTCCCCACCTGACATGGTTCACAGCCTCGGATTGCGCAAGACCCACTCTTCATCACAGGCAAAGACGGTGCAGACTGCACAAACGCCGCCCTCGGGAGGGGAATGAACCCCTGCTATAGCGGATTTCAGGTACAAGGCACCGCTACCGCCCCGGCGGGTATGACTCCACCCGACCCACGGAATTCGATATTTAATATTATAACAGAGAAAAGAAAAAAATGCAAGAGTTTTTCCGCTTTTTTTATAGAATTCACAGAATATTTATATGACGAAGCCGCCGTTTACGTTCAGAACCTCGCCCGTGATGAAATCTCCGCCTTCCCCGGCGAGAAAATACGCCGCCCGCGCGACGTCCTCCGCCGTGCCGAGGCGCGAAAGCGGAGTCTCCTCCCGCAGCGTCGCGAGATCCTCTTCGGAAAGCGCGCGGTTCATATCCGTCATGATCACGCCGGGGGCGATCGCGTTGACCGTGATGCCCGAGGGACCGACCTCCTTGGCGAGGGCACGCGTCATTCCGATCATCCCCGCCTTCGCGGCGGAATAATGCACCTCACAGGACGCACCCGTCACCCCCCACATGGAGGCGATGTTGATGATCTTCCCCTCATGGCGCACAAGCATCCTTCGGAGTACCTCGCGGCTGTAAAGGAACGCGCCCGTCAGATTGACCGCGAAAAAGCGGTTCCATTCCTCGAGGGTGAGCTCGGTAAACAGAGAAAAGCCCGCCACGGCGGCGTTGTTGATAAGGCAACCGATGCCGCACAGCTCGTCCTCCGCGTATGCGACCGCGCGCCTAACATCCTCTTCAGATGCCGTATCCGCACAAATGGCGAGCGCGCCCGTCGAGGCGGAAAGCGCTCTTGCAGCTTCTTCCGAATTTTTATATGTGAAGGCGACGCGGTATCCCCCGCGTGCGAACGTCTCGACGATCGCCCTGCCGATCCCGCGGGAGCCGCCGTTGACCAAAACCGTCTGTTTCACGCTATCCTCCGTAACAAAACCGTTGTAGATACTTTCTTATAATATTATATCGCGTCTTCGCCTCTCTGTCAAGAAAAACGAAAAATGAACAACCTTTTTTCAAATTTTCTGTCAAGAAAAACGAAAAAACTTCTTGATTCCCCCTTGAAAACGGAGTATAATAGGATTTGTTTTCGATATTTGAAAGGAGCCCTTATGATCCTCGTTATTGACCGTTCGCTTCGCGACGGCAACACCGTCGCCGACATTTTCTCTTATATGGGGCTTCTTGCCCACGCGGTAAAGCCGCAGGATGCGGCGAGTGCCATCTCGCACCGCTACCGTTCTTCGATCCTTCCGCATCCCGAAGATATTATCGATCTGCCCGATTTTATTTCTCGTTATCGAGCTTTTGCGGGTGGAATTCCGGTGTTTGCGCTTCACGAGACACCGAAGAGCTTCGCCTTCGCGTCACTTTTCGACGGCGTGTTCGCCGAGAGCTCGCTTTCGTCGACAGTGCTCGACGGGATGCGCAGATTTTGCCGCGAGCACGAGCTGCCGTTGCCCGGCAATTACCGTCTTTGCGGCATCGACGCCTCGGTGACGAAACGGGAGGTCTTCTACTTTGACGATGTGCTTCATCTGACGAAGACCGAGACGGCGATCCTCCGCTTTCTCATCCGCGCGTACCCGCTCGGTCTGTCCGCCGCGGAAATGCTCGATATGCTCTTCCGTCCGAGCAAGCGCCCCGAGGCGTCGGACATCCGCACGCATATTTCCTCGATGAACAAGAAATTCCGCGCGCTCACGGGAAGAGCGCTCATCTTCATGACACCGCACATCGGTTATCGGATCTCAACACCCGAAAACGACCCGAATCGGAACGGGAACCCGGCACTCCCCTGACTTTTTCGGGAAAGCTGACAAGCACCCTCGCATATATTGAATCATTCCATGGTTTACGGAGGGTGTATGCTGAACTTTTCCCATATCCTTTTCCGCTTCATCTCCTTCATCCTCGGCATCGGGACGAATCAAAATTTTCCGCCCCCTCTGTCCGCGGAGGAAGAGCGCGAAGCCTTCGCCCGTATGCGGGTGGGCGACAAGGGGGCGCGCGATAAGATCATCGAGCACAATCTGCGTCTCGTCTCTCATATGATACGGAAATATTACGCGTCCTACCCGTATCCCGACGACCTCCTCTCGATCGGAAGTCTCGGGCTCATCAAGGCGGTCGACACCTTTCGTTATGAGGTGGGCACGCGCTTTGCCACCTATGGCGCGAAGTGTATTCAGAACGAGATCCTCATGTTTTTCCGTGCGCAGAAAAAGAACGGCATGGAGGTCTCCATCAACGAGACGATCGATGTCGACCGCGACGGCAATCCCCTGACCTATCTCGACATCATCAGCGTGCCCGACACCATCAACGAGGACGTCGACCTCAAGACCCATATCGAGCGCGTCCGTACCCTTGTCGAAACGGTGCTCTCGGACAGGGAGCGGCAGATCGTCGTTCTGCGCTACGGTCTTTGCGGCTATCAGCCGAAGACACAGCGCGAGGTCGCGAAATATCTGAAGATCTCGCGTTCTTACGTTTCGAGGATCGAAAAAAAGGCACTTTCCAAGCTGAAAGACGCCTTCGGGAGCGTTCGTCCCGATTTTGACGATTGACCGAAAGGTCGATACCGACGGGAATCGAGTAGGAGGCTACCCATTAGGTGAGCAGCCGACCTCTCACACCACCGTGC
>CAVEOF010000018.1:0-32685 GCA_963617165.1 Coriobacteriaceae bacterium | reverse complement strand
GTCCTTAAAAAATTTTTTCACTAATGTGTTGCACTTGACTTGACAATCCATCATTCTTAATTTTTAATTATCAAACTTTGTGTATATTCAACAAAAAACTTACAAAAAAATCGTAACAACTGTCAATTGAAATCAACAGTTACTTATGATAAAATAAATACACGTGGAAAGCCCTGTCAGGAAAGGTATAGGTTTCCTGACAGCGGTTTTTCTTCGTTTTTTGGGTATTTGGGATTGTTTTTTCGGTGAAAAACGGGCTTGCAAGCGGATTTGCAGGCTCTTTTTTTATGCCCGAAAGTTGTCAGTAAACCTATACTTTTCCTAACAGGGAACATTTTTCATTTGTATTCCCCTCGCGCGACGCGCGAGAGTTAAGAAAGGAAGAATTCCATGAAGAAAAAGCGAACCGTTCTGTCCCGCCTCCTTGCGGGCGTGCTCTGCGCGCTGATGATCCTCGGCGTGCTGCCCCTCTCTCTGATTTCCTTCGCGGCGGAGAGCCTGACAGAACCCACCCCACCCGATGAGCTTGCGGCACTCGCTGCGAACCGCGTCTCGTCCGAGACGGTGACCGACATCTACGGGAATCCCGTGTACCTGCACTGCTACGCCCTCGCGGGGACGACCTACTCTCCGAGTATCACGGGGAAGGACGGCTCGGTCGTCATTCTCTATGTCATGAACACGAATACCGAGCGCATCGGCAAGTCGAGCGACGCCGACATCGTCTCTTCCATGCTGACTCGCGGGTATTACGTCGTCGTGCTCGACTACGCAGACAATGCCGTGACCTCTCCCGACCTCGACTGGAGCATTCAGGGCATCCGCGACAAGATCCTCGACGGCAAGATCACGCTCAAGGGCAAGGAAAAGGACGCCTCCCGCGGCGTTGCGCTCAACTATGTCGTCCCTTCGGGATATGACATTGCCTACAACGTTCCTTACTTCTCCTTCGATAAGCACGGCTCGGCGGGCACGCTCGAGCGGATCGTCGAGATCTGGAACAACGACTTCCGCTCGGTCAAGCGGGACGTGATCGTCAAGTGGGGAGAAAAGAATGCGGACGGTACCGTTACCCGCAAAACCACGAAGGCGATCGAGACGGGCTATGACGTCTGGTATGCCGACGCGGCGGGAACGACCGTCGATGCCGAAAACGGTATCTACACGAAGATCGGCAACACGTGGGCAAATAGCATTTTCGACTGCGTAAGACCCGACGGTACCTTCATCGAGCTCGGGCTGTATGCGGATGTGATCTACCCGACGGGAAGTGTGGAAGATCTGCCGACGATGATCCTCTTCTCCTCATCCGAGACGCGTGTGGGCGGCTGGACCTCCGCCACGAGACCGCAGCTGACGGGCTTCCTCTTCTCGGGTTACGTCGGCGTCGTCGCGGATTACGGCTACGTGCCGATGGCGCGGGATGACCACTACGGCTATTTCAGCGGCAACGACAGAAAGTATTGTGTCTCGGGCGATAACTATACCTACTCGCTCGGCGTGTATAACGGCATCAAGGCGGAGACCTCCCTCCTTCGTATGCTTCGCACGATAGGCAAGGACGGCGTGACTCTCGACGGCTTCGGCGAGCTGAACCTCCCGATCGACGGTACCCGCATCGGCGTCTACGGCAACTCGAAGGCAGGCGTCTGCGCCCGCCTCGGCAACGCGCATCCCGAGCTTCTCGAGGAGATCCTCCATTTCAACGGGCATAGCGGCGAGACCCGCCTCGAGGCGCTCAATCACCCCGACGTCTACGGCTATACGGATCCCTTCGTCACGGACGGCGCGACAACCGACGCGCGCATCGCCTACCCCGAGGAGCAGCCCTATCTGACCTATGCGAATGGCACGGCGATCTCCTCACAGGCGAACCTCGTCTACGCACAGTGCGGCGGCAGCTGGGAATCCATCACCGACGGCAACGCCCCGATCTTCGCGACGGGAACGCAGCTGGAAGACGGTAGCGGTCACTCCTATCCGTTCTTCTATCGCCACGTCATCAATCAGGCGCGTAACGCGAACGTCCCCTTCTACGGACTCATTTCTCCCGAGATCGGGCACAACTACGGCTACGGAGAAGATAAGCATTACGGCATCGATACTTACTACGCATTCCATCGTTATGCAAACTATTGGTTGCAAAACGGCAATCCTTCCTGCGAGATTATCGACGTCGACTCGACAAACGACATCGGCATCGAGATGACGCGCGATCTCGATTATATCTATGAGATCGGCGAGGACAGCGCCATCCGTCTGCAATTCATCGGGCAGATCGGCGGTGAGGAGATCGGCAAGGTCGAGATTGTCGACACCGCGACGGGCGAGGCGCTCACGGGCGCGTGGACGTCCTCCTTCGGCGGTCAGCAGTGGAAATTCACCCCCCATGAAATAAAGGAAGATACCTACTACCGCGTGACGGTCCCGACCACCCTCACGGCAAAGAACGGGCAGACGCTCTCCGAAGAGAAGAGCATCCTCTTCCGTACCGCCCGCGGGGAAGGAAAGGACGCCGCGCGCACAGAGACGCGGGACGGCGTGACCTACTTCTACTTTGACGAGACGGACACCGCCGATTCCTACCGCACCGAGCTTCGCTTCACCGTGACGGACAGGACGGCGAGAAATACCGTGATCGCGAAGGTTGCGACCCTCGCCGAGGGCGAGAGCGTGACCGATGAGACGGTGTGGGAGGAGGTCGCCTCCGTCGCCGTGGTCGGTGACGGCATCTACACGATCGACGTGACCGACGCCGTGAAGGCGCGCGAAGGAAACCTCGTCTTCTCCCTGTCGCAAAAGTATGCGGCGGGCACCCTCTCGAACGAAACCTACGGCTTTGACGAGAATACGGACCTTTCCTCCCTCGGCTTCGGTAAGATCAACTGGCTGACCGTTGCCTCGATCGACGCACCGACCGAAGAGGATGAGAAGATGCTCCGCGTCGACGGCTTCACCCGTTGCTCCTCGTGGATCGACCTCGACAATGAGCTGAACGGCAACTATATCTCCAACCCGAACCAATTCATCCGCCTCGAGACGTGCATCTCGAAGAGCAAGCTTACCGCCGCGGACTACGGACGCACCTTCCGCATCACCTTCCGCGTCTACGATACGACCTCCCGCCTGCTCACCTTCCGTATGATGTACGAGAGCGGGAACGGCGCCTACGATTTCAACAGCCCGAGAATGAGCTACCGCACTACGCCGGGCTGGAACACGATCGAGTACGAATTCACCCTCGATAACCTCGACGCCTGCACGAAGTACGACGGACGCTATCTCTGGATCTCCGCGGAAAACAAGAGCGTCATTTCGATCTCCGACAAGACGGCGATCTCGGCAAATCAGATGGCGATCTCCTCGAACAAAAAGTCCGATCTTTACGCCGGCACCACGGGACTTACCTCGGGTTACGACCGGTATGACAACGCCCTCGCCGCCATGGCGGAAGACAAGGTGACGGTCAAGGATGCGAAGCCCTTCTACGTGGACGGCTTTGCCTTTACGGAGATTTCCACCTCGGTGCTCCCCGAGGCGGGACGTCTCGTCACGCATCCGAAGTCGGAGAAGGTGCTCGATCCGACGGGCGCCGTGAGCATCGATTCCACCGATCCCGACGCGACGGCGGACGGTACCCTGACGGTCGGCGGCGGAAAGCAGAGAGAGGATAAGACCTCGAAGAAGACCTATCTGAAGCTCTCCCTCGCCGACTATACCGAAGGGGACGTCGCCTACTTCTCCTTCAAGGCGGGCGGAGCCGCGAACACGATCTTCGTCTACGGCATCGCGGACGCGAACAAGGAACGCTGGGATCCCGCGACCGTGACGGCTCGCACCGCCCCCGCGAATGACGTGAAGACCTCGGGCGTCCTGTTGTCGGAGGTATGGCGCGGCGCACCGATCGCCACCGTCTCCGCGACCGACGGACAGACGGTCACCGTCGACATCACCGACTATGCGAGAGAGCATAAGAAAGCCGGTGCCGAGACCCTGACCCTGATCCTCACGGCGAAGTCGATCGACGGGGCGCTCACGACCATGGACTTCGAGGATATAGCGACCCCTATGCTCGACAGCAACTATCGCGTCAAGACGGGATACGATGGAAAAACCTCGGACGGTATCGCCACTGTAACCGAGAACGGAAGGAAGAATTCTTATCTTTGGATCTCCTCCGCGCATGCAAACGATGCCCCGCACCTGACGGGACTCTTCTCCGATACGAAGCCGAGCAGCGCGAGAGACCACAAACTCTGGGATGAGAGCGACATCGGCAGGACCTTCCGCATCACCTTCCGTGCCAAGACCGACGGAGGGGAAAACAATAAGATCACCGCCATCCATTTCGGTATGATGAGCGCCGTGCACCGCTATGACGCCTCCACTAAATCGGAAAATAGGACGCAGACCTGCGCCGAAGGCGTCACGGGGGATAACAAACAGTACGGTTGGTATATGTACGCACAGTCCGAGGATATGGCAGTCACCTCCGAATGGCAGACCTACACCTACACCTTCACGGTCGACCGCAACATGCTTGCAAAGCAGATGGTGCGCTGGACGAAGGCGAGCGACGGTACATGGTCATCGGTGAACACTACGATGGAGGCAATCTCCTATTTCGGAATCACCCCCGTATCGACCGATTACACGACGGGCGCGAACGTCCTTTGCATCGACGACGTCTGCACGACGGAGATCAGTGGAGAGACCACCGTCACCCCGATTGCGAAAGCCGCTCCGACGGTCGATCGCGTTCTCGATTTCAATAACGTCACGGGCAATTTCTATAATTATTGCCAACAGAACGGGTATGGAAACAACGATTCCGGCTTGCATAAGCTTCAAAGCGGCGTCACCCTTCCCGACGGCACGACGGGTAAGGTGTTCTCCTTCACCACGGGGCAGATAAAGGCGACCCCGAACCTGACGGGCATCTTCTCGGGTACCGCAGCGCAGACGGGTTGCACCGTGCATAAGCTCTGGGACGCGAGCGACATCGGTAAGACCTTCCGCATCACCTTCAACGTGATGGCGCCCGAAGGGAGCGATGTGACCTCTCTCGAATACGGTCTGAAGAGCCGTATCGATCGCGTCAAACAAAATGAAAACAATAGTAAGACCTATGCTATCGCCGGGGACGAAACGAGAAGCGCCGATACCATCGGTTATTCCTTCAATTTCTATCAGTCGGAGACGGTCTCCTTGAAAGCGGGAGAATGGACAACGTGCACGCTCACCTTCACGGTCACCGAGCAGATGCTTCCCCGCCACATTATGCGCTACGACAATGGTGAAATAACGAGGGATGAAGGACAGCAGGCGATCAGCTTCCTCGGCGTCCGTCCCTTCACGGCGAGCGGCAAGTATGTCAAACCCGGTCAGGATAACACAAACGGGAGTATAAGTACCATCTACATCGATAAGATCACGACGGAAGAGCTTCCCCACACGGGCACCACGCTCGGCATGATGGACTTCGACCTCGAAGCCTACAACAGCATTGCCAAGTTGGATAAGTATATTTCCCGCGGCGGCTTCGCATGGGATACCTCGTCCCCCGAGTATGACGCGTTGCAGAGCTACGTCACGGCAGAGGACGGCGCCGCCTTGCGCCTGAGATTCTTTGCAAGCTACAATACACTTCGCTTTACGGGCATCTTCGGCACCGATCCGTCGGCACAGACGAACTGTAATGTCAACCGCCTCTGGACACAGGATGACATCGGCAGAACCTTCCGCGTCTCCTTCCGCGCCAAGGCGGATAGGGCAGGATCGATCTACTTCGGTATGATGCGCGGCTATCGTGCGACCGATATCAACTCGAGTATCGCGGGGAACTCCCCGTATTACGTTGAAGAGGATCCCGACCCGATCGACTATTCCTTCAACTTCTACGGAACGAAGGGGGAGGGCGTCTTCACCGAGAAAGACACGTGGTATACCTTCACCTATGAATTCACGGTGGACGCGAACATGCTGCCGAAGACCATCAAGCGCCGCGACAGTAACACATGGGGCACGAGCCCGAGCGCGATCTCCTATTTCGGAGTCCAGCCGAACTTCGATTTCACCGGAGTGGAACGCGGCGCGGCAAATGCCGAGGGACGCCCGACCGTCTACCTCGACGACATCACCGTCCGTGAGGTGACGGGCTTTGCGGAATCGACCCTCGACACGAGCGCGTCTCTCGCCGTTTCGGGCGCGGGCAACTCATCGTCCGCCGGCATCCTCGCGACGCCGAAGGCAGAAAGAGAAAACGTCCGCTACACCCTTCTTCCCTTCGTCACGGGGAAGAGCGATGCCCTGCTTGACGCCTTCCTTTCCTTCACCCTCTCGGGCAAGGCAGGGAAGATGAATCTCTACCTCCTGACGGGCGACCTGCCGGAAAATCTTACGTGGGAGACATTGAAGACGCGTCTGGCTACCCCCGTCTGCACTCTGAACGGCGTCGGAGGGGTCAATACCGTCGACGTCACCGAGGCGATCCGCGACGCTCTCGGAGAGAAGCTGACCTTCATCCTCACGGTAGAGGACGAAGGCGATCCGCTCACCGTGACCACGCCGACGCTCACCGTCGGTGAGGAAGTCCTTCCGACCTTTGATCCCACGACCTTCAAGGTCAAGGGCAATATCACCCTTGCGTCCGACTTCCTCTATCATGCCTACGTCCCCGTGCTTTCCGCGCTGACCTCTCTGATACTTGACGGCGAAGCGCTCGACCTCGCGACCCTTCCGACAAAGGTGATCGACGGTACGCTTTATTACGTAGTGACAAAACCCATCGCCCCGAAGGACGGAACGAAAGCCTTCACGCTGAAAGCCACCGTTCTTGCAGACGGCGAGACAAAGACCGCGACCTACAATCTCTCGATTCCGACCTACGCGGCAAAGATCGTTAACAACAACAACGCTACCTACAACGATACGACGAAGACCCTGATGAAGGATATTCTCTCCTACATCTCCGCCGCCATGACCTACTTCGATACTTCGACGGACGAGGCGCAGAACACCATCACCGACATCATCGGCGAAAACTACAACAAGGATCTGACCGACGCCGATGTAGGACTTGACAAGACGGGCACCGCCACCGACTCGGGCAACGCACTTTCCACCGTCTGCCTGAACCTCGAAGCAACGCCTTCCTTCATCTTCTATCTCGAAAAGGGTAAGGAATCCCTCGCCGAAACCTTCAAATTCACGTCGGCAAGCAGCGCACCCCTCACGGTAACGGTGAAGAAGGAAACGAGCGGACAAAAGCGCACCTACATCGAAGTCACGACCTACGCTTACGCAATGGGCGATCTCCTGACCTTCACCTACACGGATGAAGAGGGAACGCAAACGGGCACCTACCACCTCGCGGCGTACTATCAAGGTGAGACGAACGACGCAAACCTGTCGCCCCTACTTCTCCGCCTCGCAAAGTATGCGCAGTCTGCGAGCCTCTATCGCAATTCCGTTTTAAGCAAAACCGAAGGAAACTAAGGAGGATATGAAAATGAAAGTTTACAAAAACGAATACAAAGCACCCGAACTCCTCCTTCTCCCCCTCGGGGATGAGGACATTCTGACATCTTCCCCAGCGTCGGAGCAAGGCGTCGATACGCCGTTCCTCGACGAAGAGGTCATTTGGAACTGACTCAAAAAAGAAAGACCACGGCGCAAATGCATCTCGCATTTGCGCCGTGGTCTTTAGCTTTCGCTTGTCGGTGCCGCTTCGGCAGTCGGCTTTCTTCTGCGCTTCCTGCCCGAACGGCGGGAGCGCGTCTTTTTCCTGACGTCGCTCTCTTCGAGCTTTCTGCGGTATTCGGCGATCGCCTCCTCGTCCGCGCGGGTGATCGTCCGCTTGGCACGGAAGGTGTCGTTGAAATTCCTCTGTACCTTCAGCGTGAGGAACATGTTCCCGTCCCGTCCGCAGGCGTAAGGGAAGAGATAACGCTGCCCCTTTGAGTGCAGGGGCTTTCCCTTCGCCGTCAGTGCCTTTTTGCAGAGCGGGCAGAGCGGGGAGACGACACACGCGTCCTCGAGCATTTCGTTCACGGTCACATACCCGTCGTCCCCCGCGTCGGCGTCTCCGATGACCGAGCTTTCGAGGTATTGCCCGCGCGATGCGTCGTATGCGCGGATCCCGCCCGCAACGTCGAGCTTCGCCGCGACGAGTGCGGTAAAGTACGCGTCGTTGAGCGCGTCGTGCGCAGGGAGATTCTGCGGGATCTCAAAGTGCTCCATCGCGTATTCGAGGGAGCGCTGTTTATTTCCGCCTCCTTCGGCCTGCTTGTTGAAGATCACCTGAAGATCATAGGTGGTATCGAGCCAGTCGGAGGGGATCTTGTGAACGTGGAAGTTTTCCTTGAGCATCGGGATGTCGTCGGGACCCCACGTGAGGAAGGCAAAATCCCGCCCGCAAAAGCGCTTGAAATTCTCCGCCGCCTCGGAGAGCGAGACGCCGAGATCCATCTGCTCCTGTGAGATGCCCGTCAGCTGTGCCACGTGCTTATGGATCTTTTTGAAATACTTCGGCTTGACGATGACCGAGTAGGAACCGCAGGGGCGCAGATTCCGATCGAGCTTGACCGCGCCGATCTGGATCACCTCGCCGCGCAGGCGGGAGGAAAGCTGCTTTTGCACGGCGATCGCCTTTTGCGCATACGCCTGATTCCATTCGAGGTCGAGTGTAATATAATACATTCCGTTATCCTTTGTTTCATTTCTTACAATAGAAAATTATACCACGGATAAGGGAGATTGTCAAGATAAGGCGAACAAAATTCTTGACAAAGAGGGGGAATTGCGATATAATTAAGAATATTGATTCGTTACCCGCGAAAAGGCTCGCGGGAGAGGGGAAAAGGAAGAAACAATGACGGAAACATATGAACGGATTCCCGCGCTCTTCGGCGCACAGGTCTTTGGCGAGGCGGTGATGCGGGAGCGCCTGCCGAAGGATGTCTATCTCTCGCTCGTCAATACCATCGCCACGGGCAACGAGATCGACGCCTCCATCGCCGACGTGGTTGCGGGAGCGATGAAGGACTGGGCGATCGAGCACGGCGCCACCCACTATACCCACTGGTTTCAGCCGCTGACGGGCGTCACGGCGGAAAAGCACGATTCCTTCCTCTCGCCCGTCGGACACGGGCAGGCGATCATGGAGTTTTCGGGAAAGGAGCTCATCCGCGGTGAGCCGGACGCCTCCTCGTTCCCCTCGGGCGGACTGCGCGCCACCTTCGAGGCGCGCGGCTATACCGCGTGGGATCCCGCGTCCTACGCCTTCGTAAAGGACGGCTCCCTGTATATCCCCACCGCCTTCTGCTCCTACACGGGGGAGGCGCTCGATACCAAGACGCCCCTTCTCCGTTCGATGGATGCCATCAGCACCGAGGCGCTCCGCATCCTCCGCCTCTTCGGCGATACGACGTCGAAGAGAGTCAATACCACCGTCGGCGCGGAGCAGGAGTATTTCCTCGTCGATGCCGAGGATTATAAGGCGCGCCGCGATCTTTACTACTGCGGCAGGACTCTCTTCGGCGCCCCCGCGGTCAAAGGGCAGGAGCTTGAGGATCACTATTTCGGCGCGCTCCGCCCGCGGGTCGGCGCCTTCATGCGGGAGCTTGACCGCACCCTTTGGGAGCTCGGCATCCCCTCGAAGACCAAGCACAATGAGGTCGCACCTTCCCAGCACGAGCTGGCGCCCGTCTTCACCTCCACCAACATTGCCGTTGACCAGAACCTTCTGACCATGGAATGTATGCGCAAGATCGCGCCGAAGTACGGCATGGAATGTCTTCTCGCCGAGAAGCCCTTCGCGGGCATCAACGGCTCGGGAAAGCACAACAACTGGTCGATCGCCACCGACACGGGTACCAATCTTCTGAAGCCGGGGAAGACCCCGAGAGAAAACAAGCTCTTCCTCCTCGTTCTCGCCGCCGTCGTCAAGGCGGTGGACGAATATCAGGAGCTGCTCCGCATCTCCGCCGCCACGGCAGGGAACGACCACCGCCTCGGCGGCAGTGAGGCGCCGCCCGCCATCGTCTCGGTGTTCCTCGGAGAGGAGCTTGACGCGCTTGTCGACGCGATCGTCGCGGGCTCCGCCTATGAAAATAAGAAGACCAATTATATGTCCCTCGGCGTCCCCTCGGTTCCGACGATCCGTCGGGATACCACCGACCGAAACCGCACCTCCCCCTTCGCCTTCACGGGCAATAAGTTTGAATTCCGCATGGTCGGCTCGTCGCAGAACATCGCGCTTGCCAACATCGTGCTGAATACCGCCGTGGCGAATTCCTTTGCCGAATTTGCCGATACGCTCGAAGGGGCGGAGCATTTCGAGTCGGCGCTCGATGCCCTGATCGCGGACACCTTCCGCCGTCACCGCAGGATCCTCTTCTCGGGCAACAGCTATGCAAAGGAATGGGAGGAGGAAGCGCGCGCCCGCGGACTCGCCTGCTTAAAGACCGCGCCCGAGGCATACGCGCATTTCACCGACGCGAAGAACATCTCCCTCTTCACCCGTTTCGGCGTCATGAGCGAGACGGAGATGCGCTCCCGCCGTGAGATCTTCTTCGAGAATTATCGGAAGATCGTCGGCATCGAGGCGCGCACCATGGTCGAGATGACCGAGCGGGACATTCTCCCCGCCGTCTCCTCCTATGTTTCGAAGCTTGCGGAGGGCATCAATCAAAAGCGCGCGGCGCTCCCCTCCGTCGACCTCCCCTTCGAGGTCGGGACGGCAGAGAAGCTCACCGACCTGATGGCAAAGACCGTCGCGGCGAAAGCCGCCCTCGAGAAGGCGGAGCACACCGCCGAGGGCAAGCCGACGGACGAAGAGCGCGCCATGTACACAAAGGATACGGTCCTTCCGAAAATGGACGCCCTCCGCAGCCTCGTCGACACGATGGAGACCCTCACCGCCCGCGAGTATTGGCCCATGCCGACCTACGGCGACCTGACCTATCGCGTCTGATTGTAAAGAAAACTTTTCATAAATCAATATAAAGCTACAGCTTGGAGGAGAAAATGAAAAAACTGTTGATCGCGTTGATTCTTTTTGTCTCTCTGTTATTGACATCCTGTGCGACCTCCGCACCGTCCGAGATCTACATCGGAAGCAACGGGAACTGGTGGCGCGGAAATGAAGATCTTGGCGTTTCGGCACAGGGACCGAAGGGCGAAAAAGGAGACCAAGGCGCCAAGGGCAATCAAGGCGCCAAAGGAGAGCAGGGCGCAAAGGGAGAAACCGGCGCCAAGGGTGAGCAAGGCGAAAAAGGCGAGACAGGTGCCAAAGGCGACCAAGGAGCCAAGGGAGAACAGGGCGCCCAAGGTGAGACGGGTGCCCAAGGGGAAAAGGGTGACAGAGGCGAGACCGGAGAAAAAGGTGATCCGGGCGAAAAGGGCGAGCCCGGTGACACACCGTACATCGGAGAAAACGGTCATTGGTGGATCGGCGATACCGATACGGGAGTGAAGGCAAGCGAAGAAAACATGGAGCGCGTCGGAAGCGACGGCTTGCTGTTCCGCACCACCATCCGCGGCGGCGTCGCGGGATATGAGGTCTATGATTATATCGGTTCCGATACCGACATCGTGATCCCGAATGCGATCTTCGATCAGCCTGTGGTTTCCATCGCAAAGAATGCACTGCCGGACACGATAACCTCTCTTTCGATCGGTTCTCATGTCGAGTGGCTCCCCACGTTTTCCAACTATACGGATCTCGTTTCCTTTGACTTCAACAATGCGCCCGTAGATACCATGGCGAGCGAAATGTTCCGCAATTGCAAAAATCTCGCGGAGATCAAAAATTACGGGAACATAAAACACATTACCGACTATGCGTTTTACGGAACGAAGATCGTGAATTTTGATTTTTCCGCAATCGAGTCCATCGGGGCGAACGCATTTAATTCTTGTGTTTTAGGCGACGAGGCGCTTTGGAGTGCCGTATCGCAAGGCTTCCTCTATCTTCCGAAAACGGTTCTTTCGATCGGAGAGGACGCGTTTGACTCGAGGTATGTCGTATACTACGCGGGAGAGAATCCGTATTTCAACAGTGAGACCCGCGTCGGAAACGTAAAGTGCTCGGAGGACGGGTACTATTATCTCGACGGAGGCACGACGGTCTCCGTGTTGAACTATTTCGGAAACGAGACAAGGATCGTCATTCCGTCCGCCATAGACGGGAAGGCGGTCATCGCATTGGAGCCTCTCGCGTTTTACGGAAATTATACGGTGGAGCGGGTGGAGCTCCCGCATTCCGTGCATACTGTCGGGAAAACCGCATTTTACCTCTGTAAAAAGCTGCATTCGGTCTTCATTCCCGATTCTGTCGAAACCTTCGGCGAATTCGAAGATTGCAGCAGATATCAGACCATCGGCTTCGAATGTATGACCTTCTTCTTTGAGGCAACTACCTTCGACTATACGGGCGGCATTACGACGCCTTCTTCTCTCGGCATCGAAAAGTATATGGTAGGTATAAAGCCCGAAAGCATCGAGGACGACGACAACATCGTCTACCTGAAAAAGGATTCCTCGTATGAGATCGTTACCGTGAAAAACCGCGCGGGAACGGTGACAATTCCCGCGACCCGTGAGGGACTCCCCGTCAGCCGCATCAACACCTATGCCTTGTACGGCTCCACCTTGACGACGGGTATTATCATCGAAGACGGTATTTCGAAAATTGCAACGAATGCCTTTTGTGAGTCGTCTGCCCTGATAGGCGTTTCCGTGCCGAAGAGCGTTACGATTGTCAACTATCACGGCTTTTACAAGTTGAGCAACTGCACGGTCGTGATCCAAACGGATGAAATTCCCGAGGACTGGGATTCTTCGTGGTACTATAGTATTGATCAGTATATACTCGGAACGGAGGCGCATATCGAAGGGGAGTACCTTTACGAGATCGTGGACGGAAGACTGTATTTGAAAAAATACCTCGGCGAGATGCGCCCCGAAACACCAATAATCATCCCCGAGAAGGTTGCGGGAATGTCCGTATACGGCGTGCGCACCCAATGCTTCGAAGGTTCACGCGATTATTCCTATAGCTCCCGTTACATATTTGTTATCCCTTCTTGTATTCAGGTGATGGAATCGCAGGCAGTCTATCTTTACGGCTACGGCTATTGCACGCTTTATATGCAGCTTTCATCCGCCGACAGGATTCCCGCCACATGGAAGAATGATTGGTTGTATTCTTCCTACTACGACTCCGTATTTTCAAGCAGCAGCACCAAAAAATATTACAAGGGTGAATGGAAAATGGTGGATGGCATCCCCGAACGAATTTAACATCAAAATGTAAACAAACAACGGCATTTCCGCTTTTGCGGAAATGCCGTTGTTTGTTAGGATGGAAAGTATCGGGTCTTACACCGTCTGCGGCATCGTTGCCGTTTCGCGGAACTGGTAGCTGTAGAGCTTCTTATATTCGCCCTGCTTCGCCATCAATTCTTCGTGCGTGCCCTGTTCCACGATGCCGCGGCTGTCAATGACGACGATCTCGTGCGCGTTCTTCACGGTGGAGAGACGGTGGGCGACGACGATAACCGTCCGCCCGCGCGATAACTCCTCGAGCGCGCTCTGGATCTGCATTTCGGTCGCGTTGTCGAGGGCGCTCGTCGCCTCGTCGAGAATGAGCAGTTTCGGGTTTTTGAGAAAGACGCGGGCGATCGCGACCCTTTGCTTCTGCCCGCCCGAGAGCTTGATGCCGCGCTCGCCGACCTCGGTGTCATATCCCTTCGGCAGGGAGGCGATATAGTCGTGGATGTTTGCCTTTTTCGCCGCCTGTATGATGTCCTCCTCGGTGGCGTTTTCCGCGCCGTAGGCGATGTTTTCTCTCACCGTACCGTCAAAAAGGAAAATGTTCTGCGATACGATGCCGATGTTCTCGCGCAGAGAGGACAGGCGGATGTCCGAGAGGGGAACGCCGTCGAGCGTGATCACCCCCGAGGTCACGTTGTAAAAGCGGGGGATCAGGTGGCAGAGCGTCGTCTTGCCGCCGCCCGACGGACCGACGAGGGCGAGCGTCTCGCCCGCAGGGATCGAAAGGTTCAGGTGCGAGATGACGTTGCGCGTCTCCTCCTCCGTTCCCGCGCCGTAGCGGAAGGTGACGTCCGAGAAGACAAGCTCTCCCTTCACGTCGGAGAGAGTGACCGTCCCCGTGTCGATCTCGTCGGGCAGCGCCATGATCTCGGCAAAGCGCGTAAAGCCCGACATGCCCTCCTGCATCTGCTCGAAGAGGGTGACGAAGCGGCGGATCGGGTCAAGAAACATGCTGATATACAGAATGAACGCCGCGAATTCGCCCGTGTTGATGTACCCGCGATACAGGAACAGACCGCCGACGAAAATAATAACAAGGTAGAGAATATCGGTCATGAGCGTCATCACGGCTTCAAAGGTGCCGAGGGATTTCATCGCGTCGGAGCGATAACCGATAAAGCGCTTGTTCTCCTCGTCGAATTTCGATAGCTCGTGCGCCTCGGCGACGTAGGATTTCGTCTCGCGGATCCCCGCGATCGAGTTTTCCACCTCCGCATTGACCGCCGCGATCTGACGGCGTGAATTGCGCATTGCCGTCATCATCTTCTTTCGCGACAGCGCCGTGAACAGAACGATAAAGGGGATCACGGCATACATAATTAAGGCAAGAGGTAAATAAATATTTGCAAGAATGATGAAAGAACCGATCAGCATCAGCACCGAGATCATCAGATTCTCGGGGCCGTGGTGCGCAAGCTCGGAGACGTCAAAGAGGTCGTTCACAAGGCGCGAGAGTAGGTCGCCCGTCTTGTGCTCGTCAAAATAGGAGAAGGGAAGGGATTCGTATTTTTTGAATAAGTCCCGCCGCATGTCTCCCTGCATCCGTACACCGACGATGTGTCCCCAATAGCCGACGATATAATTGCACACCGCTTTCAGCAGGTAGATCCCGAGCAGGATCGCCGACCAGAGGATCAGAAGGGAGATCTTCCCGTTCGGCACATAGTCGTTGATGATATTCTTGACGATGGTAGGGTAGAAGAGTCCGCACGCCGCGATCAGGATGCCCGCCGACATGTCGAGAAAGAACAGCTTCCTGTGCGGCTTATAATAAGAAATGAAAAGTTTCAGCATGATCTGTAACCGTATTTTATCCTGTATTTTTGTATTTCTTCGGGGGAGGGGTCGTCGCCCGCATGTTTTTCGAGCAGACGGGAGAAGTTTTCCGAAAAATCGATGTCCCCCGCTTCGACGAGTTCCGTGAGAACGCGATTGACCTTCCCCGGTGCATAGCCCTTGGCGGAGAGCTCCGCACGCACCCGATAAGGACCGTGCAGCTTCCCGTTCGCCGCGGCAAGCACGAAGACGCGGAGCGCGCGCATCTCGTCGAGATACCCGAGCCGTACCGTCTCCCGCACCGTTTCCTCCGCGATCTCGCGGGAGACACCCTTGCGCCGCAGCTTCTCGGTCAGCGTCCGTTCGCTGTTGTCCGCAAAAGCGAGAAGGCGCAAGGCGATCTTCATCGCCTCCCGCCTCTCGTGTTCAAGCAGGATCTCCTCTTTTGTGTCCGCGTCGATCACATCCCCGACGCGGGGCGCACCGACGGAAAGATAGAACGTCTCGCCGACGGTATAGGACGTGACCCCCTCCTCCGTGCGGATGCCGAGCACCATCGTGTGCTTTTCCTTTCCGACACGGAGAAAGGCGACCGTCTCACAAAACTCAGAGGTCTTCACCTTCGTCAAAATCCTTGATCTCAAATTCATCGTCCGATTCGGGGAGCGTTTCCTCAAGGTCCTTGCCCTTCATCTTCTCCCGCACCTGACTCTCGAGCTTACCGAGCAGCTCCTTGTCGCCCTCGATGAGCTTTCTGACGTTTTCCTTGCCCTGCCCGAGCCTCTGACCGTCATAGTAGAACCACGCGCCGCTCTTTTCGACGACGCCGAGCTGGATCGCGAGGTCGATGATCTCGGTCGACTTGGAGATGCCCGAGCCGTACAGAATGTCGAATTCCGCCGTGCGGAAGGGAGGCGCCACCTTGTTCTTGACCACCTTGCAGCGGGTGCGCGAGCCGTAGATCTCGTCCCCGTTTTTCAGTACCTCGACCTTGCGCACGTCGATACGGACGGAGGCGTAGAATTTCAGCGCGCGGCCGCCCGTCGTGACCTCGGGGTTTCCGTACATCACGCCGACCTTTTCGCGGAGCTGGTTCGTGAAGATGACGATCGCGTTCGATTTTGCGATCGAGCCGGAGAGCTTACGCATTGCCTGCGACATGAGACGCGCCTGCACACCGACGTGCGAGGCGCCCATCTCGCCCTCGATCTCCTGTCTCGGGACGAGTGCCGCCACCGAGTCGATGACCACGATGTCGATAGCGCCCGAATTGACGAGCGTCTCCGCAATCTCGAGCGCCTGCTCGCCGCAGTCGGGCTGGGAGACCAACAGATTGTTGATGTCGACGCCGAGCTTCTTCGCGTAAACGGGGTCGAGCGCGTGCTCCGCGTCGATGAACGCCGCCTCGCCGCCCGCCTTCTGCACTTCGGCAATGACGTGCAGGGCGATGGTCGTTTTACCCGAGGACTCGGGGCCGTAGATCTCGGTGATCCTTCCCTTCGGAATTCCCCCGATGCCGAGGGCATAGTCGAGGGTCAGAGAGCCGGTCGATACGGCGGAAACGTTCATGTCGGCATTCTCGCCGAGACGCATGATGGAGCCCTTGCCGCACTCGCGCTCGATGCGCGCCATGACGGTCTCGACCGCCGCCTTCTTTTCGGAATCGCTTTGCGGCTTGACGATCTCGACTGCCGCCGTTGCGTTGCTTTTTTTCGTAGCCATGAGATGATGTACTCCTTTTCGTTTGTTACAACCCTATTCTATCATGCGGTCTGTCCCATAAACGGGACTTTCACAGGAATTTCGGAAAAGCTCCGATATTTTTTTCAGAACAATTTCGTCGCGCCGAGCGGACGGATGCGGAATTTCATTGCCGCGCCGTGACCGAAAATCCTGTCCATTTTTTCGCAATACGCGTCGGCATCCTCCGTCTTGATGAAGACTTGGATCGTCCCGGCAAAGCCGCCGCCGTGCACGCGGCAGGCGCCGCCGCGCCCCGTAAGGAAGCCCTCGGTCAGCGCGAGCGCGAGAGAAAGTCCCTGTTCGGCGGGGTTCTGGTTGGTATAGACGTTCTGAAGATACTTGAAGGAAGAGTCGCCCGACGCACGCACGAGAGAAAGGAAAGCGTCGGTATCCTTTTCCTTTAACGCCAGACGGATATGCTCCACCCGCCCGTTCTCGCGGAGGAAGTGGATCGCGCGCAGAATGGCGCGGTCGCCCACCGTCTCGCGGAGCGCGGGGATCTTTTCAAACAGCTCCTCTTCGGTAAGACCGCGGAGCACCTCTTTGCCGAACGCGGCGGCGACCGCCTTCATTTCCGCGGGCACCGAGGCGTAGTCCTCGTTGAGGTTCGCGTGGTTGCCTCCCGTGTTGACGATGCAGAGGGAATAGCCCGCCTCCGTCAGGGAGAAATCAATCGGCTCGATCACAGGCTCCTTCGGATCCTCGAAATCGATGTAAACGAACCCGCCGACCGCGCACGCCGTCTGATCCATGAGTCCGCACGGTTTGCCGAAGTAGACGTTCTCCGCATACTGGGACAGCTTCGCGATCTCCACGTTCGAGACCTTGCCGTCATTGTAGAAATAATTCAGTACGTTTCCGATCATGACCTCGAATGCCGCGGAGGAGGAAATACCGCTCCCCTTGAGCACCTCGGTCGTCGAGTACGCGTCGTACCCCCCGATCGCATAGCCGCGGTTTTCAAAGCCCTTTGCCAACCCCGCGATGAGCGCGGCGGAGCTGTAATTTTTGTAGTGCGACGGCTCGTCGATGTCCGACAGGTCGATCCTGTCTTCGGGGTACCCCTCGGAATGGAAACGGATCACCCCGTTCTCGTTCTTCGCCGCCACCGCGATGATGTCGCGGTCGATCGCTCCCGCGAGGACACATCCGTGGTTGTGGTCGGTGTGGTTGCCCGAGATCTCGCTTCTGCCGGGGACCGAGAAAAGGGAAATGTCTCTGTCCGCCCCGTAGAGCGAAGTGAAGGCATCGATGGCACGCACCATGCGCGCCGCCTGCGCGTCGGGGTCGGCATACAGCGCGGTATAGGCGCGGAGCGCACCGTCTGTCAGAAGTTTTTTGAGTTCGTTTGCTTTCATAAGCGGTCCTTTCTATGTACCTGTGACTATATGTCAACAATTATTTGCAATATAAGATTCGTAAAAGGCAACAAGCTCCGAGACGAGCACATCCGCGCTCTTCGGCGTCCCGTCCTCAAGATCGGTGTAGACGGGCATTGCCTCCTTTTCGGCGCGGAACCACGTCAGCTGTCGCTTGGCGTAACGCCGCGTTGCGAGGCGCACGGCGTCCGCCGCTTCCTCCCTCGTGCACGACCCGTGAAGGTAGGAGAGAAGCTCCTTGTAGCCGATCGCCTGCGCGGCGGTGCTCCCCTCCGTCAGTGCCCCCGAAGACAGAAGCGCACGTACCTCATCCTCGAGTCCCGCGGCGAGCATTTCGTCCACGCGGCGGTCGACCCGCTCGTAGAGCGTCTCGCGCCGATGGAAGAGAAGAGTCGCCATCCCAACCGAGATGTCGGGGGGCGCACAGCGGCTCTTTCGGTCAAGCTCGCTCTTCGTCTCTCCCGTCATGTCGTAAAGGATCAGCGCGCGAATGACGCGGCGCACGTTGTTCGGATGAATGGCGGCGGCGCTTTCGGGGTCGACGGCGCCGAGACGTGCGTGAAGCGCCTCACGTCCTCCCTCACTCTCCGCGATCCTGCGGTATTCTTCGAGCAGGACGGGGTCGCTTTCGGGCACGCGTGACAGGGGCGCGCGGGTGAGACTGTCGATATAGAGTCCCGTTCCGCCGACGAAGAAGGGGAGCTTCCCCCTCGCCGTGATCTCTTCTGCGACGCGGAGCGCCGCCTCACGGTAATCCGAGACGGAAAAGTCCTCGCGCGGGTCGAGAATGTCGATCATATGGTGCGGCACGCCGAGCGTCTCTTCCGCTTTCACCTTCGCCGTGCCGATGTCCATGCCGCGGTAGAGCTGCATCGAGTCGCAGGAGATGATCTCGCATCCGAGCCTTTTTGCGACGCGGACGGAGAGCGCGGTCTTTCCCGATGCCGTCGGACCGCATAGAGCGATCGCACGTATCATAGAACCGTGTTTTCCACCCATTCGATGATGTCGCGGAACACCTCGTCGCGGTTTGTTTCGTTGTGGAGCTCGTGCCGCGCCCCCTCGTAGAGCTTCAGCGTTACGTTGTTACAGCCCGCAAGAAGCAGGTGCTTATACACGTAAGCGGGACCTCTGCCGTAGGCGCCGACGGGATCCATCGTTCCGCTGACGATGAGGGTCGGAAGATGCTTCGGATATTCCGAGAACCAATTCTTCGCGTTGGAAAGTCCGACAAGGCGGAACAGATCGCGATAGCCCGCCACCGTAAAGCGGAAATGCGAGAGCTTTTCGTCGCGGTATTCTTCGATCACCGCCGTGTCGCGCGTCAGCCACGCATCCTCCCCCTCGGATTTGTCGAATTTGTTGTTGTAAGAGCCGAAGGCAAGGCTCGTGATCAGGGGACTGCGGTAGCGCGCACCCTTGAAGAATTCCACGGTCGCTCCGATCGCCTTCGCGAGAGGGAGTGCCGCGTTCGGTCCGCCCGTGCCGTGAATGATCAGGGCGGAAATGTCGTGCGGGTAACGCTCGGTATAGACGCGGGCGATAAAAGACCCCATGCTGTGCCCGAGCAGGATCAGGGGCAGGTTCGGGTAAGAGGCACGCAGATATTTGTTCATCGCGTGCAGATCCCACATGATATAGTCGATGCCGCCGTCCTCGGCGAAGATGCCGAGATCCTCGTCACCTCCCGCACTCTTTCCGTGCCCGAGGTGGCAGTTGCCCGCGAAGACAAAGCCCGCGGCGCAAAGCGCGTCGGCGAGGTAGCGGTATCTGCCGACAAAGTCCACCATCCCGTGAGACAGCTGGACGATGGCGCGCGGCGCCCCCGCCTTCGGCGTATAGATCTCGGCGTGAATGGTGTGCTTCCCGTCGCTTGACGGATAGCTAAGTTCCGAAAAATCGTAATTCACGGTGTGTACCTTCCTTTTCATCTTGTATAGAAGAAAGACGAAGCGCGCCCGCGGCGCGTCGGCAGGACTTCAAAAATCGAACGCTCTTCCCGCGTCGGGGAAAAACGCCTCCCTTGCGGGAAACGTAAATCACTTCGAGGTGCGTCAGTGTGTCTTCAAAAACCGGGCGATCTTCCCGCGCCGAGGAGAAACGTCTCCCTTACGGGAAACGACGATCGCCTCACAGCGCGTCGGTGGGGCTTCAAAACCGAGCAATCTCCCCGCGTCGGGGAAAAACGCCTCCCTTGCGGGAAACGTAAATCGCTTCGCGATGCGTCAGTGTGTCTTCAAAAACTGCGCGATCTCCTCCCGTGTCGGGGAAGAAGCGGCGCCTCCCTTGCGGGAAACGGTGATCGCACCAGCGGCGGCGCCGTAGCGGACGGCTTCCTTGATCTTTCCGCCGTTTTCGAGATAGGCGAGAGTCATTGCGGCGTGGAACGCGTCTCCCGCGCCCGAGGTGTCGACCACCTTGTCGGGGCGGAACGCGGGCACGAGGTCGAAGTGACGGCCGTCATATAAGAACGCACCCCGTGCGCCGAGCTTAATGACGAGATGGCGGCACTTTACCTTGCGGTACAGATCGAGCGCCGCGCGCAGGGAATTGTCGGTGCCCGTCGGCATGATGCCCGTATAGGTGAAGGTCTCCGTTTCGTTCGGAGAGAAGATCTCGACGGGCGGCAGTTTTTCGAGCGCGTGCTCACGGCTCGCGGGAGACGCGTCGATGAAGATAGGGATGTTCTTCGCCGCCGCGACCTTCGCCGCCGCGATCACGGTCGGGAAGGGAACCTCGAAGCCGAGGCAGAGCGCGTCCGGCTCGATGTCCATCGCCGAGATCACCTGTTCGGAGCTCAGATAGTCGTTGGCGCCGGGATAGGTGACGGTTCTGACATCCCCGTTCCCCTCGCGCAGAATGACCGACAGCCCCGTCGGCGCGTCGTGGTCGACGAGCAGGGCGGAGGTGTCGATGCCCGCCTCTTTATAGAAGGAATAGAGCTTTTGCCCGTGCAGGTCGGCACCGAGCTTTGCCGCAAGGTGCGCCTCGACACCGAGACGGGAAAAGGTGATCGCGGCGCCCGCGCCCTTCCCCCCGGGAAGGTAGGCGACACCGCCGTCGTCAATCAGGGTCTCGCCCGCGGCGGGAAGACGACCCATGTTCATGATAAGATCCATGTTCGCACTGCCGACGAGCAGGATTTTCTTCGGAATCGACATCGATTTGTCCTACGCTTTCTACGAAATGAGAATTGAGGACGCCGGCGTGAATTCGGAATTCAGAATTAAGAATTCAGAATTAAGAATCCGCGGCGTCACTGCGGATTTGAATATAAGAGGAAATGCCCGGCGGGTTCACCCCGTCTTTACGCGGTGTGTGCGGTGCCGCCGACGCTCAGGCGGAAGATGGAGGCGGTTTTGTCCATTTCGCTTGCCAGCGTGGATTCACGGTTGCGGCAGGTGAAGACAAAGCTCTGCTGTCCTTCGTCTGCGAGATATTTTAGCGCCCGCATGAGGGCTTTCGCCCGCACGTTGTCTTGGTGCGCGAAGCTCTCGTCGAGCGTGAGCGGCGGCTTTTCGGTATAGAGCATGTCGACGAGCGCCATGCGCAGTGCCACATAGGTGAGGTCGAGCGTACCGCCCGAGAGGAAGTCCGCCGAGCGGCGTTCTCCGTCGGGAGAGGCGAACGTGACCTCCATGTTTTCCGCGACGGCGAGGTCGGTATACTTCTTGTCGGTCATGATATCGACGAGGCGGGTCGCATAGGCGCCGAGGCGGGGCGAGATCTCCTCGCGAAGCTCCTGTTGCGCGCTCGCGATGGTCTCCGATGCGACGAAGTACGCCTTATGCCGCATTTTGAGCTCGTCGATCTTGTCGCACAGCGCGGAGATTTGGGAGATGAGCTCGCCCGGGTCACGCGCGTTGAGCTTCAGTGCCGCAAGCTCGTTTTCCACGTCGAAGGCGAGCAGATCCTCTTCCTTCATCTTGCGGCGGCACTCGGTGATATCGCTGATGATGCCGTCGTGATTGATGCCCGCGAGCGCCTTTCTGCGCAGGGGAGAGATCGTCGCGCGGATGTCGATCTCGCTCTTGTCGGCGAGGGTACGACGGATCTCTTTGACGGTGATCTCGGTGATGTTCTTGTCTTCGGCGAGCGCGTTTTTCCTCTCGAGGAACGCCGTCACGCGGCTTTCGAGCATGTCGAGGAATTCGTTCGGATCACCCGCGGGCGGCTCTTCGCCCCAGCGGAGGATCACGCTCGTCAGATCCTTTTTCGCCTTTTCATAGGCTTCCTTCGCGGCGGTCACGGCGGCGGCTGCATCGCTCGTATCACGGGCAAGGGTGTCTCTCTTGTTTCTCGCCTCGGCGATGACCTCGATCTTTTCGAGGAGGTCGGTATAGGACTCGGTCGCGAACTTCTTCGCGAGCGCTCTCAGACTCGTATCGTTCTTTTTGGCGTAAAGCCCCGCATAGACTCCGCCGCCGATGGCGCCGAGGCCGAGAATGCCGAACGCAATGCGTCCGAACACACCCGCAAGACCTCCCGTCGCGACGATCTCCACCACGATGGCGGCAATGAGTGCGAGCGCGGCGAAGATTCCGCCGCCCAGTCCGATCAGAAGGCGCTTTCTCGTTTCCTTCGCTTCTTTGCGCACGGCGTCCTCTTTGCCGAGCGTGTCGGAGAGCTCGATCGCGCCCTCGATCTCGTTCGTAATGCCGACGGAGTGCTTCTTATCGGCGTAGCGTTCGTTCGCTTCGGTCAGGACACGGTAGGAGTCACTCACCGCGCGCCGCGCCACGGCAATGTCGGTCAGATATTGCGCGGTTGGCACGAAGTGATTTTTCGTGTTCTCTTCGATGAAGGCGTTGTACGCTTCGTTTTTCTTCTCGTAATCCTTCTCGAGCTCGTGGAGCTGGTCGAAGGTCTGAATGAGCATTACGTTCTTGTAGCAGGAATCCAGCTCGGTCAGCGAGGCGAGCTTTTCCTCCGCCGCGCTCTTTCTCGCGCGGATCTCGTGAAGCTCGGCTTCCTTTGCAAGGATCGAGCGGTTGTTCTCGTTCGATTTGCGCAGCGCTTCCTCGAGCGCTTCTTCTTTCTGCATCAGGTCGAAGATGACACCGCCCGCACCGCTCTTGTGGTAGAGCGCCTCCATCTTGTCGTTGATCTTGGCGGCGGCGCGGGAAATGTTGATCTTTTCGTTGCCCGAAAACAGAATGTTCTCGATGTTTTCCTTCACGTTCTCCCCGTCGACACGAGGGTCGGAGAAATCACCGAGGAAGGCGGTATTCTCGAAGAACTCGCGATTGACGCCGAAGAAGACCTCACCCGCGGGCGATTTTCCGAATGCGGGCGTCCCCGTCTCGAGGTCGAGAATGGTGGACTCCTCTTTATAGGTCGGACGCGCACCGCCCGTGACGGGCACCGTCGAGCGCGTGATGAGATAGCGCTTGTCGCGCACACGCACCGTCATGGAACCCTCGGCAACGCCCGTGTTCCAGTTGATGCGCTTCTTTCTCTCGTCGAGTCTGCCGTCGCTTTGCGCGGGAGCGAAGCCGTAGAGCATGTATTTGATGAACGCGGCAATCGTGCTTTTTCCCGCCTCGTTTTCTCCCTCGATCACGTTCAGAGAATCTGAGAAAGCAAGCGTCGTGTCCGTCAGACGACCGAAACTCTTGATGCTGATTTTCTCGATGACCATTTGCAAAGTTCCTTTCTTTTGTGAATCCGTGCCTTTTCGTCTATCTTTTCGCGAGTCTTCGCATGATTTTATATAAGCGATAAGCGGAAACGCTGTATGGAGCGCCGCCCGAGCGTCGCCGTCTCACGACATCCGTGAGCCTGCATACCCCGACAAGTCGGCATTGCCGCATAATAACGTAGACTTTCCGACTTCGCCTTGCCCGACGGAAGCGCTCGCACCGTCATTTGGCGACCGCAAACCTTTGCATTTCGTCGTGCCCGACAGAAGCGCTCACGCCGTCATTCGGCAACCGCAAGCTTTTGCGCTTCGGCTTTCTTAATCATCCTTCGCGCATTCCTGCTTTATGATTTTGCATTTTCCCCTTTATCGCCGACATCGGGGCGGGGAATTTCGCCCGTATCGGAGGAGAGAAAACGCAGGGAACGCTCGATCGCGTCCTTTGAATCGTACCACGGCTCCTCGTCGTAGCGGTAATCGAATTTTTTGCAGAACCAGGAAACGTCGCCCGAGAGCTTTTCGAGATAGGTACTCTCGATGCGTTCCGTGACCTCGGAAAAGTCGGAGAACACCCTCCGCCCGCACTTTTTCTTCGCGTATTCCGTCATTCTGCGGTAATGCGGCAGGCAGAAGAAGGGCGCCGCCTCAAATTTCTTTCGGAAGGCGGGATCCGTCTCAAAGAGATAGACCGCCGTGGCGATCATTGCCGATAGATTTTTCTCGATCCGAGAGCAGACGTAGCAGTCCTCCTCTAAGGCAAGCAGAGAGGGAAGAGAACGCATCTTCTTTTTCACCTCGGCGAGATGGCTCTCGAGGATCAGCCCCATTCCGAGCCGTCGCCGTCTGCCAAGCATTTTTCGATAGTGCGTCGGACAGAAGCCTTGCTCGTTCGTCTTCTTGCGGATGTCGGGCTCCATCATCGAGGCACCGAGAATAATATCCAATTCGTCCTCCTCGAGCTTTCGGAAAAGCAGGCAGAAGGGACAGCCGACCGACGGGTTTTCCCGCACATTGTCGAACGCCTCGTTTACGGGGATGGTGTAGATCTGTTCCACGGGAACCTCCGGAAAATTATGAATTAAGAATTATGAATTATGAATGAGGCGCGAGACGCGTGCGATGTCGCAGAGCCGAAGCCATGATAGAAAAGCTTCATGCGAAAGTCTCCGTTCGAAACCGCTATGACCAAGGCTCACGCGTGAGTAATCGATTTGCGCCGAGCTGTCATGCCGAAGGCGTAGCGTCGAAACCATTCCGTCGGGTCGTCGTGTGAAGGTACCTGTCGAAGTACCATGTCAAAGCCGCCGCTTGAAACCGCTATGACACAGGCTCACGCGTGAATAATCGATTTGCGCCGAGCTGTCATGCCGAAGGCGTAGCGTCGAAGCCATTCCGTCGGGTCGTCGTGCGAAGGTACCTGTCGAAGTACCTTGCCAAAGCCTCCGCGCCGAAGTTGCCGAGCTACTGTCGAAGCGCGAAAGCCGCACTCGCATAACTTTGAAAACAGCGCACGCGCGTATAAATATAGCTGTACGCTTCTATTATACATGATTCCTTTCCTCTTTTCAAGAGGGAACGCACGAATTTTCGCGATTTTTTCTCATTTTCCCGTAATTTTGTATGGAACGGAAAATAAGAAGCTATGCAACGCTTGTGAAAGCTCTGTCCCGAGGGGAAAAAGAAAGGACACACGGCAACGGCGGCACTTCGGAAATCGCCCCCGAAAAATCAAAGTCGCGAATGGCACCGAGGCAAAACAGATGCGTGATCGCCCCATGTGCCGAACTCTTGGAAATCGCATTCGGCACGCGCATTTTTGCCCGAATGATAGAAAGCGCGGCACCGAAAACCACGGAGATATACAAGCAAAAATGCACAAAATGAAAAGAATACATTACAAAAAGCCGTGTCCGAGACTCGGAACACGGCTTTTTGTAAAGGAAAATTATCTCTTGACTTCTTCCATGATGAAGGCTTCGAGAACGTCGCCCTCTTTGATGTCGTTGAATTTTTCGAGACCGACACCGCACTCGTAGCCTTCGGCGACTTCCTTCACATCGTCCTTGAAGCGGCGAAGAGAGGAGATCTTATCCTCGAAAATGACCACGCCGTCACGCACGATGCGGATCTGCGACTGGCGGGTAATCTTGCCGTCGAGAACGTAAGAGCCCGCGATGGTACCGACATTCGGCACGTGAATGGTCTGGCGGACCTCCGCGTGACCGAGAAGGATCTCACGGTAGGTCGGTGCAAGCATACCCTTCATCGCAGCCTCCACCTCATCGATGATCTCATAGATGATGCGGTGCGTGCGGATGTCCACCTTATTGCGCTCGGCGGAGTCGAGAGCATTCTTGTCGGGACGGACGTTGAAGCCGACGATGATCGCGTTGGACGCGGCGGCGAGCATAACGTCCGATTCGGTGATGCCGCCGACGGCGGTGTGAATGACCGCGACCTTCACCTCGTCGTTCGAAAGCTTCAGAAGGGAAGCCTTGACCGCTTCGGCGGAGCCGGCAACGTCTGCTTTGACAATGATATTGAGCACCTTGGTGCCCTCGGAGATCTGCTGGAACAGGTCGTCGAGGTTGACTCTCGCGTTCGCCGCGAGGATCTCCTGACGCTGACGCTCTCTGCGCTGGTCGGCGAGGCTTTTTGCCATTCTTTCGTCTTCGACGGCATTCACCTCGTCACCTGCCTGCGGCACGTCGTCAAGACCCGTGATCTCCGCGGGGACGGAGGGACCCGCGCTCTTGATCGTCTTGCCCTTGTCGTCCTTCATCAGACGGACACGGCCGACCGCGTTGCCCGCGATCACGTAGTCGCCTTGGTGAAGGGTACCGTTCTGCACGAGGACTGTCGCCACGGGACCGCATCCGCGGTCGAGGCGGGACTCGATAACGAGACCCTTTGCACGGCGGTTCGGGTTGGCACGGAGCTCCTTGACCTCCGCGACGAGAAGCACGCTTTCGAGCAACTCTTCGATGCCCATGCCCGTCAGAGCGGAGACGGGGACGCAGATGACGTCACCGCCCCATGCCTCGGGGACGAGCTCGTATTGTGTCAGCTGGTTCAGTACGTTGTCGGGGTTCGCGTGCGGCTTATCCATTTTGTTGATGGCAACGATGATATCGATGCCTGCCGCCTTTGCGTGGTTGATGGCTTCGATGGTCTGCGGCATCACGCCGTCGTCCGCCGCCACGACGAGGATCGCGATATCGGTCGACTGCGCACCGCGCATACGCATGGCGGTGAAGGCTTCGTGTCCCGGCGTGTCGAGGAAGGTAATGTCCTTGCCCTTGACCTTCACGCGGTACGCACCGATGGCTTGCGTGATACCGCCCGCTTCGCCCTTCGTCACGTTGGTGTGACGGATGGCGTCGAGGATGGAGGTCTTACCGTGGTCGACGTGACCCATGACGCAGACGACGGGGGCGCGCTCCACAAGGTCGGATTCGTTTTCTTCCGCTTCGGTGAAGAGCTTCTCTTCGATCGTGACGACGACTTCCTTCGTCACCTTCGCGCCGAAGGCGTCGCCGACAAGCTCGGCGGTCGCGTAATCGACGACATCGTTGACGCCCTTCATCTCACCCATGAGCATGAGCTTCTTGATGACCTCGGCGGCAGTCTTTTTCAGACGGCTCGCGAGCTCGGAGACGGTGATCTCGTCGGGGACGGTGATCTCGAGCTGTTTCTTTCTCGCAAGCTCGGCTTCCATCCGTTTGATCTTTTCCTGTGCGGCTCTTTCCTTGTCCTTCGCACTCTTGGCGAACTGACCGCGGTTGTCCTGCTTTTTGAGCTTCTGCTTTGCCGCCTTGGTGTCGGTGCCGTTCGCGATGGCAAAGAAGCGGTCGCTGTAACGGTCGTCGTACTTCGAAAGGTTGACGTCGGAGGTACGGGTGTCGACGACACGGGTCTTCGGCGCATTCTCTTCGAGCGTCGCTCCGATGTTGATCCCGCCCTTGACCGTGCTCTTGTCGATGGTCGGCGTGATCTTCTTGAGCTCCTGCTTTTGCGCGCGCTGCTTTTCTTCCTTCTTCGGCGCCGCGGGCTTCTGCGCCGCGAGCTGAGATTGCTGCTGTTGCTTTTCGAGGCGCTGCTGCTTTTCAAGCTGTGCCTGCTGAGCGGGGCGCGCCGTGCTCACCTGACGGGGCGGGTTCGGCACCTTCGCGTTCGGATTCTTGAAGCCCTGTGCCGCTCTCGTCATATTGTCGTACTTCTTCGCGAAGGGATTCTCCTGCGGCTTTTCGTTATAGCGGTTATAGCGGGGTCTGTCCTCGCGCTGTCCCTGCTGACCCGCGCCTCTTCTGTCGTCGCGGGGAGGGTAGGGACGGTTTTGCCCCTGTCCCTGTGCACCGTAGGCGCCGTTCGGACGGCGGTCGCCTTGCGGCGGCACTCTGCGATCTCCCTGCACGCCCTGTGCGGACGGTGCGGGACGACGCTCGGCATTTGCTCCTCCGACGGGACGCTCCGACGGATGCGCCGCGGGTGCGGCGGGCTTTGCCTGCGCGGGCGCGGCAGATTGTGCCGCCTTCGGCACGGGTGCGGGCGTGGGGACAGGTGCAGACGCAGGCGCTTTTGCCGCCTCTGCCTTCGGTGCTTCCGCCGACTTTGCCGCTTCCGCTTTGGCTTCCGCCTTGACCTCGGACTTCGGCGCTTCGGCTTTTTCGGGAGCTTTCTTCTCGGATTCGGGAATGCGGATGGTTGCCTTCCCGTCGAGATATTCGTCTATGTTTTCTATCTGGTTTTCCCGCGTCACTTTTTGGAAGAAGCGAGCGAATTCCACATCGTCCGCGCTTCCGCCGCTCTTCTTCTCGATTCCGAGCGATTTGAAGATTTCGAGGACGTCTTTGGATTTCATCGCGAAATCCTTCGTGATTTGGGTGATCTTAGTCGACTTTGTCGCCATGAATGTCACCGGTTTCCGCTACCGCGGAAATTCCTTTCCTGAGTGATTGTGGTTCGATACCGAGGCTTTTGATAATTTCTTCGGCAAAGGATTCGTCATGAATTCCCACCGTCGCGATTGAGAAGCTCTTGCCGAGCAGACGGGCGAGCGTGTCGGCATCCGTCGGGATCTCGAGTGACGGAACTCCGTAAAACGCGCATTTGTCTCTTACCCGTTTTTTTGTCGGCTCGGAGGCTGTACTCGCATAGACCGCGAGGCAGGGCTTTTTCTCCCCCCGCAGGGCAAGGGCGCGGCACACAAGCTCGGTGCCGATCGTTACCTTTCCCGCACGGCGGGCGAAGCCGAGCATACCGTGAAGACGGCGAAGGTCAGGTTGCATCTCGTGAAAGCTCCTCCTCAAGACGGTCGTAGACCTCCGTCGGAATGTTGCACGAGAGCGCCGCCGAAAGGCGGTTCGCCTTTCTCGCTTTTTTGAAGCAGCTCGGATTTTTGCAGAGGTAGACGCCCCTGCCGGATTTTTTACCGCTTCCGTCGAGCGTGATCTCTCCCTCCGGCGTGCGGAGCACGCGGATGAGCTCGTTTTTCGGAAAATGTCCGCCGCATCCCGCACATCTGCGAATCGGAAGCTTGCGGGGTGTTTGTGGTTGCATGAGATCACCGCCTTTCTAACGGATGGGGAAGTTTACGCCTTGATATCTATCTTGTAACCGGTCAGTCGGGCGGCGAGCTTCGCGTTCTGCCCCTCCTTACCGATGGCGAGAGAAAGCTGGTCGGGTGCGACGGTCACGCGGCAGGTGCGCTCGTCCTCGAGAAACGCGGAGAGCACCTTCGCGGGTGCGAGCGCTTCGGAGACATAGGTAACGGGGTCGTCGCTGTATTTGATGATGTCGACCTTCTCGTTTCCGAGCTCGGCAAGAATTGCGCCGATACGCATTCCGTTCTTACCGATGCAGGAGCCGATGGCGTCGACGTTCTCGTCTCTCGACTGCACCGCGATCTTCGTGCGGCTGCCCGCCTCGCGGGAGACGCCCTTGATGAGGACGGTACCGTCCTGAATTTCGGGGATCTCAAGCTCGAAAAGACGCTTGACAAAGTTCGGATGTACGCGGGAGAGCGTCACCAGCGGACCGCGGGTCTCGCCCGACTTTACCTCGGAGATGAAGACCTTGAGACGGTCGCCGACCTCGTGTGTCTCGCCGGGGATCTGCTCTGCCTTTAAGAGGGTGGCATAGCCCGTTCCCGTGTCGAGGATGAGGTTGCCCGTCGTGGTGTCCACCTTGTCGACGATCGCCGTGATGATCTCTTCCTTCTTATCCTCGTATTCTCTGGTCTGGCGCTCTCTTTCCGCGTCGCGGATCGCCTGAATGATCATTTGTTTTCCCGCCTGTGCCGAAAGACGGCGGAAAGTCTTCGTTTTCAGCTCGGTCTCTACCACACCGCCGAGCTTGTGGCGGCGGCTGAGCGCCTTTGCTTCCGAAAGGGAGATCTCGCACTTTTCATCGGTGACCTCTCCGTCGGGCACGACCGTGCGCTGCTGATAAACGCGCATGTCCTGCTTCACGGGGTCGATCTGCACGCGGATGACCGCGCTTTGTCCGACCTCCTTGCGGCAGGCATTTGCAAGCGCAAGCTCAATCTTTTCAATCATGTAATCCTTCGGGATTCCTTTTTCCTTTTCGAGAAGGTCGAGAGCGTTATAAAAATCTGCGTTCATAGTTTTATGTTCCTTTTCTGATATTCTTCTTCAAAGTAGACCGCCTTCGGGGAGAGCCGCTTCGGGCAGGTCGCACCTTAGCCGAGCCGCCCCGCGGGAGTCTGCGCTTTCGGATCGTCACGACGGAAATGCTCCGCGGCGGTCACGCGCCGGATCGGCGAAAGTTTTCGTAGGATCGTTACTCTTCAAAATACACCGTTTTGAGCTTGGAGATCTCGTTTCTCGGGAGAACGTATGCCTCACCGCCGTCCGCGGCAATGTGCACGCACCCCGCGTCGTCAAGCCCGTCGAGCTTGCCGAAGATCGTCTTCGTACCGTTCACCGTCGCGAACAGACGTGCCTCCACGCGGGAGCCTGTCGAGTGGCGGATATGCTCCTCCGTACGGAGCTCACGCTCGATGCCGGGGGAGGAGACCTCGAGGTAGTAGAAGCCTTCGATCGGGTCGCTTTCGTCGAGGATCGGGTCGATCGCACGGTGCACCTTTTCGCAGTCCTCGATACCGATGCCGGCGTCCGAGTCGATGGTAATCTCCAGATGATAGTCGGCGCCGATCTTGGAGTATTCGACATCCCAGATCCGATAGCCGAGCGCTTCCACCGTCGGCGCGATCGCTTCGCGCACGGTGTCCTTAATGCCCTTTTTCATAGGTTCTCCTTTCGACAGATCTCATAGATACGGTACGAGGGCACGCCGTGTTTTCCGCGCAAGCCTCTCACGCACAAAATCTCGCAAACAGTCATTGCCTTCCACCACCGCTTTTGAATTCTCAAAAACGCAAGGCTCATGCAGGCGAAAGCCTTACGAACCGTAAACCCCGTATCGACAGAATTTACGCAATCGCAAGCCTCGCGTCGGCATAATCTCGTGCAAGTGCAAACCTTACGCAAGTGCAACACCGCGCAGGCGAAGCCTCCAAAAAGCGGAAACTTTGCACAAACGCAAGCCTTATGCAGACAAAGCCTTCACGCAAACGGAAGCCTTACGAAGTGTGTACCTTACCTTACGCAAGCGAAGTTTTCACGCAAATGGGAAGCCTTGCGCCAATGTAAGCCTTGTGAAGTATAGCCTTCGTCGGCAGACGCAGATCTCGCGAGAGCGCAAACCTCACACGCAGGTTTTGCGCCAATAGCCACGCAAATTTCCGCGCGCACAGCTTCGCATATCCGCGTGTTCACTCATGCACAGCTGTCCGCGTGCGTACACTTCGGAGGGCATGACCGACAGATCCCCGACAAGAAATGAAGAGTGACTCGCAAGCCACTCTTCATCCTCATCTATTCTATCCTTATCTATTATAGCATAGTTTTTGGGAAAATCAAGGGTTTTTGAAAAAATAATGACGCGTTTTTGAAAAAATATCGGTTTTCAGAGCCAAATGACACGTTTTCACGGCACCCCTTTCTGCTTTCGTGGTCATTCATCGCTTTTTCGCACGGACGCGCTGGCGTTTTCTTGCAAAGACAGGAAAGGGGGGGCGATTGTCGAAACGGCGAAAGGGCTATCCGAAGCGATGCCAAAATATCACAGAGGGCACATAAAAAGATCGAAAGCCGAAGTGCCGAGAGAGCACACGCATCGTGCGGAATCCTGTAAAAGAGAAAAACAATCTTGACAAAGAGAAATGTGCCTGCTAAAATAAAAAAGGACTCGCGAGAGTCCCGGAGGATCACCAACACGGTGGCGGTTGCCTTTCCCTCTTTTTTGAGAAGGGGAGGTCTTTTGTCTCCCCTTGACTTTTGAGGGGAGGTGATGGTCATGTACATAACATTAGCAGAACTGTTAATGCTTCTTACATTGCTGATCGCTTTCGCCGATTTTATTACTCGGCGAAAATAAAAAGATAACCGCCTGCTCTTTCCACAGGAAGGCGGTTATCGCTTGAAAGGGAAGGCAACCGTCGCTGGTGCTCCTCTGTTTTTATTATACACGAGCGGGCACCTTTTGTCAAGCCCGCTTGTGTTTTTCTTTACTTTTTTCTTTACATCTTTTTGCCATAGTAAATTTCACAGTGGAATTTACTATGGGAAGGATTTTGTGGTAGAATTTAGTTTGGGAAAGGGGGGTCAGAGAATTGAAATTAAGGAATGTCTTAACAAAGGGATGACTTTCAAAGCGATCGGAGGGCGGATCGGAAAAGATCAAACCATTTATTGTAGTTATAGGTTATATACTATTGTATAATAA
>CAVEOF010000017.1:0-34826 GCA_963617165.1 Coriobacteriaceae bacterium | reverse complement strand
TCTTGTCGACAGCGGCGCCTTCCGCTACCGCCATAAACTTCGGAGAGTTCGAGATGTTGTAGGTGAGGGTCGCGACTCTGTTCACCGACGCAGCAAGGGTCAGACCGTAGAAATTGCCGCCGTTGATCGTTGCCGTCAGAGAGGTAATATTCGCGGACGAGGTCGTGGTGAAGAGAGCGGCATTCGTATCGTTTGTATAGAAGTCACAATTTTCAATCGTAACCATGCTGCTCGTAGCACTCGACGCAAGGAAAATGCCGTAGCCGTTCCATGCCTTGTCGAGATTCAAGAGAATGGTCGCGTTCTTGATCACGGGTGCGTTTTGCGCCTCGAGTAAGAACAGCGTTCCGTTGCTTCCGCCGGTACGGGAGTAGGTACCACCGTCAATGGTAATACTGCTCGACCACAGGGTGCAAACGACCATATCACTGATTGAGAAATTGCTGCCGGGATACTCACCGTATTTACCGATGGTCGTATTGCCGCCACCGTTGGTCGCAACCAAGACCGGATTTCCGCCGGGGCCCTTCACGCCGCCGCCCGGTCTCGACGAGTAAATGTTCACGGTCGCACCGTTCGTCGTGAAGAGAATGACGGTGGACAACACATTGTTGGTGGTGGTCAGACGATAACCGTTGAAGTCGAGCTTCACTGTCTTGCCGGACATCGAGCTAAAGGATACGGTATAACTCTCATCCAACGTCAGATTCTTATAAAGAATCACTTGGGTCGACGCGTTCAGGGCGTTCATCGCACGCATGAAGGCGATTCCGTCCTCCGCGTCGTTTGCCGCAGGATAGAGATAGGTCTCGGTTCCGTCCTCTGCGATAAAGGCAACGGCGATCGTCTTATCTTCGTATTCGATCTCTACGGTAAGATCGGTCTTTGCCGGGAGGGTATCCGGAATTTTGCCACCCTCGTATACTTCATCGCCGTTTTTCAAGACGATTCCTGTCGCAATGTGCACAATGTTATCTTCACGGTAGGAAGAGCTGCTTGCCAGCACAGTGGCTCCGATCTCCCACTTGCTCGTCGCGCCGTCGGTACCGATGACATTTGCATAGTTCTCGGTGACCTTCTTCGTGAGAGTGCGCGTAGTCGTTGCGCCCGTATAGGTTTTTCCGCCTGCCGCAAGCTGTGCGGGGGTCAGAAGTTGCACTTCATTGCGCACCAGCTCGTATGCGTCGGTATTCACGTCATGAGCCACATCACCGAAGAAGCTATCGGGAAGAGTGATATTCGTCATATAACGGCATCCCTCCCCGAGCGTAACGGTCATGTCGCTATAAACAGCCGCTTTCCACAAGGCAAGTGTGCAGCCGGTCAGAGTAATGCTCGCATTCTTGCACGTTTTGGTCACCGGGCTGAATATTTCCGCATTGTCGATCACACAGTTTGTGAAGGTGACCTTCATCCCATTTTGTTCTGTGCCAACATACTGAGTGGTAACGACAGAATACAGGGTAGTCGTAGTATTATAAAAGCATGCATCCTCAAAGGAGAGAATCTCGGCATTCACGGCAGTGGTATACCGCACAATGAAGAAGCCCGAGTAATCAGTGAACGCACGGTAATAGTTACCGCCCTTGACGGTGACTTTTCCTCCGTAGAGATTAACGATAACGGAAGAGAGCATCGTGAAATCGTTATCTTGGTAAACGACCTCTCCGTCCACCTCGGCATACCCGAGATGTACGTGCGCGTCTTTCCCCGAGTTGATCTCGATCATGGGGTTACTGCCCTTTGCCGGAGCAGAGCTCGTACCGGGGGTGTACGAACAAGTTCCATCTGCGGAAAGCAAACGGATTCCGCCGCCCGCCCTGCTCGTGTAGAAATAAACATCTACCGCCGCAACTACACGGAAGGGGGTATACTTATCGCCCGCGGGCGCGCCGCCGATGGACAGCCAATGTCCGTTCATATCGACATTTGCGTTTTGGGTGAAGGTAATCAAAGTTCCGGTCAAAGGACTGATGGTAACATCGCGATTCAAACGAAGCGTGCCGTCCGCGGGAATGGGGTTATACAAATAATTCCCGAAAGACATTGCGTAAAGCGTATTGTCGCTATTGTATACTTTCGTTCCGATTTCGCTGTCATATTTTTCTTCAAACCGTTTAATTACATCTTCCTTTGTGGCTTTCTCACCATTCGCAAGGAGCGCCGTCTGTATCCTAACCGTTCCGCCATAGGTGTTTGCGACTGGGAGGCTGATACCGGTGACAGCGGTGGGAGTAGGATAATCGGCATCTTCTACAACCTCATAGTTATTTGAAGTATCCTTCCCGCTCACGGTCACAGCGCCTGTGAAGTAAGAACAGCTCCCCTTCTCTGCGGTAAATGCGGTAGATATCGGGGCTGAGGTTGATGAAACCCACGCAGGCTGCGCACTGGATAAAAAGAAGTTGGTGCCCGCCAGCGTCGTATATGTGTATCTGCCCCAGTTTCCCATGTAAAGAATGCAGTCTTCAATTCTGACATACATCTTATCCTCGAAAGTGTTCGCAGAGATGCCTTTGCCGTTTGGGCATCCGATAACTTTCGATCCTTTCAGCGTCAGAGATACCTGCGCCCCTTTGCTGATGATTTTATATACATTGCCATGGTTATAGTCTGTCGAAATGGTATCGCCTGTAATGTCCGTTTTGAGGTTTACGTTCAATACCGATTTTTCGAACAGGAAGGTATTGTTTTCCGCCGTATTATTACTGTCTTCAAAGCGGATCCCGGTATATACCGATTCCACGAGAGAACCCGTCATTTCGACCTTGTTGTTTCCTGTCACCTCAATTGCGCAACGATAGGTGCTACTTGCATTTTGGGGGAGTATGGTATTACGGATCGTGGCATTGGTCGCCTCTACGGTCGAGTCGGAGAGAATAGCGAGCGCCTTCCCTGCTTTTCCGGAAACATAGAGATTTTTCAATGTTGCCTTGGTGCCCGATACGCTGACGATCGCGCCCGGAAACGCGGTGTCCGTCGCGATGTTCGTGATGTTCAGATCTGTGAGCGTCAGTTCGCCGCCCGTCGTCTGAACGGCGATCGCGCTGCCTGTGCTGATCGTACCGTTTTTCACGGTCAGGTTGCCCGCCGAGGTCAGGAACGCCGTATCGCCGACGGTCAGCGTGTGTCCGCCGAGGTCAAGCGTCAGAGTCTTCCCTGCCTCGAGATTCAGAGTCGATCCCGAATAGGTAAGCTCCTCACCGATCGAGATCGTGTCTCCGTCTGCCGCATTGCTCCACGCGGTGGCAAGTGCCTCGGAGGACGATACCGTCGTGGTCGTCGCCTCCGCGCTCGTCATGAAGACGAACGCACCGCAAAGCAGAGCCAACGTCAAAAGGAGGATCAAAAGTTTGCTTTTGGTTTTCATGGTTACTCCTTTTCGATAAAATATTTTTGTTTTTTTTGGAAAACAGGTTTTCGGAAGATGCGGGGTCGATTTCCCTCCTTTCGCCGCTCGGATACCAAAAAAACTGTTTTTTCCTGCCGGGTCACCCGTTGTCAGGAAAAGTATAGGTTTCCTGACAGAAACCAAAAGCAAAAAAAGAGCCTGCAAATCCGCTTGCAAGCCCTTTTCGCGCCAAAAAAGCCATCCCAAATACCCAAAAATTGAGAAAAAGTCGCTGTCAGGAAAACTATACCTTTCCTGACAAAAACGAGCAACCGCTCCTAATTTGGCTGTTTACATTATATCATATACACTTCTTTTTGTCAACCGCATGTTTTGTAAAAGTTTTTTGTATAACTTGACGAAAAAGAGCCTCGGTCGTCCCGAAACGTCAGGGCGATCAAGGCTCTCTTTCTGTTTTTTTCGACGGGTCAAGAATTTTTATCGGAGGAATCCGACGTTTTTCCCGCGAGGTACTCGTCGATGGCTCTCGCGGCGGTCTTCCCCGCTCCCATCGCGGAAATGACCGTTGCGGCGCCCGTGACGGCATCTCCGCCCGCGAAGGTCCCCTCCTTCGAGGTCTTTCCCGTCCCCTCCTCCACGACGATGCCGCCGCGGGGATTCGTCTCGAGTCCTTTCGTCGTCCGCTTGATGAGGGGGTTCGGCGACGTGCCGATGGCGATAATGACGACATCGACGTCGAGCGTAAATTCACTGTCCGGCACGGGGATCGGACGGCGGCGTCCCCGCTCATCGGGGGCGCCGAGCTCCATGCGGACGGCGCGGATGCCTGTCACGAAGCCGTTTTTCGCATCGCGGGGGTCGGCGTCGTTATGATAGCCGAGGATCTCGGTCGGGTTGCAAAGCAGACGGAAGATCACGCCCTCTTCCTCGGCGTGCTCGACCTCCTCGCGTCTTGCGGGAAGCTCTTCCATCGAGCGGCGATAGACGATCGTCACGCTCTCGGCACCGAGACGGAGCGCGGTGCGCGCGGCATCCATCGCGACGTTACCTCCGCCGACTACGGCGACCCGTCCGCCCTTCATGACGGGGGTGGCGGCGTCCTCGCAGTAGGCTTTCATCAGGTTCGCGCGGGTGAGGAATTCATTGGCGGAATAGACGCCCTTGAGGCTTTCGCCCGGGATGCCCATAAAGTTCGGGAGTCCCGCGCCCGAGCCGATAAACACGGCTTCATACCCGTCCTCAAAGAGTTCGTCGACGGTCAGGGTCTTTCCGATCACGACATCGGTCTTTACCTCCACGCCCATGGCGACGAGGTGCTCGACCTCTTCCTTTACGATGGATTTCGGGAGGCGGAATTCGGGAATGCCGTACACGAGCACGCCGCCCGCGGCATGGAGCGCCTCAAAGACGGTGACTGCATAGCCCTTCGCCGCGAGGTCGCCCGCGCAGGTCAATCCCGAGGGGCCGGAGCCGACGACGGCGACGCGGTGTCCGTTCGGCTTCGGTTTTTCCACCCCGCCCGCGTGGTTTGCGCTGTGGGTATCGGCAACGAAGCGTTCAAGCCTTCCGATGCCGACGGGTTCCCCCTTGATGCCGCGGACGCATTTTGCCTCGCACTGGCTCTCCTGCGGGCAGACTCTGCCGCAGACGGCAGGGAGAGAGGAGGTCTTTCGGATGATGCGATAGGCTTCCTCAAAGTCTCCTTCCTTCACCTTCTCGATAAAGTCGGGGATCCGTATATTGACGGGACAGCCCGAGACGCAGGGCATGGTCTTACAATGCAGGCAGCGAAGCGCCTCGTCGACGGCGGTCGCCTCATCATAGCCGAGGGCGACCTCGGAGAAGCATTTCGCGCGAACGTCGGGCGAAAGCGTGGGCATAGGGTTCTTTTTCGGGTTCATGTTCGGCATGTCAGTGCGCCTCCTTTTCCGTTTTGAAGAGGTTACACGCCTCCTCGTACCGATGCCGCTCAAAATCGCGGTACATGGAGGCACGGGACATCGCCTCGTCAAAATCGACCGCATAGCCGTCGAAGTCGGGGCCGTCCACGCAGGCGAATTTCGTCACGGCTTTCCCCTCCTCGTGAAGGGTCAGGCGGCAACCGCCGCACATACCCGTGCCGTCGATCATGATCGGGTTCATCGAGACGGTACAGGGGATGCCGTAGGGCTTCACCGCGGCGACGACGAATTTCATCATGACGAGGGGACCGATCGCAATGACCTTATCGAAGCGGCGTCCCCCCCCGAGCATTTCTCCGATCGGAAGGCAGACATTGCCCGCCCTGCCGTGGGAGCCGTCGTCGGTCATGACGGTAAGAGAATCGGAGGCGGAGGCAAATTCCTTCTCCAGAATGACAAGCTCCTTTGAGCGGAAGCCGATCACCGAGGTGACGCGGGCGCCGAGCTCGCGAAGGCGCTCGGCGATCGGGAGTGCAATGGCACAGCCGACGCCTCCGCCGACGATCAGGACATCGGAGAGTCCGTCGAGCGCGGTCGGCTCTCCGAGCGGGCCGACAAAATCGGAAAGGCCGTCCCCGACTTCCTTCTGATTCAAGAGGAAGGTAGTGGCGCCGACGATCTGAAAAATAATGCGGACGGTACCAGCCCCGCGGTCATAGCCGGCGACGGTCAAGGGAATTCTCTCCCCGTCCTCGTCCGTGCGAAGGATGATAAACTGTCCCGCCTGCGCCTTTGCCGCGACGAGAGGCGCCTCGATCTCCATCATGGTGACGGTGGGATTGAGCGCTTCTTTTTTCACAATACGATACATAACGGTTTCCTCACGGTCTCGCCTCACGCGAAAAATCAATGTTACCCTATATTGTAGCAGAAAACGCGGGAAAAGGCAAGGGGTTTTTAATTAAGAATTATGAATTATTTTAATTAAGAATTATGAATTATTATTGTTGGGAGGGGGTGCGAAGTATTTTACGAAAAACGCCGCAACCGAGGGTTAAGTATGGATTATGAATTTATATAAAAAACCGTCGCAAACGCGGGGGCGTTTGCGACGGTGCGGGTCAGCCGCGGTATTCGGGGTTGAAGTAGTAGTAATTCTTCTGATCGAGCTGTTCCTGCGTGCGGCGAAGCGTATCGCCGAAGCGCTGGAAGTGTACGACCTCCCGCTGTCTCAAAAAGCGAATAACGTCGTTGACATCGGGATCGTCGGAGAGGCGGAGGATATTATCGTAGGTGACCCTCGCCTTCTGTTCGGCGGCGAGGTCCTCCATGAGGTCGGCGATGGCATCACCCTTGGACTGGAGGGAGGACGCGCTGAAGGGCACGCCCGACGCCGCCTGCGGATAAATGCCCGTCGTGTGGTCGACGAAGTATTTATCGAAGCCGCCCGCCATGATCTCCTCGGGCGTCAGGTTCCGCGTCAGCTGATAGAGGATCGCCGCGATCATCTCGCAATGCCCGAGCTCCTCGGAGCCGATGTCGGTCAGCATACCGATCGCCTCGCCCGACGGCATGGTGTACCGCTGATTGAGGTAACGGGTCGCGGCGCCGAGCTCACCGTCGGGGCCGCCGAGCTGTGAGATGATCACGCCCGCGAGACGGGGGTTCGGATTCTTGATCTTGACGGGGTATTGAAGTTTCTTCTCATATTGCCACATCAGCTTTGTACCTCCGTGCCGTCATTCTGCCACGGCCATGGCATATCGGTCCACGTCCACACGTCGCCGCGGACGCCCGATGCGGTGATCGGTCCGTACTTCGCCTCATATTCTTCGGTTGCGGCGCGGAGGGCATCCACCGTCTCATAATAATAGGTAAGCGCCGCCTGACAGTCGGGATGAGCGTCGAGGAAGAGCTCGGTCTCGGTCTTCGCAAAGGCAAGTGCCTGAATGTTTCTCATCATTTCTTCTCTTGTCATCTCCCGTGCCGCTCCTCCAAAGGCTTATACAGTTCTTCAAAAAGCGTACCGTGACGAAGCGCCTCGTCGGGGGTATAGAGCATCCGCCACGCCTGATAGGGCGAGTAGACCATCGCGAGCTGAAGCCCGTCGGTCTCCCGCGCCTCACGGGTCGGCATCGGCACGGAGCCTCTGCCCGAATATCCGTTTTCGTTTTTTTCCATGCTGTTGTGTCCTGTTTTCTCTTGATTTCTCGACGGGCTATCTTTCCCGTCCTTCACAGTATATGAAAAAACGGAGGATCGGGTGAAAACGAAAATGCGGACATCTCGAAAATCGGGAGAGAATCCTTCCGATCTTTCGGAATATCCGCATTTTTGCAAAGAATTCTTTTCATCAATCGACAAGTTCGAGAATTCCGTCCTTGTTTTTCACACCGCAGAAGCTCCCGAGGAGGGCGCCTTCCCGCAGGCAAACGACGGTAGGGACGGAATCCACGCCGAAGCTCTCGGCAAGGGAGGGTTCCCGTCTGACGTCCACTCTGCCGACCAAAAGATCGGCGCGCTCGGCGGCGATCTCGTCCATGATGGGGGCGAGCATCCGACAGGGGGCACTCTCCTTCTCGAGAAAGCCGAGGATCACCGTGCCGCGGTTTCTCGCGACGCGGAAGTCAAAATTCTCTTCCGTGATCTCAATGGGGAGCATGAGCGCCCCCCTCCCGCGCCTTGTCGAACAGGAGCTCGACGCGGCAGACGATGGTCGGCTTTCCGGCGTTTTCCGTGGTGTAACATTCCGTCTCGCGGATCGCCGTCGGCTCCTCGGTGATGCCGAGTGCGCTCGCCTTTTCCTTCGCGTCGGCGACGGCGCGGGTCAGGGCTTCCTTGGCGGCTTCCGTAGAGTCGGTGGCTTCGTAAGAGACGCAATATATGCCGACGCCGCCGATCTCGGGCAGTTTTTCAAAGAGCTCGTCGACCTTCTCGGGGTGCTCGGTGGTGAAGGTCAACTCCCTGCCGACGTGAACGGTCGAGTTCATCGGATCGGTATAGGAGTGATACCCCGTTTCCACCGTCTCGCCGATCGGCTCGAGGAGTTTTTCCGCCTTTGTCATGCGTGCCTTTACGTTTGCCGCGGCGGCGCTTTCGTTTTCCCCTTCGGCTTCTATCGAAAGATAGAGGGTCGCGCGGGAGACCTTCCCCTTTGCGTGTCCTTCCCCGTTCACCGACACGACATCGGTCGCGGCGGCGGTAAAGGCGAGGGAGCAAAGCAGAAGCGTTATCAGAAGAACCGAAAGGACGGTTCGCTTTTTCTGTGTCATAATATTTCCTTCCGTTTTGAAAGATTCCGACGTTAGGTTTCCCGTATTGAGAAAAAATACTACAAAAAGAAAAAGAAAACGCAGACGAAAGCAGATTGCTTTTTTGCGTTTTCTTTTTGATATTTCGTTATTTTTATAACAGTTGTTTACAAAACGTTGCTTTTTCCGAGGATGATCGCCTCCGCTTTTGCGAGCTCTTCCTGCGAGAGGGGCGGTGTGTTCGCGAGCGGATAGGAGATGCCGAGCTTCTCGTACTTTGCGCGTCCGAGCGTATGATAGGGCAAGAGCTCGACCGACTCGAGGTTCTTCACCTCCGCGGCGATGCGACGGAGGGCGAGCAATTCTTCCTTATCGTAGGTAATCCCCGGAACGACCACGTGACGGATGCGGACGGGGATGTTCTCATCGCTCAGCCGATGAAGGAACGCGAGAGGCGCCTCCCCGGAGAAGCCCGTGAGGGTACGGTGTCCCGCCTCGTCGGTATGCTTGATGTCCAGCATGACGAGATCGGTCACGGCGAGCAGGCGGTCGTACGCCTCCCCCTCCCGATAGAGGATGCCCGAGGTATCGAGGCAGGTATGAATGCCTCTTGCCTTCGCGAGCGAAAACAACTCGGTCAAAAACGGAAGCTGTGCCGTGGGTTCCCCTCCCGTCGCGGTCAATCCGCCCGAGCGGTAGAAGGGGCGGCTCCGCTCCATCGGCGCGAGCAGATCCTCCGCCGTATAGAGAGTCCCCTCCCCCGTCCAGGTATCGGGGTTGTGGCAATACAGGCACCGCATCGGGCACCCGGCGAAAAAGACGACGTAGCGGAGACCCGGCCCGTCAAGGGTGCCGAAGCTCTCGATCGAATGAATTCTTCCCTGCATGGCGGGACTCCTTTCTTTGTCGGATGTTTTTGTCTGCGCGCTCACCGACGCGCGTCCTTGTTTCGGTGCGCGAAGGGGTTCGGAGCGCGCGGTTCTTGCTTTTTTTGCGGCGGCTTTTTCATTTTTGCCGTCTCGTAAAGCGGAGGTCTTGTGGGTGCGCCGTTACGCAGAGCAACGGTGGGGTCTTCGATTTGCGTTTTCCCGCGGACGGCGTTTTTTATTTGCGCCCTTTCGCGGGACGGCGGAGCTTCGTCTGCGCCCTTCCTCGAGCGGCGTCCCGCCTGCCCGATCGGCGGGCGGCAGGTCGGTGCTTACAGGCTCTCGTGGAAGGTACGGGAGATGACCTCGTCCTGCTGTTCCTTTGTGAGCTTGACGAAGTTGACCGCGTAGCCCGAGACGCGGACGGTCAGCTGCGGATATTTTTCGGGATGGCGCTGTGCATCGCGAAGCGTCTCACGATCGAAGACGTTGACGTTGAGGTGCTGTCCTCCCTTTTCGACATAGCCGTCGAGGAGGGCGACGAGATTCGCGCGCTTCTCCGCATCGGTTCTGCCGAGGGTGTTCGGCGTGATGGAGAAGGTATTCGAGATTCCGTCCTGCGCGTCCTCAAAATTCAGCTTTGCGACCGAGGAGAGCGAGGCGACGGCGCCGTGAGAATCTCTGCCGTGCATGGGATTCGCCCCCGGGGCGAAGGGCTCGCCCGCCTGTCTGCCGTCGGGCGTCGAGCCGGTATTCTTACCGTACACGACGTTCGAGGTAATGGTGAGGACGGAGGTCGTGACGATGCCGCCGCGGTAGGTGGCGTGCTCACGGAGATAGCCGATGAAGGTATGCAGGACTTCCTTCGCGATCGCGTCGACGCGGTCGTCGTCGTTGCCGTACTTCGGGAAGTCGGTCGTCGCGTGATACCCGACGATGAAGCCGGTCTCATCCCTCTCCACCTTCACGTGTCCGTACTTGATGGCGGAAAGCGAGTCGGCGACAACGCTGAGACCCGCGATTCCCGTCGCGAACCAACGACGTACATGCGCGTCGTGGAGCGCCATCTGCACCCGCTCGTAGCTGTACTTGTCGTGCATATAGTGGATGACGTTCAGCGTATTGATATACACGCCGGCGAGCCAGCGCATCATATCGCGGTATTTCGCCATCACGTCATTATAATCAAGCTCGTCGCCGACGATGGGGCGGTAGGCAGGTCCGACCTGCGCGCGGGTCACCTCGTCCACGCCGCCGTTGATGGCGTACAGAAGGCATTTTGCAAGATTGGCGCGGGCGCCGAAGAATTGCATCTCCTTACCGATGCGCATAGAGGAAACACAGCAGGCGATGCCGTAATCGTCCCCGTGGACGGGACGCATGAGGTCGTCGCTCTCGTACTGGATCGCCGAATGGCGGATGGAAATATCGGCACAGAAGCGCTTGAACGCCTCGGGCAGGTGCACCGACCAGAGCACCGTCATGTTCGGCTCTGGGGAGGAGCCGATGTTATCGAGCGTGTGGAGGTAACGGTAGGACATCTTCGTGACGCGATGGCGTCCGTCGACGCCCATACCGCCGATGGATTCAGTGACCCAGGTGGGGTCACCCGCAAAGATGGTATTGTATTCGGGCGTTCTCGCGAATTTGACGAGACGGAGCTTCATAATGAATTGGTCGACGAATTCCTGGATCTCCTCTTCGGTATAGCGTCCCGCGGCAAGGTCGCGCGATGCGTAGATATCGAGGAAGGTCGAGGTGCGTCCGAGGCTCATTGCCGCGCCGTTCTGCTCCTTGACGGCAGCGAGATAGGCAAAATAGAGCGCCTGGATTGCTTCCTTCGTATCCTTCGCGGGAGCGGAGATGTCGGTATCGTAAATGGCGGCAAGCGCTTTCAGCTCACCGAGTGCGCGGATCTGCTCGGAGAGCTCTTCCCTGTCGCGGATCACGGCGTCGGTCATGGTCTCGCCCGTGGATGCCATCTCCTCCTGCTTTTCGCGGATCAGAAAATCCACGCCGTAGAGGGGGACGCGGCGGTAGTCACCGATGATGCGTCCTCTGCCGTAGGCATCGGGAAGCCCCGTGATGATGTGGTTTTTCCGACAGACGCGCATTTCGGGGGTATAGGCGTCGTACACGCCCGCGTTGTGCGTTTTTCTGTATTTGGTAAAGATCTCGACGATCTCGGGCGCGACCTCAAAGCCGTTGTCGGCGCAGGCACGGATCGCCATGCGGATGCCGCCGTTCGGCTGGAGGGAGCGCTTGAAGGGCTTATCCGTCTGAATACCGACGATCTTTTCCTTTTCACGGTCGAGATAGCCCGCCCTGTGGGAGGTGATGGTCGAGACGACGGAGGTGTCCATATCGAGCGCGTGTCCGAGCGCGCGCTCCTCCTTCGTCAGCTCCATGACCTTCTCCCACAGCGCGCTCGTCGCCGCGGTCGGTCCCGAAAGAAAGCTCTCGTCCCCGTCGTAGGGGGTGTAATTTTTTTCGATAAAGTCGGCGACGTTGACCTCGGTCTGCCATTTGCCGCCGTGAAATTCTCTCCATGCGTCTTCCATGCGTTTTTTGCCTTTCTTCACAATATTTAGTAATCATCCGTGCGACTTGGCACAAGATATAGTTTTGAATCACATTTATTATACCATGTGCGCGTCTCTTCTGTCAATTCATTTTTTCCATGGAAGCGAGAGAAAATACACGCATCTTTTTGATACATTTACACAAAATCGATAAAAAAATAACGGGCGCGAGGACGGGCGCCCGTGAAGGTAGATCGATCTTCATCAAAATGCGGTCATGCACTTTGCATTTTGCCTTCAAAAATAACCCTCCCGCACATCGGTGCGGGAGGGTTGGCAGGGGTAGCTGGATTCGGACCAGCGAATGCAGGAGTCAAAGTCCTGTGCCTTACCGCTTGGCTATACCCCTTGATAACGAACGCACCTATTATATCATAAGTATTTTGCGGTGTCAAGTATTTTTGAAAATTAAATCCGTGTGCCGCGGAAGGGGGCTGCGCGCGGATCTCTATCTTTCTTTGGCTCATAACAGGCGTGATATAATTGTCTCCTCACAAAAAAACGAGGCGGAGCGGCGGCTTTTTGTCTGTTTTTGCCCGTTTCCGAAATCTTATTAACCGAAACCGAAGCGAAATCCTTCGGAAAACGTCCGTGCGCCTTGACATTCCCTTCGAAATGTGCTACAATTTTTCGTGGCTTATGATATAAGGAACGGTTTGATACGTTTCCTACGCTATAAGGAGAATTTTTGATGGAATACACGCTGAAAAACAAGGAGCTTACCGTAAAGATCTCCTCACACGGAGGAGAGATCCGCTCGGTCATCGACCGTGTGAGCGGTCGGGAGTACATCTGGCAGGGGAACCCCGACATCTGGGACGAGCACTCGCCCCTGCTCTTCCCCTTCTGCGGAAGGCTGAAAAACGCGGAATTTTCTTATCGGGGGAAGGTGTACCCGATGGGGATCCACGGCTTTCTGAAGGAGACCGAGCTTCCCGACGGGACGCAGGAGGCGGACACGCTGACCTTCGTCCTGACGGAGACCGACGAGACGCTCGCGCACTATCCCTTCGCCTTCCGCCTGACGCTTTGCTACCGCCTTGACGGCAGGACGCTTTCCCTTTTTGCCACGGTGGAGAATACGGGAGCCTGCGAGCTTCCCTTCGCCTTCGGGGGACACCCGGGGCTTGCTATCCGCATGGAAAACGGGGACATTGCGGGCGGGACGACCGTTCGCTTCGACGGCGACGCATCGGGTGCGGAGATCTATCCGCTCGTCAACGCGGTCTTTACCTCGAAGACGGGAAAGTCCTTCCCCGTCCAGACGGAGGGGATCTCCCTCGACAACGCATTGTTCGATCGGCACAAGACCCTCATTCTGAAAGAGGTGCCGAAAACGGCGACGCTTTCGCAGACGGACGGACTTTCCGTGAGCATCACGCGCAGCGAGAGCCTTCCCTTCTTCTGCCTTTGGAAGAGCACGGCGGAGGGGGCATCCTACGTCTGCCTCGAGCCGTGGTCGGGAACGCCGAACGACGGGGTCGCCGACGAGGCGCTCGAAGAGCGTCCGCGTATGTGCCGTCTGCCTGCGGGCGGACGGGAGAATTTCGCCTTCTCACTGACCTTTTGTGACGGGGTGACAAAGCATTGAAAAAACTCTTACGTTTCATGAAGGGGTATGAAAAGGACTGTGTTCTCTCTCCCCTCTTCAAGTTGCTCGAGGCATCGCTCGAGCTGATCGTCCCGCTGATCGTGGCGGCGATCATCGACGTCGGCATTGCGGGCGGCGACAACGCCTACGTATGGCGCATGTCCTTACTTCTCGTCCTGTTCGGACTCGTGGGACTCGGCTTCGCCGTCACGGCGCAATACTTTGCCGCCAAGGCGGCGGTCGGCTTCTCCGCACGCGTCCGCCACGCACTCTACGAGCACATCGGCACGCTCTCGTATACCGAGATCGACACGCTCGGCACCTCCACCATCATCAACCGCATGACGGGTGACACGGGACAGGTACAAACGGGCATCAACCTAACGCTCCGCCTGCTCCTCCGCTCCCCCTTCGTGGTGTTCGGCGCCATGATCATGGCGTTCACCGTGGACGTGCCGTCGGCGCTCATCTTCACGGTAGCGATCCCGGCGCTCGCCGTCGTGATCTTCGGCATCATGCTTCTCTCGATCCCCCTTTATCGGAAGGTACAGGCGAAGCTCGACCGCGTGCTCCTCAAAACGCGGGAAAACCTCGTCGGAGCCCGCGTGGTCCGCGCCTTTGCGAAGGAGGACACGGAGGTCGCCGAATTCCGTGAGAAGAACGGCGAGCTCTGCGCCGAGCAAAAGCACGTCGGACGCATCGGCGCGCTTCTCAACCCGCTCACCTATGTCATCATCAACCTCGCGATCCTCTGGCTCATTCACACGGGCGCGCTCCGTGTCTATGAAGGCGTTCTGACGCAGGGCGCCGTCATTGCTCTTTATAACTATATGTCGCAGATCCTCGTCGAGCTCGTCAAGCTCGCGAATCTCATCATCAACATCACGAAATCCGTCGCGTCGGCAAAGCGCATCTCCGCGGTCCTGTCGATGACCTCCTCGCAGACCTACGGCACCGAGACCGAGGGGATCGAGGGCGCCCCCGCGGTGGAATTTACGGATACCGCCTTCCGCTACAAGAGAGCGGGAGCGGACTCCCTGCTCCCCGTCTCCTTCACGGCAAAGCGTGGGGAGACCGTCGGCATCATCGGCGGGACGGGTGCGGGAAAAACGACGCTCGTCAATCTCATCGCCCGCTTCTATGACGCGACCGAGGGCAGCGTGCGCATCGAGGGCAGACCGATCGGCGATTACTCCCGCGAAGCGCTCGCAAAGAAGGTCGGCATCGTACCGCAACGCGCCGTCCTCTTCCACGGGACGGTAAGAGACAATATGAAGTGGCGGGACGAGGAGGCGGACGACGCCGAGATCTACCGCGCGCTCGAAATGGCACAGATCAAGGATTCGGTCGAGGAAAAGGGCGGACTCGATTTCTGCCTCGAGGAAGGGGGCGGCAACCTGTCGGGCGGACAGAAGCAACGGCTTTCCATCGCCCGTGCGCTCGTCGGCAAGCCCGAGATCCTGATTCTCGACGACTCCTCCTCCGCGCTCGACTACGCGACCGACGCGGCGCTCCGTCACGCCATCCGCGAAGGCAGCGGCGGGGCGACCGTCTTCATCGTCTCCCAGCGCACCGCCTCCCTCATGCACGCGGACAAAATTCTGGTGCTCGACGACGCGGCGCTCGTCGGCATGGGAACGCACGAGGAGCTGCTCCGCACCTGCGACGTCTACCGTGAGATCCACGAGTCGCAGTTCGGAAAAGGAAACGAAGGAAAGGAGGCGGGCGCTCATGCGTAAGGATAAAAAGCAAAACGCCGCGACGGATTCCGCGACGATGAAAAAGATCTTCGCCCTGCTCCGTCCGCACACGGCAAAAATCGTCCTCTCCCTCTTCTTCTCTCTTCTTTCGGTCGCAATGACGCTCACGCTTCCCCTCTTCATCGGACGTGCCATCGACCAAATTGTCGGTGTCGGAGATGTAAAATTCGAAGTAATTGCAAACATTATTTTACAATCCGCACTGCTGATCGCGGGAACGGGGGTCGCCAACTGGCTGCTCGCCGCGTTAAACAACCGCATCACTTTCTCGATCACGGAGGATATGAGAAACGCCGCCTTCGCGAAAATCGAGCGGCTTCCTCTCTCCTATATCGACACGCACGCGCACGGTGATACCGTCAGCCGCATCACCTCCGACGTGGAGCAGTTTGCCGACGGACTTCTGCTCGGTTTCACCTCTCTTTTCACGGGAGTGCTGACGATCCTCGGCACGCTCGTCTTCATGCTGACCATCGACTGGAAGATCACGCTCGTCGTGGTCTGCCTGACGCCCCTCTCCCTCTTCATCGCGCGCTTTATCTCAAAGCGCACGCACGCGATGTTCGTCGCACAGACGAAAACGCGCGGAGAGCAGACCGCCTATATCAATGAGACGGTAGCAAACCAAAAGGTCATTCACGCCTTCTGTCACGAGAAGGCGGCGCTCCGTGAGTTCGACGAGATCAACGACCGCCTCGAGAAATTCTCCCTGCGGGCGATGTTCTTCTCTTCCCTGACGAATCCGACCACCCGCTTCGTCAACAGTACGGTCTATGCGGCGGTCGCCCTCACGGGTGCGCTGACCGTGATCTCGAGCGCGGGCGCGGCGATCCCCTTCACGGTCGGCTCCCTGTCCGCTCTGCTCGCCTATGTCAATCAGTATACCAAGCCCTTTAACGAGATCTCGGGCGTTGTCACCGAGTTTCAGAGCGCCGTCGCTTCTGCCGCGCGTACCTTCGAGCTTCTCGATACGCCCGACGAGCTCCCCGACGCTCCCGATGCGAAGCTGCTCATCGCCCCCGAGGGGAACGTCGCACTGGAGGACGTCTCCTTCTCCTACGTTCCCGAGCGTCCCCTCATCGAGGGGCTGAATCTCACGGTCCCCGCAGGCGCAAGAGTCGCCATCGTCGGACCGACGGGGTGTGGAAAAACGACACTCATCAACCTCCTCATGCGCTTTTACGACGTGAAGGGAGGAAAGATCACCGTAGAGGGTACGGACATCCGCGACCTGACGCGTGAGAGCCTGCGCAAAAACTACGGCATGGTGTTGCAGGACACCTTCTTAAAGAGCGGCACCGTGCGCGAAAATATCGCCTACGGAAAGCCCGAGGCGACCGATGAAGAGATCGTCGCGGCGGCGAAGGCATCTCATGCGCACAGCTTCATCAAAAAGCTACCGAACGGCTATGACACCGAGATCGGGGAGGACGGCGGCAACCTGTCCGCCGGGCAAAAGCAGCTTCTCTGCATCACCCGCGTCATGTTGACGCTTCCGCCGATGCTGATCCTCGACGAGGCGACCTCCTCCATCGACACCCGCACCGAGATCCGCATTCAGAAGGCGTTTGCCGAAATGATGCGCGGACGCACGAGCTTCATCGTCGCGCACCGTCTCTCCACCGTGCGGGAAGCCGATGTGATCCTCGTCATGAAGAGCGGACACATCATCGAACAGGGCACGCACGACGAGCTGATGGAAAGGGGCGGCTTCTACCGTCACCTGTACGACAGTCAGTTCGCACATTGATTTCCCCTCTTTTTTCCCGCCCCTGATTTGACACAGAGTAAGAAAGCAAAGACAGCGGAGAAAAGTCGCCGCAAAGGGCTAAAAACACAGGCGAACGGCAAAGAGACAAAACAAAAAAGGAAAGGGTACGCGCACGTGCCCTTTCCTTTTTTGTTTTTCGGGTTCCTTCGCGCACAAAGTGCAAAGATTCCCCGTTTTTATCAGAGGTTACTTTTTGATGACATAGAGGAAGCCGAGGTAATCGCAATATGCCTTCGACACGGGGTTTTCCCCGACGTCGGCGATATAATCGTTCAGGGTAAAGACGAATTTCGCCTTCTGTGTCTTATCCGCTCCGGTCAGGGTGATCGTGATCTTCCCCGCGCGGGTGCCCGAGAGGATCACAAAGTCCTCTCCCTTCGCGTTCTTTCCGTCGGTGAAGAGTCCGGAGGTCGTCGTGATCACGTCGTTTCCGCCGTTCTTATAGGAGAGCGTCACGGTGCCCGAGAAGGAATCCGCGAGGCGGATCACAAGTCCCTTTCCGCCGATGGCATCGAGATGTACCGACGAGACTCCTGCATCCGAGGGGAAAAGCTCTGCGGTCGATGCCGTCACCTCGGGGATCTGACGATCGAGGTCGAGGATCGCGCCCGCGCTTAAAATCGAGATCGCTTCCTCGGAGCGAAGAATGTCCGAAAGCTTGGCAAGCGCCTCCTCCGAGGCTCCTTCGGGTGCAGCGGCGGACACGAAGGCGAGGTAATGAAGAAGCAGTGCTTTTTCCTTATCCGCTTCGGTTCCTTCGACGTCGAGCAGATTCTCGGCATAATCGAGCACCGAGAAGGAGAGCGTATTGGTAAATGCGTATTCGTTGATCACGCGCAGCGTGACGCCGAAGGTCAGGTCGATGTCGGAGAGAACGTCCGCGACGCCGAGCCCGCTCACCTCGAGCACGTAATACTCCACGCCGTCGACCGTCTCCTTGCTACGGGAGGCGAGCTTTCTCGAAGAGCCGTCGGGAAAGGTGACATCGTGATAGTAGAGGTTGAGCTTCGTGTTGGTCAGGGACACCGGGAAGTAGATGCAGAAATCGAGTCCCGCGTGAAGGCGAAGCTTCGCCTTCAATGTAACATCGGGGCTTCCGACAAGCTCGGTCGCCACGAATTCGGTATCGCCCGTCACTGCCCCGATCTCCTCAGAGAATCCGTAGGTATAGCTTCCGTAAGGATTGAGCTCCTCGGTAAAGCGGGGCGTCGTGCCGATGATCCAGCGGTCGGTCATAACTCTGCCGCCCGCCCACACGGTATAGGGCTCGCCCGTCTCTTCATCGATAAGCTCTTCCTCCACACCACCGAGACGCCATGTGACCGTCGCGATGTCCTCCTCTTTTGCAAAGGCATAAGTGGGAGAATACGTCTCAGTTCTGTCAAAGCGGGAAAACGGAGCACTCGTGTTGTTGTAGTAATCGTTCATATACCACTCCACGGTTACAGAGCCGTTGGTCTTCGCATAAGAACCGCCGTCGGCGAAGCGAATCTTCCCTGCCTTGATGTCCTCGTCGGAGATCGTATCGAAGGAGCACCCATCCTCAATCACGATGGTTCCCGAGCCCGTATCAACAGCGATATTCCCCTCACAGACCACGGTATCCTTGAGCGTCAGGACGCAACCGGGTCTCCACATATGAGCGGGAGGAATGATCGTGCCGGCGAGAGCGGAACCGACAACAATACAGCCATCGCAATTGATGAAGGAAGATGCCGTACTTGTCGTATCCCCCTCCTGGAAGGAAAAAATCAACGAGTCGCTGCCGTTGTTCGCATACAGCTTTACATTTTTAAGGTTAATGGTGGAACCGGCGCGGGCAATCAGAAGTCCCGAGTAGTCCGTGTGGTTGCGATAATAATAACCGCCGTCCACATGAACGACCGAGGTGCCGGTTGCATTGAACGCGGTACAGCCGAACGCCGAGATGTTGTCACCGGAATACACGGCCTCCCCGTCCGCCGTCGGATATCCGCCGATGTAGGCAATGCCCGTACCGTTTGTATTGATAAAAGGGTTCTGGTTGGTTTGGTTTCTCGCGAAATATGCCGCTCCGGGCTGTGAGGAGTAAACATGCAATTCCGCGCTGTTCACCACGGCAAAGCAGGTCTTATTCTCCTGTCTGCCCTCCGTGGTAACATCATCCGACGTATGATTTTTATTGATGAGCGTCTTTCCGTTCAAATCAATATATAAAGTCTTTCCGCCCGACACGGAAATATTTCCGTAGGTGCCGATGTCCGACTGAATCACGACGGTCGAGCCGGAGGGCGCGGCGGAGGCGATCTCGGAGAGCAGCGTCTCGTCATAATAATCGGTGCTCCTGCCTTCGGGCGTCGTCACGGTAAACGCGACGGTCGGTCCCTCCTCCGCCGAGGCGGCGACAAGGCACACGCCGAAGACGAGTGCGAGCAGGGCAACGATGAGCCCTATTTTCTGAATTCTTTTCATATTGGTCTCCTTTTTTCGAAAAAATCTCGGCATCCCGCCGTAAGTTACAGTGCGTAGGAACGGGTGAACAGGGGTCGTTTTCGTATGAGAAGCACGGGTGTCAGAACAAGAAGCGTCAGGAGCGAGTAGAATATGTAGCCGCCGACGTCGATCCACACGTCGAGAATGGCGGGGCCGCGCGAGGTAAAGATCTGAATGGTCTCATCGAGGAAGGCGACCGCGAAGCCGAATGCCCCCCATCCGCCGAGCATCCGCGGATGCAGGCGATAGGTCGCAAGAAAGATCACCGTCAGGATGCCGAGAAAGCCGAATTCCGAAAAATGCGCGATCTTGCGCACATTGGTCAGAACAAAGTCGGTTATGTCGGTATCGGGCGGGAGAACGTCCTCGAGGATGTCGCGGATCTTGTCACTCTCCGCGGAGGACGCGGCGGGCGGCTTTGTGGAGCGGACAAAGATGAAACAGACCGTAGCGAGGATCAAAAGCAAAAGAAGGATGCGCGGGAGCGTAAAACGTTTCATACCGCCTCCGAAGATCTTATTTCCCGACAAGATAGCGGTCGGGAGAGATGCCCTGCTCACCGAGATAGGCAACGGCGTCGGCAGAACCGCTCCGCCCCGCCGCGATCATGAGCCGCACCGCCTTATCTCTCTGAAAATCGGTGCCCAGCCCGTCGGCATAGCATTTGGCATACAGGAATTTGCCCTTGGCAACGAGGTCGGACACGTAGGTCGCATCGTGATACGCCGCGGCGCGGAACCAGAGAAAGGCGCGGCGTCCGTCCGCCTCGATGACCGAATAGCGTTCTTCCTCCTCCCGCAAGAGCACCTCCTCGGGCACGTCGCCCGCGAGCATCGGGGTATCGGTGCGGTAGATCGGCGTATGGAAGGGGATGCGCGAGATGCCGACGATATCCGGCTCGAAGAGCGCGCCCACCGTATACGCCATGCCGAGATAGAGCTGTGCCTCGATGCACCCCGCGGCACCCGCGGCGCTCATATGGGAAAAGGCTTTTTTGAAGTTTTTCGCGACACCCTCGCCGTGAAGATACAAAAGCGCGAGATTATAGAGCGAGTCTCCGCCGGGAAGATCGCGGGCGAAGGCGAAAAAGCTCTTCGCCTCCTTCGCGTCCCTCTCGACGCCATGGCCGCTTAGCAGGCACTCGCCGTAGCGGAACGCCGCCTCGGCATCCCCCTCCTCCGCGTCACGGCGGAAAAGTCTTGCCGCCCCCTCGCGATCCCCCTTCAGGAACAGAGTGACCGCATGTGCACCGTTTGCCATCTTACACATTTTCGAGGGTATATTTCGTTCCCTCTTTGGTATCGATGAGGGTGACGCCGCGCTCGGAAAGCTCGGCGCGGATCCTGTCCGCCTCGGCATAATTCTTCGCCGCTTTCGCCGCGCGGCGCTCTTCGATCTTTTCTTCGATATAGGCGACGAGCGCTTCGTCGGCGGGAGCCGCCGTCTTTTCGTCCTCTTGCTTTTCCGAGGCGTCAAGATCGGAAAGTCCGAGTCCGAGGACGGTATCGAATTCCGCGATGAGCTTCCGCTTCGCACCGTCGGAGATGTCCGATTTCAAAACGTCATAGAGAACGGTGACCGCGAGGGAGGTATTCAGGTCGTTGTCGAGCGCCTCGCGAAACGCCGCACGGAGTGCGCTCTCCCCTGCCTCGTCGGTATCGGAGGTCTCATTGCCGAGGGCGGAAATCTTCGCCGTCAGCTTTTTATATGCGACGGCGGCGTTATCGAGGTTCTCCCATGTGAAGACGAGATTTTTCCGATAGTGGGACTGGAGGCAGAAGAGGCGGTAGACAAGGGGGGAATATCCGCGCTCCTCGAGAAGGGAGACGGTCAGAAACTCGCCCTTGGACTTGCTCATTTTGCCCCCTGCCGTATTCAGGTGATGGACGTGGAACCAATAATGGCACCACGGATGCCCGAAGGCGGACTCGCTCTGTGCGATCTCGTTGGTATGATGCGGGAAGGCGTTGTCGATGCCGCCGCAATGGAGATCGAGATATTCGCCGAGATATTTTCTCGCGATGCAGGAGCACTCGATGTGCCAGCCGGGATAGCCGACGCCGAAGGGAGACTCCCATTTCAGCTCCTGATCCTCGAATTTGGATTTCGTGAACCAGAGAACGAAGTCGGTCTTGTTCCGCTTATTGCCGTCCGCCTCCACGCCCTCGCGCACGCCGACGGCGAGATCCTCCTCGTCGAAGTCGTTGAAGACATAGTATTTTTCAAGCTTCGAGGTATCGAAATACACGTTTCCGCCCGCGCGGTAGGCATAACCTTTTTCGAGCAGGGTGTTGATCATATCGATGAACTCGGCGATGCACCCCGTCGCGGGGGCGACGACGTCGGGCCGCTTGATGTTCAGCTTTTCGCAGTCGGAAAAGAAGGCTTTGGTATAAAAATCGGCGATCTCCATCACCGTCTTATGCTCACGTCTCGCGCCCTTCAACATCTTATCCTCGCCCGTGTCGGCGTCGCTCGTCAGATGCCCGACGTCGGTGATGTTCATCACCCGCGTCACGTCGTAGCCGAGGTAGCGAAGATACTTTTCGAGAATGTCCTCCATAATATAGGAGCGCAGGTTGCCGATGTGGGCAAAGTGATAGACCGTCGGACCGCAGGTGTACATCGACACCCGTCCCTCGACGCGGGGAATGAATTCTTCTTTCGTTCTGGTAAGCGAGTTATAGATACGCATACTGCGTGTGTGACCTCCGCCCCCCGAAGGGTAAAATTTTATCAATTCTAATTTTAGCAGATTTTTTGTCCCTTGTCAATACGCATAAAAAAGAAAAAAGATTTTTCGCGAAAAATAAAAAAAGTGCTTGTACTTTGACGCGGAATATGCTATGATATATTATAGATATTTTGCGCTTTTCGGAGCGCTTCTTCAAAAGCAGACAAAAGAAAGGACAATCGAAACATGATGAATGACAAAGACGCTGCCGAAAAAAACACCCCCTCCGCAAAAGAGCCTCTCACGGGCTTTCAGCGTGCGGTGCCGATCCTTCTCTTCGCACTCGCGGTGTTTGTGGCACTCTGCTTTCTCACGCAGAATACGGGGACGCTCGGTCCCTTGATCTCGGGCGTTCTGCTCGGGCTCTTCTCTTCCGCCGCCTTCGCCGTTCCCGTGCTGATCCTTCTGCACGCGATCTTCTACGCCTCCGACCTTCGCCGCGGGCGCAGGCTGACGCGGCTCATCTTCTCCGCCGTGTTTCTTCTGACCCTTTCCTGCTTCATTTACGCCGTGACCTACTTCGGCACCGACATGACCTTTGACGCGGGCGAATTCTATCGCCGCGGCAGACAGGCGGTCGGCGGCGGATTTTTCGGCGGCGTGCTCGGATACGCGATCACGAAGGTGTTCGGCTCGGTCGGCATGATCGTTCTCGCCGTTTTGGTGTTCTCTCTTTACCTCACCTACTTTTTCGCGGGTGAGAGCAACTCGGTCAAGGCGTTTGCCCTCAAGGTGCTTGCCACCCTTGCGAGCGCGGCGTCCTTCGTGGAGAAAAAGCTGCGCCTGTTCTTCAAAAATCTGAAGGATGCGAAGGAAAAGCGGGTCGCCGCACAGGAAAAGCAGAAGAAATCCGCGCTCCTTCACGACGACTTCTTCGCGGTGGACAACGGAATGCAGGAGCTCGAGATCGAGGATCTCGGAATTCTCGAGACCCGCTCGGAGCAGTCGATCGAGGAAAATCCGACCCTTCATGAGACCGTCTATCCGAAGGGTGCGGGCGATGCGCCCCGCCGTGCGGAAACGCGTAGCAATGCCGAGAGCACCTTTGCCGCCGCTAGCGCGTCTCCCCTCTCCGATACGACCGGCACGGACGACCGTCCGCCGATCATCATCGACCCGCCGCACGCGGAAGAAGAACCCGTGCGGAAGGCGGCGAAAAAAGCCGATTCCTACGGACTCGACGAAAGTGCGGAATCCGTCTTTACGCAGGATTTCGATCCCTTCGATCTGACCATCAACCGCGCGATGGCATCCAAGGCGTCCACCCGCGCGCCCGCCCCCGAGGAAGGCGTCGGAGAATATGCCGATTCCCTCGAGGATGAATACCGCAAGAAGCAGAAAGCCGACCGCGACGCGGCATTCGAGCGTAAAAAGCAGGAGATTCTTGCGGGAATGAAGAAAAACGCCACGCCCCCGCCGCAGACAGCGCCCCGTCGCCGCCGCATCATCGAATTCAACGAGATGGGCGAGGAGATCGTCGGCGGAACCGTCAGAGAATCGGGGAGCATACATACCTCCATTGAAAAGAATGCAGCCGAAGAGGCGCACGTCGCCGCCGACACGGCGCCCGCGGGCGGTCTCTTCTTCGCTTCCCCGACGAGGACGGAAGCGCCCGCCGCACCCGAAACGCCCCTTGCCACCGCGACTCCGTCGGGCGCCCGCACGACCGAATCGCCGCACAATTACAGTCGTGCCGCCGCATTCGCCTCGGGCATCCGTCAGAATCTCGCGACCGCGGAAGAAAAGCAGACGCCTGCGAAGGGTACGTACGAGCCTGTGCGCGAAACGCCGAGCTATCGCAGCGAGCCTGTCGTTGAGCCCGTACGTGAGACGCCGAGCTATCGTAGCGAGCCTGTCGTCGAGCCCGTGCGTGAGACGCCGAGCTACCGCAGTGAGCCCGTCGTTGAGCCTGCGCGCGAGACGCCGAGCTATCGTAGTGAGCCTGTCACAGAGCCTGTGCGTGAGACGCCGAGCTATCGCAGTGAGCCTGTCGTCGAGCCCGTGCGTGAGACACCGAGCTATCGCAGTGAGCCTGTCGTCGAGCCCGTGCGTGAGACGCCGAGCTATCGCAGTGAGCCCGTCGTTGAGCCTGTAACCCCTGTTGTCGAGCAGAAAGAAAGCACCGACTTCCGTCCTTACAATACCGAGGACGCGTTCCGCACCGTGATCGGCAAGGCGGAGCCGAAGCCCGAGGAGGACGAAGAGGACAAGTCGGACGAGCGTCTGCGTATCGAACGGAGCGTCGTCCCGCCCTTTGATTCCGACGAGGAGGACGAAGGCGAAGACGAGCCTCTTACCCCTGACGATACCTACGCGGAGGAAGACGCACCGTCGGACGAGGAGATCCCGCCCGAGGAGAGAAACCCGAAGATAGAGGAATACCGCAGTCGCTTCTCCTTCCTTGACGAAAGCGAAGACAAGAGCGAATCCGAAGAGGAAGCGTCGCCCGAAGAGGAGACGACGGCACCCGCAGCTACCGAAGAGGACGAGCCCGCAGAGTCTGCCGATACGGACGATGACGCGGAGGGTGAGGAGGACGCGCCCCCCTTTGACGGCGGGCGGCAGATCAACTCGCGCTTCACCGAATACATGAACCAGATGAAGCAATCCGAAAAGCAAGCGAAGACGCAGGCGGAGGAAAAGCCCGCCTACGTGCCGCCCGACTATTCGGATTACCGGTTCCCACCCGTCGATTTCCTTCTCCGCGGAGAAAACACCGAGGACAACGCCGAGGAGATCCAGGAAAACGCCGAAAAGCTCATCGACACGCTTGCCTCCTTCAAGGTAACGGCATCCATCCGCGGGGTCGACCGCGGTCCGCGTATCACACGCTATGAGGTGGTTCCCGCCCGCGGCGTCAAGGTCAGCGCGGTCACCAACCTCGTCGACGACATTTCTCTTGCCATCGCGGCGGAGGGCATCCGTATGGAGGCGCCGATCCCCGGAAAGAGCGCCATCGGCTTTGAGATCCCGAACCGCAAGGCGCAGACGGTCAGACTCCGCGACCTCATCGACACCGAGGAATTCGCCTTTGCGAATTCAAAGACGACCGCCTGCATCGGAAAGGACGTCACGGGAAATCCCGTCTTCGGCGATATTGCAAAGATGCCGCACATTCTGGTTGCCGGCGCGACCGGTATGGGTAAATCGGTATGTATCAACGCGATTTTGATAAGTATTCTTTACAAAGCGCGCCCCGATGAAGTCAAATTCATCATGGTCGACCCGAAGAAGGTCGAATTCAACAACTACAACGGCATCCCGCACCTTCTGATTCCCGTCGTGACCGAATCGAAGCAGGCGGCAGGCGCCCTCATGTGGGCGGTGGAGGAGATGGAAAAGCGCTACGAGCTGATCGAGGCGCTCCGCGTCAAGAAGATCGACGACTATAACGAAAAGGTCAAAGCCGATCCCTCCCTCGGCACGCCGATGCCGAAGATCATCATCATCATCGACGAGCTGAACGACCTGATGGTACAGGTGCGCGACCCCGTGGAAAACCTCATCATGCGTCTCGCACAGAAAGCGCGCGCCGCGGGAATTCACCTGATCATCGGTACACAGCGTCCCTCGGTCAACGTCCTGACGGGTGTCATCAAGGCGAACATCCCCTCCCGTATGACCTGTAAGGTATCCTCCAATGTCGACTCCCGCACCATTCTGGAACAGGGCGGCGCGGAAAAGCTTCTGAACAACGGCGATATGCTCTACTGGCCGGTCGGAAAGCCGAAGCCTCTGCGTGTGCAGGGCGCCTTCGTCTCCGACGGAGAGCTTGAGAAGGTCATGGACTACCTCAAAGCACAGGCGAAGGGCAACACCTACGACGAGAGTGTCCTCGAGGAGATCAACCGCGCGGCGCAGAAGTGCTCGAAGAAGAAAGACTCGATGAGCGACGATGACGACGGCGAGAGCGATCCGAACGACGGCGTCGGCTATCTGAACGACCCGACCTTCCTCGACATCGTAGAGCTGGCTCTGAATTCGGGACGCATCGCAACGAGCTTCATCCAACGGAAGATGAGCATCGGCTACGGCAGAGCCTCGAAGTACATCGATATGATGGAAGAGCTCGGCATCGTGGGCGAGGCGAACGGCTCGAAGCCCCGTGACGTCCTCATCACCAAGGACGAGTGGCACGAGATGCTCGCCCGCCGCTCACTCGACGACTGATCCCCTTCCCGAATCGGGTCTTCCCCGATTCGGGAAAAGCATTTTTTCAAAAGCGAAAATTTTCCGCATCCAAAAGCGCCCGCGCATCCGCAAAAAGCTCCGTCGGCAAACAAGCGCGAGCTCTCATGCTTAATTCATAATTCTTAATTCTTAATTCATAATTCTTAATTCTTAATTCTGAATTCAAAACATTCCCCTTTCTCGGAGGTTGACTTATGATCTACGTTCTTTTGGCAGAGGGCTTCGAGGAGATCGAGGCTCTGACGCCTGTCGATATGCTCCGCCGTGCGGGCTACCGCGTCAAGACGGTCGGCATCGGATCGGATGTCGTAACCGGCGCGCACGGAATTCCCGTCAAAGCGGATCTCACCGAAGAGGATGCGACGCCCGACGGCGTGCGCATGGTCATTCTTCCCGGCGGAATGCCGGGGACAAAGAACCTCGCCGCCTCTGACTTTGTCAAAACCATACTCGAAGAGGTGTCGGCGCGCGGCGGCGATCTCGCGGCGATCTGTGCCGCGCCGACCGTGCTCGCAAAATACGGCTATCTCAAAGGAAAGCGCGCCACCTGTTTCCCCGGGTTTGAGGGCGAGCTTTCGGGCGCCGTTTATACCGAGCTTCCCGTCGTGACGGACGGAAAGATCATCACGGCAAAGGATATGACCGAGGCGCTCGCCTTCTCCCTTTCCCTGCTCGCGACCCTGAACGCGGAGGACAACGAAGAAAAGGCGTCCGCCGCGAGCGAACACCGCAAAGCCCTCGATTTCGAGCCGACGGGCAATTCGTGGGACGACAACGCGCTCGCGCGCCTTTCGGACGCGCTTACAAAGCGGCATCTCGAAGCGAAGCTCGTCGGCATCGATCGCGGTCCCCGTTATACAAGGATCTTTATCGCGCCGATGAGGAAGGAAGACATCCGCTTGCTCATCGTCAAGGCACAAGGGATCGCGGAGGAGCTCGGCGAATTCGCCCGTGTGATCCCCCCTTCCCTCACGCAACCGACCGTCGGCTTCGAGCTCCCGCGAGACGGGGTTGCCACGATCTTCCTTGCGCCCTTTCTTCCTGCCCTCGGAGAGATGTCAAAGACTTCGTTCGTCGTCGGAGAGGACATGCGCGGCGATCCCGTGTATTCCGACCTTGCCGTTCTTCCGCATCTTTTAGTTGAGGGAGCCGCTTGCAGCGGAAAGAGCACGTTTGTTTATGATATTCTGACAAGCATTCTTTACAATTCTTCCCCGAAGGATGTCAAGTTTCTCCTTTTCACCCCGCAAAAATCGACCTATGCCGCATTTGCACAGGCACCGCACATGCTCTTTCCCGAGTTTCACGGCGCGAAGGAATTTCTCGGCGTGCTCGGTTATCTTTGGGAAGAGATCGACCGCAGGCGCAACGCCTTCTCGGCGATCGGGCTCAAGAATCTGCAATCCTATAACAATAAGGTGGACGACATCCCGATCCCCGAGTATCATCTGCCGCGGATCCTCTTCGTAGCGGACGAGCTCCCCGCCATGACGGCGACGGAGGCAAAGGCGGCGCGCGAGCTGCTCCATTCGATCCTCTTGCTCGGACGTCCCGTCGGCATCCATATGGTCCTCGTGTCGCGGGCACCGTTCGATGAACCGGCGCTTGAAGGCATCATGGGCGACTTCACCTCGAGCATCGTTTTTAAGTCGAGCGTTTCCGTGGAGCAATTCTTCCCTTCAATCTTTGAATCCTTTGCCGAGACCAGCGAGCCAAGCTTGCTCGGAGACGCGTCCTTCTCCCACGCGAATCTTTCCTCCGTAACGAGAGTGCAGGTCGCACTCCCGAAGGCGGAAGAGATCGCCGACATCGTCGCCAAGGCGCGCAAGCACTACGGCGCCCCCGTGTATGACATCTCCTCCGAGGTACTTCTCGCACTCGCGGAAAAATACCTCAAAAAATACGGTGAGGGAAGCGAAAGCCGAATCGCGGATGAGCAGACTCTCTCCCCCATGCTGTCCGCCTGCCTGTCCGACCCGCGCTTTCAACAGATGCTTACCCTCGCGGTGCGCGCGGGCAGGATCTCCACGAGCTTTTTACAGCGGAAGTTCGCCATCGGATATTCCAAAGCGGTGCACTATCTCGAGCTTTTCGATCGGCTCGGGCTTCTTGAAACCGTGACGGAACCCGGAAGATCCCCCTACCGCAAGGTCTGTATAACGGAGAACGATCTTGTCGGGCTGCTCGGCAATCTCGACTGATAAAAGAGGCTCTCATGAACGAAAGAAATGAAAAACGGATCACACACATCGCCTACCGCTGTCCCGAATGTCTCGACACGGTGGTCGGCATCGTCGGGCAGTTCGCCCTCTCGGCGGATATGCTCCGTCTGCGCTGCCCCTGCGGAAAGTCCGCGACGGACATCTCCGTCACAAAAGACGGCAAGGTGCGGTTCTCCGTCCCCTGCCTTCTCTGTCGGAAAAATCACGATTTCACGGTCGCGGCGCCCCTCTTCTTCGATCGCGACCTCTTCCGTCTCAACTGTCCGTATGCCAACGTCGACATCTGCTTCGTCGGGGAAAAAGAAAAGATCGACGCGGCGCTCGACGAGTCCGCCGAGGTGCTCGGCAGACTGGCGGCGGATTACGGCGTCGATTCCGTCAAGGATCTCGCCCCCCGCGATTTGGACGACGATGAGATCCTCCCCGAACCCGAGGTTTACGACATGGTTCGCTTTCTCGTCAAGGAACTTGAGGCGGACGGTGAGATCGACTGTCCCTGCCACAGCGGGCATTACGATTTCCGTTTCACCGACGGCGGCGTGCAGGTCTTCTGCCCCGATTGCGGTGCTTCCTACACCTTCCCCGCCGAGAGCGCGGAGGGGGTGCGAGAATCCCTCACGCTCGATCGGCTGACGCTTTCTTAAAAGGGGTTCAGGCGGGTTTCTCCCGTGCACTGCGCGGCAAGAATGCCGAAGGGATTACCGCCTTTCCCTGCCCCGACGCATGGTCGGAGCTTTCGCCTTTCGGCTGTTGACGGGCAGTCGATGCGCGATCTTCTATGTGCGGCTATACGCCGTAGTAATCCTTTAGTCCTCTGTACATTCCGAGGGCGAAGAGATCGGGGGAATATGCCATCAGCTCCGCGTCCTGCGGATTGCTGATGAATCCCATCTCGACCAGCACGGCGGGCATTGTCGTGCGTTTTAGGACGTAGAGTCCCGGGCGGTACACGATGCCGCGGTTCCGAAGTCCCGTCACGAGGTGAAGCTCGGCGAGAATGTCCTCACCGACGCCGATAGCGACGCGGGAGGAGGGACCGTACACGAGCGCCTCGCTCCCCGTTGCGCGCGGATTATCCGACGCGTTGGTATGAATGGACAAAAAGAGGTCGGCGCCCCATGCGTTCGCCTCATTGACTCTGACGCGCAGACTGCTCGCGTTGTTCGTGCCGAGGATCGTGCTCTCCGTCGGACGCGAGAGCCGCGGCTCAAACGCGGGATTTCCCTCGAGATACCGATAAAGACGCCGCCCCACCTCATAGGTGATGTCCTGCTCGTAAAAGCCGTTGCCTTCCGCCCCCGTGTTAAAGCCCGAGGGGTTGTGACCTTGGTCGATATAGACTTTGATTGCCATTGTTTTCTCCTCTCTCCGAAGCGGAGCAAATCTCTCACAAGCTATCCTATGCAAGGATCGGAAAAATTGCCATGAATGAAATGAAACGCCTGTTAAGCTTTACCCGCCGCGCCGTTGATGATTACGGCATGATCGAGGACGGCGACCGCATCGCCGTCGGGATCTCGGGAGGAAAGGATTCCCTGACACTGCTCGCCACTCTTGCCGAGATGCGCCGCTTCTATCCGAAGCCGTACGATGTGGTCGCCATTACGATCGACATGGGTTTTGAGGGGCAGGATTTTTCTCCCGTGCGCGCATTTTGCGACGCGCTCGGCGTGGAGTACCGCGTCGTCCCGACCGAGATCGCAAAGATCATTTTCGACGTCAGAAAGGAGCCGAACCCCTGCTCCCTCTGTGCCAAAATGCGCAGAGGCTCCCTCCACGCGGAGGCACAGGCGGCAGGGTGCAACAAGGTGGCGCTCGGTCACCACTACGACGATGCCGTCGAGACCTTTATGATGAATCTCTTCTTCGAAGGGCGGCTCGGATGCTTTTCTCCCGTGACCTATCTCTCGAACCGTCGGCTGACGCTCATCCGCCCGCTCCTTTACGCGCAGGAAAAGGACATCGTCTATTTCACGAAAAAGCGCGGGCTTCCCGTGATCAAAAGCCCATGTCCCGAAGACCATGCCACCGAGCGCGAAAACATGAAATTGCTCCTCCGAAAGCTTGAAAAAGACAACGATGGTTTACGTCATCGCATTTTTCACGCGATGTGCAAGGGGGAGATCGACGGATTCAAGAAAATGGGACGATACCCGGACGCGGGAAAAATCGAGGAAAAAGACGGAGAGTGAAGCCGCGTTTTTCTTGGTTTTCTGCGCCTTATAACTCCCGAGAAAGAAGGCAAGCTCGCTCCCGCAAGCGATCTTTCGTTCCCCGGTCATCTCATCAAAAAACCTGCCGCAGATCGGTCTACAAAACCGATCTGCGGCAGGTTTTTCTTTTTTTTGGGCTTGCGGAAAGCCCTTTTGATAGGATCGCGAAAGGCAAAACGTGAAGGAAGCCGCTTTGCGGAAGGATCATTGCCCGTCGGGCGGGAGGATCATCTCTTCCCCGTCAAGGCGCACCGAGACGGGACGATCGCTCGGGTTCACGATGCGTCCGCCCTCGAGCTTTACCATGGAAGCCGCCTGCGCATAGGCGAAGATCTCGCCGACCGTGGCGTAATAGTAGGTGTCACAGCGACCGCCGAAGCGGGAGACGAAGGTCTCGAGCTCTCCCCACTTTCCCGCGCGTTCAAAGTCCACCGAATGCACGCCGAAGCAGAAGAATTTCAGATCTCCCTCCTGCGGGCAAGCCGCGTAATCCTCCGCCACGGGAAGAAGGCAATTTACGTCGGCGGTGTAGCTCCAGTCGGGGAGCGTGTTCGGGACGCGAAAGCCGTCCGTCCCGCGCGTTGCCCCCGTTCTTCGGATGCCGTAATAGTGCCCGCTTGCGGCAAGGCTTCGGTAGATCGCTTCATCTTTTTGCCTCGAATAGGGGTAGACAAAGCTACGGATGCTTCCCTGCCCGAAGATCTCATCGAGCTTAAGACGCGATTCCTCCGCGATGGCGAGATAGGTCTCTCTGTCCGCGGCATACAACCATCTGTGTGCGCGCATATGATAAAGCCCTGCGCGCTCTGTGGGATAGAGCTTCTCGGGATCTGCCGTTTGCTCGTCGAAGGGCTCCTCGGCGACCCGATACGACCGTTCGGGGTCGAGCGCCATCGGATGATAGGACATATGATTCGCGATCTCGTGTCCCGCATAGAATTCGCGATATTCGGCGGGCGTGAGGCTCTTCATCCAATTCGGGCAGAGGTTGAAGGTGCCGCGTATACCGCCCTTTCCGACGATCGACAGAAATTTTTCGTCCATCGCGACGTTGCCGTCGTCGATGGTGAAGGTCACGGCTTTTTTCGTGAAATTCGGGTAACAGATCTCAAGCTTCATAGTGCCTCCGGAGTGCGGATCTCCATGTATTTTCTCGGTAAAGGAAACGATCGGGCGATGCGAGGTGTGACTGCGCCGATCGGCAATGCGTGTCGAAAAGCGCGTCAAAAAGCACGGCGAAAAGCGCGGCAAAGAGTGAAAAGAGGCTCAAACGGCGAATTTTCACCGGAAGCGGTACGTTTTCCCCGCTCGGAGCGTCACGCGCGTGCCGTCCACGGTGAGAAAAAGGTCGATGTCGCTCGGATTTTCCACCCCTTCGTCGGTGATCTTCAGGCGATGGACCGCGTCCTCATAGGCAAACAGCTCGCCGACGGGTGCGTAATAGAAGGTATCGGGACGATTGCCGTATGCGGCGGCAAAGCGCTCGAGAACGTCCCATTTCCCCGCGTTTTCAAAGTCGTGCGAATGCACGCCGAAGCAGAAGAATTTCAAGCCGCCGTCGTCGGGTGCTTGCTCGTACTTGTGCCCGAATTCTTCCATGTTGGTATAGTTTGCGTTGTACGACCACGCCATACGGTCGGCGGGAAAGGAAAAGCCCGTCGAATCCCCGACGCAACCCGTGATGCGGACGCCGTAATAGCCGCGTTTTTCGAGGTATTTTTTCAGGCGCTCGCTCTTCTGGTCGCCGTCGGGGTATACGTATCCTCCGATGCTCCCTTTGCCGAAGATCTTCTCGAGCTCCCGCCGTCCTTCTCTTTCATAGCGGCGGTAGTGCGAAAAGTCGCCGCCCGTCGCCCACCAGACTCTGCGCCAGTAGTAATAGAGTCCCTCGATGCCGCGCGGATAGATCTTGCTCTTGTCCGCCGTCTCACGATCGAACGGCTCGTCCGCCACGGAAAGATACGCCTCCCCCGGCAAAAGGTCGGTATGATATTTGCAATGGTTGGAGATCTCGTGCCCGCGATAAAACTCGCGCAACGCCTCTGCCGTCACCTCCGCATTGCGGTCGGAGCAAAGGTTGAAGGTCCCGCGAAAGCCCGCGGGAGAAACGACGTCGAGGAGCTTCCGATCGAGAGGAAGATTCCCGTCGTCGATGGTGAAGCTCAGAGACTTCCTGACGAAGCCGGGAAAGAAATTGGCGTCTACGGTATGTTTCATAGATTATCACGACCTTTTTCGTTATTTTTCGGTAGTTTTCGTTGTTTTCTTCTTTTTCATGATAAGTCGGGAAGAGCACATATTCGCTTTTTTGAAGAAGAAAATGTAGCCATTGTGCTCTGTCCGACCGAAAGATGTCATAAAACGGTATATTTTGTAGATCGTCGCGAACTTTTTCTTTTATTTTCGGTAGTTTTCGCTGTATGTGACTGTTGCGCCCGATTCTACGGAGCGCGTGATCCACACGTTTCCTCCGATGACGGCGCCGTCTCCGATGCTCGTGGTACCGCCGAGGATCGTGGCGTTCGCGTAAATGATCACGTTGTTTCCGATGTTCGGGTGCCTCTTAATCCCCTTGACGGGATTCCCGTTCTCGTCGAGCTCAAAGCTCTTCGCCCCGAGCGTCACGCCCTGATAGAGCTTTACATGATCGCCGATGACGGTCGTCTCACCGATGACGATACCCGTGCCGTGGTCGATGAAGAAATACTCGCCGACCGTCGCGCCCGCGTGAATATCGATGCCCGTCCTGCCGTGCGCGTGCTCGGTCATCATCCGCGAAAGAAAAGGAATGTCCCGCAGATAGAACTCGTGAGCGATCCGATACACCGCAATGGCGTAAAACCCGGGATAAGAGAGCAGGATCTCCGCCGGGCTCTTCGCCGCGGGGTCGCCCTCGTACAGGGCGGTAATGTCCTTTTCGAGCTTCTCGCGGATGCTCGGGACAAGCGACAGGATCTCGGAGGCAAGGGCATGTGCGTCCCTCTTTGCTTCCGCCTTCCCTTCCGTCCCCTCCGCGCGCGCCGTATCGGCAAGCGAATACGCCGCGTCGATCTGTCGGCAGAGCGCGGCGAGCGCCTGCTCCGCGATCTCCTCGCGCGGACGCGCGCCGCAGTCCTCCTTGCGATAATACGCGGGGAACATCAATTCCATCATATCGTCGAGGATCGCGACGACCTCCCGCCGCTTCGGCAGGCGCGCGCACGCCCCGACCGAGAGCCCTTTTGGCTCCGTCGCGGCAAGCCGCGCCGCCACCTCTTTTACAACCCCGTCATATTGTTCCATCAAAACAGGTTCCTCCGTCACTATCATCGCTATTATCCTATTCCGCAGCTCGCCTGCGGGTTCCACGGCTCGGCTTTCGCCGAAATTCGCTCTCATTATACCACACCCGAACCTGCTATGCAATAGTGTTCTCTATTTTTCTTATTCTTTCTTGTCCGTATGATGATAGTATTCTTTCCTACGCGGTTCGTACAAAGAATAGATCTCCCGTCGGCAGGAACATTCCGTCGACGGGAGATCGGTTATGCGTATTGGGGCAGATTGTAATAATCATAAATCGAAATATCCGCACCAACCTGTCGGTTTCCGATAAAATAAGATGAAAAGCAATATTGCAGCCCCTCGCTATGCGATATACAATTTGTATGTCCGAACGTATCGGCTTCCTCCTTGGTTCCGAATAATCCGAGGATGATCTCTTCGTCCCCCTTGAGCAGTGCTACGGCAAATTTCTTTTCCATGACGATTCCCTCTCTTTTTGTTTGGTATCCTCATTTTACCGCATTGACTGTCCTATAAAACGGACTTTTCTCGACATTCTCAAATTTTTTCGGACTTTTTTCTTATTTTTCCTCCATCTGCCCGAGTAGCGCCTTCATCTCAAAAATTTTTCTCGTCCCAAGCTACAAGCTAACTTT